>CAYUVO010000083.1:0-6258 GCA_964448185.1 uncultured Phycisphaeraceae bacterium
GAGGTGTTCCGAGAACTCGTTGACGATGCGGATGGGCTCTGGCATCTCGAGCCAGTGCTCGATCTCGGCGGGTTCGATCCAGATGCGTTCGCGGGAGTATTCCTCGTGCCAGCGGTCGAGGATGGTGGTGACACGCAGGGGGAAGACGATGACACGGCACCGTTTGCCGGAGGATTTGGTGTAGTCGTAGAAGCCGATGGCGGGCTGGAGAACCTCACCGATGACCCCGGCTTCTTCGTAGGCCTCGATCGCTGCGGATTCGTGGGGAAGATTGCCCGGATCGACGTGCCCTTTGGGGAGGGTCCAGCCACCCGAGCGTGCGCTGACGAGGCAGATGACGGTGCCGCGTTGTTGTTCGTGTGTCCATGCGATGGCAGCAGCCTGAACGGTTCGCGGGCAGAGCAGGCGGAGCTTGGGCGGGGGCCACGCGGGGGTGGCAGGGTGAGTAGGAGAGATGGCGTTCTGGGGGAGCGTCACTGGTTCATCCGTGCATCGGCAGCATCATTGTGGTTCGAGTGAACGGTCACATGGATACATGATAAACGAACGAGTGGTGTTGGGGCGAGAAGGTGTTGTCTAGACGCTGTAGGCGTGGGCAACCTTGGCGACGGCCTCGCAGATGTGCTCGATGTCCTGCTCGCTCAGGTCGTGGTGCATGGGCAGGCAGAGCACCCGGCGAGCGAGGCTGCGGGCGACCGGGGGGTGGTCGGTGATGACATCGGCGAACGCGGGCTGATCGGTGAGGCTTCTGGGGTAGTGGATGGCGTTGGGCACGCCCTCGGCCCGCAGCGCATCGGCGAAGACGTCTCGGGTGCAGGTGATGATGTCGAGGTCGAGCTTGATGGTGTAGAGGTGCCAAGCGGGTTCGGCACCCTCGGTGACGGTGGGGGGGATGACGCCGGGGACTTGTGCGAGCTTGGCGGTGAATGCATCGGCGGCGTCGCGGCGTCGATTGGTTTCATCGGGCAGGCGTTTGAGGCGGGAGTTTCCGATGGCGCCGGTGATGTCGTTCATTCGGTAGTTGAACCCGATGTGGCCGTGGAGGTATTTCTCGGTTTCGCCGTGGGATCGGAGGAGTTCGATGGAGCGTGCGAGTTGGTCGTCGTTGACGGTGACCATGCCTCCTTCACCGGTGCCGAGGTTTTTGGTGGCGTAGAAGGAGTAGGTGCAGGCATCGCCATAGGCACCGAGGCCTTTGCCTTTGTAGGTGGCGAGGTGAGCTTGGGCAGCGTCGTAGATGACTTTGAGGTTGTGCTCTTTGGCAAGAGCTTGGACAGCGTCGATGTCGACGGGTGTGCCGTAGAGATGGGTACAGGCGATGGCTTTGGTGTTGGGTGTGATTCGCTTGCGTGCATCTTCGACGTCGAACTGAAAGGTGTCTTCTCGGCTGTCAACGAAGATGGGCTTGCAGCCTCGGGCGACGATCATGCTGGCGGTGGCGATGTAGGTCCATGCGGGGACGAGGACTTCGTCACCGGGTTCGAGGAGTGCGTGGTAGGCGAGTTGGAGGGCGCAGGTGCCGTTGGCGCAGGTGAGGGCGGTCTTGGCGTCGGAAGCGGCAGCGAATGATTCTTCGAGGGCTGCGCACTGCTTGGCGGCGCGGAGCATGCCCGATTCGAGGACCGCGTGGGCGGCGTCGATGTCTTCGCGGTGGAGTTGGGGCTTCATGAAGGCGACGGGTTGTTCGCAGACGGGCGTTCCGCCGTGAAGGGCGAGTCCTGCGAGGCGTTGAGGATGGGAACCGACTGGTGGTGCTGGTGGGGAGGTCGGAGTTGGGGTCATGACGGGTTTCCGGGTGGTGGGCAGATCGTCAAAGGGTTGATCTGAGGGGTTGAGAACGAAAGTTGGGGTATCCCGAACGTGATTAGACTAGGATAGGGCTGGAACAGGACACGGCTCGCGGGCGTATCCCGCAGGAGCATCGGCTGGAAGCGAATGTCTTCCCTCCCCCCATTTACACTCCCCTCCCCCTCCGAGGGTTGTGCTAAGCCGATTTCAGATGAGGGGATGGCCCGCAGACGTCATCGACCCCGCGTCAATCCTTGTTCGGACCGGGCAGAGAGCAGCTTGCAGAGGGCGGCTTGGGGCTGTTGGGGAACGATCAGGGCAGCAAGCGATACTCAAACGATACCCAAAGGTCAGGATTTAGAGGTCAGGTTTAGTGGGTGGGTTGCTCGGGCGAGGCGACCAGAGCAGACTTCAAGCAGATGAGGATTTCCATGAGACAGGTGCAAAGCGTGCTGACGTTGGTTGTGTTGGGCTTGGTGATCGGTTCCGGCGGGCAGGTGATGGCCCAGGCGGGATCGAGCCGCGACGATGACGTGCGGGTCAGGCAGCTCGAATGGATCTCGATGTTTGGGGGCCACCGAGCGGTGACCCGTCCGAGCCGGGATGCAGCGATCGGTTTTTCGCTCCCGAGCACGGTGGTGGAAGTCGCGGTGACCGGCGGCCAGAGGGTGAAAAAGGGCGATTTGCTGATTCGTGGCGATGATCGCGAGGACTTTGCGGAGGCTCAGTTCCAGAACGCGCGGGCGACGACCAAGCTGCCTGTGGAGCGGTCCCAGGCGGATGTAGATCTTGCGAAGCTCGAGTTTGATCGGGCAACGGAAGCGTACGCAAAAGAAGGGCTTTCTCCAGCTGAGTACCAGCGGTCGGAATCGAGATATCGGACCACGCGGATTGATCTTCAGCTTGCCGAGTTGAATCAGACCTTGGCTGCGTTGCAGGCTGCTCGGGCGTTTGCTCGCGTGGATCGGTACCGGTTGGTCGCACCTTTTGATGGTGTGGTGGATGTGGTGACGGTGGACGTGGGGCAATCGATCCAGCAGGGCGATCCAGTGATCCGGGTTGTGAATGTGGATTTGTTGTGGATTGACGTTCCGGTGCCGACGCAGGAGTCGTTGGCGCTCGACCCGAAGGGCGGCCAGCGGGTGTGGGTTTTGCTGCCGGTGCTTGATGAGGCGAAGGTCTTTGAGGGCAAGGTGATCGAGGTGGCACCTACGGCTGATGCTGGGGGCGGGGCTCGGCGTGTTCGGGTGGAGGTGGAGAACGTTGAGCAGTTGCCGCCGGGGATGAACTGTTGGGTGCGGTTTAGCGAGCCGAGTGAGGCGTGGAACTCGGCACACGCACATGATGATCGCGGAGGCGAGCGTGCGGTTGTGCAGGCGGATGGGGAGGGTCATTGATGATCGATCAGAGCAAGCTACGTTCACCCGGTTGGCAGCGGATTGTTTCGGAGTTGACGGCGGATGCGCCGGACGACCGGGTGTTTTTGGTTCGTATGTTGGCGGTGGTATCGCAGGCGAGCGGCGCCAAGCAGGGGGTGCTGTGGGCGGTGCCATCGGCTGATAGTGACGATGCGCAGGCGGCGGTGGATCCGCGTGGGCTGTTGGTGTGGCCTAGCGCGAATCCCGAGCAGCCCCCGGCGGCACCGGAGGATGGGCAGATCGAGCTCGAGCAGGACGCCAAGTCCGCAGCTCGCTCGGCGGGGACTCGTTCGCGGGTCGAGGTGTTTGGGATCGAGAACGATTCGCCGTTTTATGATTCAGCGCACAACGGATTTTTGGTGGCGGCCCCGATCGGGTCGTCGAGTGGTGGTGGAGGGGCGACGCGGCAGGTCATCACGCTGTTGCTCGATGGACGCAGTCCGCAGGCGATGCAGACGACGCTCGCGGTGATCGAGCTGATTTTGGGGTATGTGCATGGGCACGGCGCGAGGCAGAACCTCAGGCGATCCCAAGCGGCGGCGCAGGCGTTGGACCTTGCGACGCGGCTGATCGGGTCGGTGAATACGTCTGAGAACTTCAAGGGCGCGACGATGCAGTTGTGCAATGATTTGAGCCGACAGCTCGGCGCGGATCGTGTGGCGTTGGGCTGGACGAAGGGGCTTGATTCGGGCGGCGAAGGCGGCGCAGTCAAAGCGGTGGCGATCAGCGACACGGAGAATATTGATCGTCGTTTGGCGATGGTCAAGCTGCTCGAAGACGCGATGGATGAGTGTTTGGATCAGCAGCAGCCCATTGTGTATCCGCCGCCGCCAGAGCGATCGAGTGCGGACGGCGTGGAGGGCGATGTGCTGTTGGCGCAGGCGATCACGCACGCTCACAAGTCGCTGGCGGCTTCGGATGCGCGGCTCAAGCTCGTGTCGATTCCGCTGCGTTGCGATGAAGACGTGATCGGTGTGCTGTTGGTCGAGACGGCGGCGGATCAGGGGATTGACCTTGCGGGCGTCGAGTTGTTGCAGAGCGCGTGCGATCTATTGGCTCCGGTGCTTCGGCTTCGTCGAACTGCTGATCGGCACACGGGGCTTCGTGCGTATGACGACAGCATTAAGGTTGCGGGCTGGCTCGTGGGCGCGAAGCACACGGTGTGGAAGCTCGGCGGGATTGCGGTGATGGCGCTTGCGATCACGGTGACGTTTGTGAAGGTGCCTTACAGGGTGGAAGCGCCGGTGCTGCTTGAGGCGAGCGAGCGACGGTTTGTGTCGGCGCCGTTCGAGGGGATCATCGCGAGCGTGACCGAAGACATCAAAGAAGGCGACCGGGTCGAAGCGGGTCAGGTGCTTGCGAGGCTCGATACTTCGGAGATCGAACTCCAGCGGTTGTCGGCGATCGCCCAGCGTTCGGAGGCGGAGAAGGAAGCCGAGCGTGCGCTTGCCGAACGCGACACGGCGGGGTTCAGGCAATACGAACAACAGGTCGCTCAGGCGCAGGCACAGATTGATTTGTACGATCACTTGATCGCCAAAGCGGTAATCGCAGCCCCGATCAGCGGGCGGATTCTGTCGGGCGATCTCTCGCAGCGGGTGGGTTCATCGGTGAACCTGGGCGACGGGCTCTTTGAGATTGCGCCGCTCGTCCAACTCACGGTGGTGGCTCGGGTGCAGGACCGAGATATCTCGCTTATCAGCGAGGGGATGTCGGCACATCTTGCGACCAAGGCGTACCCGGATCGCAAGAGCCCGCTTACGGTGACTCGGATTGTGCCGTTGGCGACGCCCGATGAAGGGACCAATGCGTTTGAGGTTCGCGCGACGCTCGATGATCCTCCGGCGTGGATGCGTCCGGGGATGGAGGGGCTTGCGAAGTTTGAAACAGGCGAGCGGACGCTGCTCAACATCGGGACGCGGCGGATTCGAGACACGCTGCGTTTGCAGCTTTGGTGGTGATTGATTGGCGGCGTATCGGATGAGTATGGAGCGCATCAGTGGCTGATCGACCGACATTTTCTCCCTTCTGGCACCGTGTTCGCGCGATGAAGCCGCGGATGCGTCCGCATGTGCAGATCACTCGGCAGCACTATCGCGGGAAGCGTTGGCATGTGGTCAAGGACCCGTCGAGCAACCAGTTTTACAGGCTCAACCCGATTGCGCACGAGTTTGTGGGGTTGTTCGATGGGAAGCGAACGGTCGAAGACATCTGGAAGATCAGCCTGGAGCGACACGGAGACATGGCGCCGACGCAGCACGAGGCGATCCAACTGCTGAGCCAGTTGTACAACTCGAACCTGTTGGCGGCGGATGCGAACCCGGAGACGGACCAGTTGCTGCGTCGTGGGCGGGATCGGTTGAAGAAGAAAGCGATTCAGCAGGCTATTGGGATCATGTATTTCAAGGTCAAGATGTTCAATCCTGATGCGTACTTGACGTGGATTGAGCCGTTGCTGAGGCCGTTGATTAATGTGTGGGGGTTTGCTGTTTGGCTGGTGGTGGTGGTGGCCGCGTTGGTCAAGCTGGTGCCCGAGTGGGGCGAGTTGGTGGACGGCGCCGAGAACGTGTACTCGAACCCGGCGATGTGGCCTTGGCTCATCGTGACGTTCATCGTGACCAAGGCGATCCACGAAACGGGTCACGGCGTGATCTGTAAACGCTACGGGGGACAGGTGCCCGAGTTCGGGATGATGCTCCTCGTGCTGTTCCCGGCGCCATATGTAGATGCGTCGGCGGCGTGGGGCTTCGAGAACAAATGGAAACGAATCGCGGTCGGCGCGGGCGGGATGATCTTCGAGCTGTTTGTCGCGGCGATCGCGGCGTTCGTGTGGCTCAACACCAACCCCGGTTCGTTGACGCATCAGATCGCGTACAATGTCATGTTCACGGCGTCGATCTCGACGGTGCTGTTTAACGCCAACCCGCTGATGCGGTTCGACGGGTACTTCATTCTGTCGGACCTGCTCGAAGTGCCGAACTTGATGCAGCGTTCGCAGAACGTGCTCAAGCATCTGTTCAAGGTGTATTTTTACAGGCTCAAGAACGAGACG
>CAYUVO010000083.1:6275-11692 GCA_964448185.1 uncultured Phycisphaeraceae bacterium
TCTTCACCTACGGCGTGCTGGCGATGATCTACCGATTGTTCTTGTTCTTCTCGATCACGATGTATGTGATGGGCAAGCTGTTCGCGATCGGGTTGATGCTGGCGATCTGGACCGCGGCGATGTGGTTCATTATGCCGGTGGGCAAGTGGGTGCATTGGCTGGCGACGCATCATGCGTTGGGCGACCACCGGTTTCGAGCGATCGCTACGAGCATCCTGATGGTCGCGGCGTGCATCGGTGCGGTGGGGCTGATCCCGGCACCGGACCATCGTCGCGCGGCGGGTGTCATGGAAGCGCGGGCAGAGGCGGGGGTGTACTTCGAGACCAGCGGGTTTGTTGTTGAATCTGCGGTTCGGATCGGGGACTGGGTCGAGCAGGGCGACACGCTGGTAACGATGGAGAACGCAAGGCTCAAGAGCGAGCTTGCGGGGCTCGAAGCACAGATCGCCGAATATGAAGTGCTCGAACAGCGAGCGGTGGGGCGGCAGGAGTTTGCCAAGGCGCAGATCGCGCAGCAGTCCATCCAGACCCGGTTGGCGCGAGCGGCATATCTGCAATCCAAGCTCGACAAACTGATCGTGCGGGCTCCGATCTCTGGTCGTGTGGTCAGCGCGGACCCGGCGAGAATCGTCGGGGCGTATGTCCAAGAGGGCCAGGCGGTGTGCCGATTGATCGACGACCGCGATCTGCGGGTCACGGCGTTGCTTGAACAGCAAGAAGCGGCGTGGCCCAATGAGCTGAGCACGGACGAATATCGGGTCGAGCTTCGGCTGATCTCGGCGGCGGACCATGTGTTTGTGGGCCGGGTGGACAAGCTCGTCGAGGTGGGTCAGCGGGAGCTCCCGCACCCGTCGTTCGGGTATGCCGGGGGCGGAACGATCGAGATCGATACGTCGGAGCAGTCCGGGCTTTTGGCGAAAGACCCACAGTTTGTGATGCATGTGAGCCCGCTTGCGAGCGAGGATGGCGGGACGCCTTGGCCGGGATTACCCGGTGAGCGGGTTCGGCTTCGGTTTACGCTGCCCGATCGGCCTTACCTGTCGCAATGGGTTGATCGTCTGCGCAAGCTGGTGCAGGGCAAGGTGGATATCTAAAGCGGTCATGCATCTATGAATCAGGCGATCACACGATATCACGCGCTGTATGAAGCGGTCCGCGCCCGGCGGCGCAAGCCCCAAGTTCTCAAAGGGCTTGATGGGCTGGCGAACCGCGCGATCGTCAAGGCGGGCGAGCTGCGTCAGCGGCGGAGCTGGCTGCTCGCTGAGGCGCATCGCATTGCCGAGAGCAGCGACAAGTTTCGGACGCTCTCGGAGTCGGCGCTAGATGCTGCGATCGACGAGATCCGCGGGGAGTTTATTCGTCGGCCCAAGGGCGCTGGTGCGAGAGCGAAGGAAGCAGCGTCGCTCAGGCGTGGGATCGCTGCGATACGCGAGGTCGCGCGCAGAGAGACGGGCCAAGAGGCGTACCCGGTGCAGCTCATGGGAGCGCTCGGGCTGTATTATGGCCGGGTCGTCGAGATGGTCACGGGCGAGGGCAAGACGCTGACGGGTTCGATCGCTGCGCCGCTTATCGCGTGGCGGCATCGCCATGTGCACGTGTTTACGGTCAATGACTATTTGGCGGAGCGTGACGCGGTGAGCCGCGCGCCGATTTATAAGCGATGCAAGATCGAGGTGGGGTGCATCACACAAGAGATGGACCCGACGGCGCGCGCGGATGTGTACGCTAAGCATGTCATTTATGGCACGCCCAAGCAGATCACAGCGGACTATCTGCGCGATCAGCTCCGGATGGGGCAGATGAACAATGCGTGGACGGGTCGGCAATCGGCGGCGCTCGATCCGACGGGCAGCGGCGGGCCGTTGATCCCGGGTTTGCAGGCGGCGATCGTCGATGAAGCCGACGCGGTGCTGATTGATGAGGGCGTCGTGCCGTTGATTATTGCGAGGAGCCGCACCGAGGATGAGCTCAGCGAGGTGTACCGCGAATCGACGCGGCTTGCCGAGAAGCTCGATGAAGGGCCGGACTATTCGATTGATCGGCTCAAGCGGAGCTGCGAGCTTCGCAGGCGGGGCAAGGTCCGGCTCGAACAGATGTTCGAGGAAGTGCTCGCAGCCCAAGGCGATCCGATCTGGCGAGCGACCCGGCGGGCTGAGGAGTTGGTGCGTCAGGCGTTGGTCGCGCGGCATTGCTACAAGCACGGCCAGCAGTACCACGTCGTCGATGGACGCATCGTGATCGTCGATGAATACACGGGGCGGTTCTTGGCGGATCGTTCGTGGGAGCACGGGCTGCACCAATCGGTCGAGGCCAAGGAGGGGCTCGACATCACCGCCGACCGCGAAACGCTCGCACGGATGAGCTTCCAGCGGTTCTTTAGGAGCTACCCGTTCTTGAGCGGGATGACGGGCACGGTCGCCGATGCCACGGGCGAGATCGAGAAGGTCTACGGCAGGCCGGTGGTCGTGATCCCGACCAACCGCCCACTGATTCGCAAGGCGATGCCGATGCGTGTGTTTACGTCAGAGACGGCCAAGTGGGACGCGATCGTGGACAGCATCGAACAGATATCGAGCGCGGGTCAGCCGGTGCTCGCGGGCACACGTTCGATTGATGCGAGCGAGTATCTCTCGAAGCGTCTTGAGGATCGCAACTTGCCGCACACAACGCTCAATGCGTTGCATGACGCAGAAGAGGCGGAGCTTATTGAGGATGCCGGGATGGGACCGCGCGGTGCGCACCGTGCGTCGATCACGGTGGCAACGAACATGGCGGGCCGGGGCACGGACATCATCCCGGATCAAGCAGCGATCGAGGCGGGTGGGCTCCATGTGTTGCTCACAGAGATGCACACGGCCAAGCGGATCGATCGTCAGTTCATCGGTCGCGCGGGTCGGCAGGGCGATCCGGGAACGAACCAGACGTTCGTGAGTCTTGAAGATGAACTCGTGACGCAGAACGCGCCGGGGTGGGTCAAGGTGCTCAGTGCGGGCGCGACCAAGCGCGAGCTGAGCGGGCACCTGTTGGCGGTTCGCGTCTTTGCGATGGCCCAGGCTCGCGCTGAGGCGCGTGCGCGCCGCAACCGCGAAGGCGTGCTCCGACAGGACGACTGGATCGACAAGTATCTGCCCGGTGGGTGAGCAGCGGCGGGTGAGGGGGCACGCGGTCATTGAGCTCATCGCTAGGCAAGCTGTCTCGCCATAAACACGGGGGCCTCTGTTGAGAGACCCCCGCGGTAAATCAATCTATTGAGCGAGCACTTACGGGCACGGCCCGACGAGTCCGAGCAGCGCGAGGAAGTCGCCGAAGCTGACCATGCCGTCACCACCGTTGAGTGTGCCAAAGTCGTCCGCGATATCGCCGACGCAGCCCGGAATACCTCCGGGGCACGGCCCGACCAAGCCGAGCAGTGCGAGGAAGTCGCCGAAGGAGACCATGCCGTCGCCGCCGAGAGTGCCAAAATCGTCGGCGATGTCACCCGGGCACGAGCTGATTTCATCGATGCGGTCGAAGTAAGGAATGTCGTCGTTGGTACTGTGTATCACGCCGTAGCTGTAGGCACCGCCGTTGAATGCGGGCAGCGCCTCGATCGCGACCTTGCTGCCGGTCCGGACGTCGATCTGGTTGGAGTCAACGCTGTTGGGCCACGGGCCCGGCACGTAGTTCGGGCGGTGCACGGAGCGGAGAATGTCGGGCTCGCCGACTTCAGCCCCTGCGACCATCGCCGTGCCGTAGCCGAGAGAGGCGGCGACATCGTTCCTCGTATAGTTAGGCCCCGCGGCGAAGAACGCTCCGCTGAAGACGTAGGTGTCACCGCCATCGTACGTGATGTGGTACATAGGCTCGTTGGACGAGTCCTCGTATGCCACGATGATGGTGTCCTGGTAGGCGGACACGCTTACGTCCGGACGGGTAGTGGTCGTGTTTGTAACCGTCGTGAGCGGCCAATTGACCCCGTCCGTGCGTGCCACGCCGACATCGTTGCTCGCGGTCATGTACGACATGAACACGCCGTAGGCCGTGAAGTCCGCGTTCCAAGCCATGTCGAGCGGGGGCACGGCGTTGGCGACCGCTGGCGAGGCCTCGGTAGGGTTCGTGCCGTCGCTGGAATCGTCCCATGAGAAGAAGATGGTGCCGTCGGACTTGAGCATGCCAAAGTAGATGCGGTTGTCGAATGAGTCGGCGTTGCCCTCGACCGCGACATCCCGCAGCGGGAGCTCGCCGCCGGTGCCAGTGATGATGATCTGGAATCCAAACGCGCCATCGCTCAAACCCGTCGCGGCGCTTGCTCGGCGGAGCCGGCCTGTGGTTGCGAGATATCCAACGTACACATGTCCACCGACGACGGCGATGTCGACGTCTAGCAGTGGGCCGGTCCATGAGAAGGTCTCGGTCCAAGAGTTGCCGCCGTCGGTTGAGCGGTTGAGCGTCCAAGTGCTGAACCCCCAGAGCACGACCGCGTAGATGGTGCCGTCGGGCGCAAAATCCATCTCGTACATGACCGCGCCGGTGCGGGTGCCGCCGATGCGGCGTTCGCCCGCGAAGACGTCAAAGAACTTACTAGCCGGTTGCTGATCGTCGTAGATGTAGCTGTATCCGATGCCGCCGTCGAAGCCGGTGGCGCGGAGCTGCTCGATCAGCTCCCGGCCGAGGTCGTATTCGCCCGCCTGCCAGGCGGCGTCGAGAGCCGCTGCGAGACTCTCCTGGTGCTTGGTGGGCTCGGCTTCGAACTCGACCTGGACCCAAGCCGGGTGCTCGAGCGGGCCCTGATCTTCGTAGGTGCCCGCGGGCATGGTGAGCGTGTCTGGCAACTGCATGGGCACGATGCCCTGCTGGGGTGCTCCACCGAAAGCGTCGTAGTCGATGCCCGTGGTGTCAACGGCGGGCTTGTCCACGCCCTGGTAGCCCGCGGGGCGGCCCATGGGGTCTTCTGGTGTGGCGGCGAAGCTGCTCGCGGCGGCGGCGAAGCCGGCGACAGCGACGAGACGGGGAACGGTGCGCTTGTTCAGGTTCATCAGGTTCATCAGGTTCATCACGGTCTCCTCTGGGCCACGAATAGGGCACCGGGGACAATCCCCTGATGCCGATAACATCAATGTAGCGAAAACCAGCGTAGCGGAAACCAGCGTTCTCACGGGCACAGATTGGCCGCGAATCGCGCGTATTTCCGTAAATACTGGAATATTAGAGTGTTAGCAGGGACCAGCCAGCCCGAGCAGGGCGAAGAAGTCGCCGAAGGAGACGGCGCCATCGGCGCCGCCAAGGGGGGGAGCGTATCGAAGTTCTCGTCTCCCTCACCAACACAGCGGGCCGCCCCTGCGAAAGGGACGGCCCGTGTTTATGCAAGTCGAGTTGGAGGGAGGGGGGGGCGTATAGCCCGCTTACGGGCACGGCCCAACCAGCCCGAGCAGCGCGAG
>CAYUVO010000084.1:0-11636 GCA_964448185.1 uncultured Phycisphaeraceae bacterium
GCATCGCTGTGACGAGAAGTACGTTGCACCCTTGCACGAATGACCAACTCAACGTGCGTTCCCTCGCCCGAGCGTTTCGGGTTCAATCCCCGGCTCCTCGAACTGCTCATCGATTTGGGCGTCGAGGTCGTACAGCTTGCCGTTGCGGCCATAGCCACGCAGCAGCTTCTGAAAGTCAAACGCAGCGGGATTCAGATCCTTGTTCGTCTGCTCGGCAAGCTCGATCGAGATGAACACGTCCTCAGCCGGGATCTCGAGCCTGATGCGTGTACCCATAAACTCGCCCGGCTCGCCCTCGCCCCGCACCGGCACCCGGCGCGATCGCCCAAGCTCCGAACGAACCACCAAGTCACCCGCAGCATCAAGCAACTCAACGTGCTCAAGAACATGCGTCTGCTCAGCAAAGATCAGCTTGCGATACCCAAATCGCGTGGGCACGATCACGCTGACCTGTCCCTCGGCCTCGCGCAAGACCCAGACTTCGTACTGCTCGGTCGCTACAGGCAGCGGCGTAATCCCAAATAGATCCACCAGTTCCAGAGGCGCCAGACTCACGCCGAGCCATTCGAGCGTCTTGGGCCCCGCCAGCTCGTGACGCCCAAAGAGCACCACAGGCTCCCGCTTGCTCGTGCGGTCGATCCACCAGTACAGGTCGTCGTTCGAGCCGAGCAAGAAGAACAGCTCCCCGAGCTTGGTCATGCTCACCGAGACGTTGTTGGGCTGCTCGATCTGGATGTGCCCCTCTGCCTGATCGCTGAGCGTCTTGCCGGGCTTTTCGGGATCGGGCCGACGAACCACAAAGCTCATCCGCGACCACAGCCGATCGAGCCGAGCGACCCGCTGGTTGTGCGCCTCAGCGAGCTGCGAATAGCTCGGAAGCTCGCTGCGAACATCCGTAGGCGTCGGAGCACTCCCCCCCGGAGACGAGCTGCACCCGCCGACAATGAGCATGCCCAGCACGCCCAACAAGACAGGCAGCGTTCTTCGCGTCAACCTTCGCATCAGATCTTTCAGCAAGGTGTTCATCCCCCCACCTCCTCGGGCGCTTGTTGCGTTGGCGCATCGGGCTGTGAACCATCGGGCTGCGACCCATCGGGCACCAGCATCGAAATCAACGCCTGCGTCTCAGCCTCCAGCGCGGCATCGTCGAGCGCCGGGTCGATCACTTCGAGCACTTCTTCGGGTCTGCCACGCACGCGGACCTTCATCACGATGAGGCCCTCGTCCTGCGACGTGCTCAGCACCGTGAGCATCCGCCGACGGATCAACAGCAACGCGAGCACATAGCGAAACGTGATGTGCCGAGGGTCTTCATCGTCGCTGCTCGTCGAAGTCCGCCCGAACAGCTCGAGCATTTCCTCGTCGCTGATCAATCGGCCCGGCGTGTTCGCCCCGCTCTTGGGCTGGACCCCGCGCCAGAACGCGAACTCCACCCGGTCGGTGGGAGGTCGAGCGCCTGCGTCCCAAGCGGACGCCGAGTAGTCGAGCCGTTGTAAGCCTTGTTCGTCCTCGACGGGCTCGACGAGCACCGTCACCACCTCGGCTCCAGCCTCGATGGGTTCACCCGTCGAGGCGCACAACCCGGTTCGACGACCAAGAGCAAACCCAGAAACACTCAGAAGATTCATGCCTCGATCGTACCCGCCCCCTCCTCACCCCTCCCCCCCCCTTCCAAGTTCTCCGAGCCAACAACCCCTCACCGTTTGGGAGCAGCAGAGCAGGTCATCTCGAACATCCGGTTGCTGGTCCCACCCGAGCCCACGCGGATCGTGCAGCGTTTGGAGCACTTGGGGCAGGAGGCGACATAAAAGGAGCCCGAGCGATCCAGAATCACCCGGCCATAGGTCCCCGCGCAGACATAGTGGACGCCAAGCCACGGTCGGCCCGATCCTGAGGTATCCAGATTCTGATCGCTCTGAGAAGCGGTCCATTCAGCCATGCACTGTGCATCGGCTCAGATCCGGGTCGGACTCGACCCTCATTGGACCTGTGAGAACCGCCATGAACAACGTCAGCAACGCGAATCGGATCATTCGGGTACCCTCGGGCATGGCAAGCAGAGCCTATCGTCCAGTGGTGTCCTGATTCGACTCGCTCCCCCTGCCCCCCCTGCCCCCGTCCTGCTTCCAGACAAGACCAGACAAGGCCAAAGGCATACCTCCTTCGCTCTCCATCCTGCCCGATCCTCCCCCGCCACCGACGCCGATCGGGCTGATCGCGGGCGGCGGCCGATTGCCCATTCTTGTAGCGCAAAGCCTGCGATCACAAGGACATGAGATCTTTGGACTCGGGCTCGCCGGTCAATACGACCCTGAGCTTCCCAAGCTCTGTGATCGGTTCAGAGACGTCGGACTGCTCCGAGTCGGATCCTGGGGCAAGGCGCTCTCGAAACATGGCATCCATCACGCGATCATGGTGGGTTTGATTGACAAGGCCAAGATCATCCACGACCCGCTGAGGTTGCTCCGGCATCTGCCTGATGTCGCCTCTGCACGGGTGATCTTCGGCAAGTTGCGACACGACCGCCGATCGAGCGTTCTGCTCGCAGCCATCGCCGAAGAACTCGATCGATACGGAGTTGGACTTATGGACTCGACCGCCCCTATCCAGAACCACCTCGCAACCGCCGGCGTCATGACCCGCCGAGCACCCACCGACCAGCAACGCGGCGACATCGCGTTCGTCTGGCCTCTGCTCGCCGAGATGCTCCGGCTCGATATTGGACAAGCCGTCGCGGTGCGAGATCGTGACGTGATCGCGGTCGAAGCGGTCGAGGGCACCGACCGAATGATCGAACGAGTCAGGCAGTTGTGCAAGGCCAAGGGCTGGACGCTGTGCAAGGGCGCGCGCGCAGGACACGACCGCCGCTCGGACGTTCCCACTGTTGGACCACGCACCATCGAGAAACTCGCAGCCCACGGCGGGGGTTGCCTAGCGCTCGCAGCGGGCGATGTCATCATGGTGGACCGCGCAGAGATGCTCGAACTCGCCGACCAGGCGGGGATCTCGATTATCGGCCTGCCCACCGCTCAGCCCGTAACCGCTCCCTTAGCGCACGCTCCGATGGCCGTTCCGCTGGTGCCCGCCGAGCGTTCGCCAAGCGTATAGCCCGCTGTGAGCGACGCCTCAAACACTCCCGATCCGAACCAACCGGTTACCCCGCCTCTGCGATTTGTGAGCCGGGGCGGGCTCAAACTCCATCACGCGATCAGAGAGTTCGGGCTCGATCCGGCCGGTTGTGTGTGCGCTGATCTTGGCTGTTCGACGGGCGGGTTTGTTGATAGCTGGTTGCAGGCGGGCGCTGCGAGCGTCTTTGCGGTCGATACCGCGTATGGCCAGCTCGATTGGAATCTCCGTAACGATCCGCGAGTGGTGGTCATGGAACGCTCGAACGCGCTGCACATTGAGCCACGCGGGCCGGTGGACTTTGTCAGCGTCGATCTCGGATGGACCCGTCAGCGCCACGCAATCCCGGCGGCGCTCGGCTGGCTCGGCAATGAAGGCGAAGGCACGATCGTCTCACTTATCAAGCCACACTACGAATGCACCAAAACTGATCTGCGAACCTTCGGCACCAAAGGGATTCTGCCCGAAGAAAAGGCCCGCCAGATCGTTGAACGGGTCGTCGAGAGGCTGCCCGAGCATGGCGTGCGAGTGGTCGGCCTGACCCAAAGCCCGATCACGGGCAGTTCCAAACGCGCACGCGGTAACCACGAATGGCTCGTTGCGCTCGTGCCCGCATGACACTTCGTTTGTTTTATGCGTTCCAGCCGCCGGGCTTGAGGCCCGCTTCATGAACGAGCGTCCAGAGCTGTTCGCAGAACTCGTCGAGCCCTTTGCCCGTCGCTGCACTGATGACCACGATGTGCGCATCAATCTGCGGCCTCAATGCACGACGAAAGTCCTGTGCGATCGATTCGATCTCTTCATCCGACCCGATGAGATCGGTCTTGGTCAGCACGATCAGCTCGGGCTTGGACGCCAACGCCTGCGAATAGGACGTCAGCTCGGCGCGAATCGTCAGGTAGTTCTCGACCGGGCTTGCATCCATCGGCTGGGGGTCCACCAGATGCACGATCGCCCGGGTGCGTTCGATATGTTGGAGAAACTGGTGCCCGAGTCCTGCGCCGTCGGAAGCGCCCTCGATCAGACCCGGCAGGTCCGCGAGCACCACCCGGCGTCGGGGGTCGATCTCGAGCACGCCAAGCTGAGGGGTGAGCGTGGTAAACGGGTAGCTGCCCGCTTTGGCTGAGGCCCGAGTGAGCGCGCCAAGCAGGGTGCTCTTGCCCGCGTTGGGCAGGCCCACAAACCCGGCGTCTGCGATGAGCTTGAGTTCGAGACGGACCTCGAAGCGTTCGCCCGGCTCCCCCGGTTCGGCGTGCCTTGGAGCCTGATTGATCGAGTTCTTGAAGCGGTCGTTGCCGAGCCCGCCGCGCCCGCCGCAGGCAATCTCGACGTTGTCTCCCGGCCCGATGTCCGCGAGGGTCTTGCCCGTCTCGCTATCGAGGATGAGCGTTCCGGGTGGCACTCGGATGATTCGGTGCTTGCCGTTTTTGCCGTGGCAGTTATTGGCGGTTCCCGGGGAGCCGTACTCTGCTTTCCAGACGTGGGCGCCTCGAAAATCGACGAGGGTGTTGAGCCCGAGATCGGCCTCGAAGAAGACCGACCCGCCGTCGCCCCCGTCGCCGCCGTCGGGGCCGCCTTTGGGCTGTGTGCGTGAGCGTTTGAAGGAGACGAACCCGTCGCCGCCGTTGCCCGCGCGTACCTGGATGACAGCATGATCGATGAACACGCGCCAAGCTTAGGTGCCCCGATCGCTCAGGGATGGTGGGTCCGGTTTGATCTGGTGTCGTCAGCCAAGCACTGACCCCGCAAATGGGTGTCAGTGGCACAGCGACTCTGGATGAGAAGGTAAGGACTCGCTCGATGGAGTCTCAGGCCGCCTGTGCGTATCGACCCGTCGAGAGCGCCTCGATGAGCTGTTGTTCGTCCTCGGGAGTCTCGAAGGCGTGGAAGACGGCTGCCATGCGGACCGGCCCGCGGGCGTCGTCGTCATCGAGCCAGACCACCGTGCCGGTCGCTGCAACGAGCTGGGTCGTAGGCCCTGCCTTGAGATCGATCATGGTCCCAGCGGGCATGGGCAGTTCGAGCATGATCCCCACGGGGCTGCCCGGCTCGATGCCTTCATCGAGCTCGAACCGCAAGCCGCCCATCGACAGGTCGTAGGCGTGGCCTTCGAGCGTGAACAACTTCTCGCCCTGCGGGCGGATCAGCACCCGCGTGTACATAGGCTGGAGTGTGAATCGATCGTGTTGCCGACGGTTGCTCTGGGACATGGTGTGCCTCCGGTCCATTGCGGACCTCGAATCGGATCGGCTCGGTATTGAGCATTCCAACTCGGGGGCTATCGGTCCTCGCAGCAGGCGTCTTGAGCCAGACGCAGGAGCCAACCGTGTTTTTATCGACTCGCCTTCGGATCTGCGCCATCCGTCGGCTCGATCGTCAGCTGCACCGAAACACGGAGCACCTTGGATCTCGTCGCCCGTTCGATCGCCTTGACCGCCTCCTGATCGAGCGATGACAAGAGCCGATCGCTCAACTCCTCGGGCAAGTCCACCCATCGGCCAGAGGGCGTCGCCGCGTGGACATGCTCCGAGACATCCGCGTCATAACGCCATGCTGATTCGGTGCCGCTCGGCGGGAGCTTCTGGCACAATCCCGCAGCGTTCAAGGCTTCGAGCGTGTTGTACACCGTGGCCAGACTCAACTCGGGCTCGAACCGCCGGACCATCGTGTGGAGTTCTTCTGCGGTCGGGTGCGTATCGGTCGAGGCGAGGGTTGCGTAGACCGCTGCTCGTTGGCGGGTCGGGCGGACGCCGTGATGGCGGAGGCGGGCTGCGATCCGCTCGGCGTCGAGGACGGATTCTGGGAGATCATCGGTTGGAGTGCGTGCAGCTTCGATGCCCAAGTATGACAGGTTTGGAGCGTCGGGGCCACTAGATACCGGATCTGCAAGGTCGTTTTTGTGCGGCTGCGGGTCTTGAGCCCAGAATCTGTTTTAGCCCAAAGCCTGCTTAGCCCAGAGCCTGATCTGGGTCGGCGGCTGAGCTTGGGGCTTGGACCATCCGGTAGTGCTCGATCCCGGCTTCCTCGAAAATATCGCCCTCGATCTGCCAGCCCATGCGTTCGTAAAACCGGGCAGCTTCGATGCGTGCGTGGCAGAAGAGGCTCGAATAGCCCAGTACGCCGAAGGAGTGGGCTTCGAGGACCGCGACGAGCTGGCGACCGATTCCCGAGCCCTGAAGCTGAGGCTCGACCGCCATCTGCATGAGCTTGCCGACGCCCTCTCCAACCCCCCCAGCCCCCGGCGAACCCTCATTGAGCCCCTCAGGCGGGACGAGCACGACAACGCCAACGACGCGAGGCCCGCCCCCCCCTCTGGCTCCACCCTCCCCCCCACCCTCAGCCCCGATGGGATGGTCCATCACCGCCACGAAGTGGTCCGAGAGGGTGTCGACCGCTGGGTAGTCGGTGCGGAACTGCTCCATCGAGTACCCGATGGGCGAGAGCAGCACGCGATCCCGCAGCTCGCACGCCTGCGGGTAGAGCCGATCCTGATTCGTGATGCGCCTGATGCTGGTCTTCACAGCAGTCAGTGTACGCTCTTAGCGATGGCACGAAAGACCTTATGGGAAGATGAATACACGCTGCTCTGCGAGCGGTGTGGTTATGTCATCGAGGGGCTGGACACTGATGGAGCCTGCCCCGAGTGCGGCAAGCCGATCGTCGAGAGCTTGCCCGAACGCAGAACCGGCACGCCGTGGCAGCGGGATGAGGAGGACTCGCTCCGAATACTTGCAGCTACATGGTGGCAAACACTGAGGTCGCCGCTAAAAACGGTTGACGAGCTGCAGGCAGAACATCACCGATCGCACAAGCTGCTGGTGTTCACTTTGCTTGCAACGTGTGCGCCGGCAACGATGGCGTTTGTAATATTTCATTTCGCCAAGACCGACCTTAGCATGGTGCCCGCTGCATTGGTATTGGGCTTGCTCATGAGTGTCCTGTTGATCTTTCCGTCGTTGTTTCTCATGGCCAAGATCGAGCAGTTTACTCTCTCGTTCTCCGCTCGTCGCCGAGGATGGAGGGTTGACAGCGTGCTCGCAGGTTCACTCTGTGCGCACGGCACCGTCTGCTGGCTGGTCGGAAGCGCAGCGTGTCCGGTGTTTCTTGCGCTCTCCTTTCTCGCAGATGACCACCGGTGGTATCCGGAGATTGGAAGTCTCCGAATCGATGCATCCAGGATTTTCTCGTTGCTCGCGGTCCTCACGGCATTCGCGGGCCTGCTGATCTTTGAGGGGTTCGTCTACATCGGGCTGAGGCGGTGCAAGTATGCCAACCGCGTGCGTTCCCCGGCAGCCCCAGAGCCCGACGATCCCGAGGGCTCCTGACGACGTACCATCATCCATGACCCCACGACGCCCTACGCGGCCCATCTTTGTCGGCGACAGCCGAACGGGAATCGTCCAGATCGGCGGCGGGCTGCCCAAGGATGCTGATCCGAGGACCGCCCTCGCTGCAGAGGCCGCTTTTTCTCCCCCTGCGCCCGTCAGCGTCCAGACCATGACCGCGTGCGCGACCCACGCGATCGACACGTGCATCGCGGAGATCCACAAGCTCACCGCTGCGGGCGCTGACATCGTGCGAGTCGCGGTGCCCGAACGCAAGGACACACAGGCTCTGGCCGAGATCATCAAGCAGACCACGGTGCCGATCGTCGCGGACGTTCACTTCCATTTCAAGAGAGCACTCGAAGCGGTCGAAGCGGGCGTCCACAAGATCCGCCTTAATCCAGGCAACATCTCGGCTCGCTCTCAGGTCACGGATGTCATCAAGGCGTGCGCACAAGCGGGCATCCCGATCCGCGTGGGCGTCAACGAAGGCTCGATCATCGAGCGCAAGGACAAGCAAGCCCGGGCGAAGGAACTCGGCGCGATGTTCAGCGCCAACAAGCACGGCTACATGCTCGCAATCATGATCGCCAAGCTCGAAGAATATCTCGACATCTTCTACGACGCAGACTTCTTTGACATCGCGATCAGCGCCAAATCCATGGACGCGATGCTCGTGCTCGATGCGTACACCGAGATTTCTGAGCGGTTCGCGCACCCGCTGCACCTGGGCGTGACGCACGCGGGCCCCAAAGAGACGGGCTGCATCCGCAGCGTAGTGGCGCTCGGGTCGCTATTGACGCGGGGCATCGGCGACACGATTCGGATCAGCTATGCCAACGACTCGATCTATGAGGTCGAGGACGGGCTCGAGCTGTTGTATTGCCTTGGGCTGCGCGAGCGGATCGGAGCCGAGCTCATCGCGTGTCCGACGTGCGGCCGGATTCAGGTGGACCTGTTCACGCTGATTCAGGACGTGCGCACAAAGCTCGCGGAGCGGATTCTGGTGCCGATGAAAGTTGCGGTGATGGGCTGCGTGGTCAACGGCCCGGGCGAGGCGGAAGGCGCAGACGTCGCGGTGTTCGCGGGCAACCAACGCGGGATTATCTATGTGCAAGGCGAGAAGGTCGCAAACATTCCCGAAGCGGAGATTCTCGATCGGCTGCTCGCCGAGTGCGAAACGTTCCAGCAAAAGGTACGTTCGGGCGAGGCCAAGCTGGGCGACAAGAAGGTGGAGATTGTGCCGCCCGACCCCGAGGGCGAACTGGGCAGCGGCTGGGAACAGATGGCACGCCAACGACTCAACGACACGACCAAGCTGACGATTTCAAACAAGCCGTCGGCGTGAGCGAAGCGGCTCGCTTTCGCCATACTCAAGACCCCCTGGTTGACACTCGGGGCTTGTAGGGAACCTTCTCGCTCACTCTGGCTGAGGCCCGGGCGATGGGTCGGGCGATGGGTCGGGCATTTCGAGCTGAGGCACGGGCAACTCGTACGCCTGCTCGAACGTCAGGTCATCGACGCCCATCTCAAACGCATCCGAAGCGTACGGCGTCAAGCGGTACGCCCAGCCCTCTAGAGCGCTGCGCTGTTGTTGCTTGTTCTCGAACTCGAACGCGATCCATGTGATGCGTTCGCCGAAGCTGTCTTGTTCGCTCCATGCGTTGATGGTGAAGCGGCTGCCCGCGGTGGTGGTGTAGCTCAGGACCGCATCGGGTGAGTGATCGGATGATTGATCGGTTGCCAGACGCCGAACGTCAACGAAGGTGAGCAACGCGACCGACGAGAACAGTTTGGCGAACTGACTAGGCGAACCGATCTCGCGTCCCTCGGGCATGGGGCTGATGGTGTGTTGTGCGTCGAGCCCGCTCCCGACTTTGGTAACGGTAAAGGGCTGTTCGCCCGGTTGTTTGATCGTGATGGAATCGAGGAACTGCGAACCCAGACGGAGCAGATCGGTCTGCGTCCATGCGGGAACGGTCGGGTCGGCGTGGATCGTGCCCTCGATCACCCAGACCGAGCCATCGTCGAGGATGCGGACGTATCGGCCCAGACCATCGGGGCTGGTGGCGCCGATTTCCATGCTGATGAGCGGGCCTGCGCCGGTGTGAATCTCAACAGCGGTGGGCGGCGAGAGGGCAAGCGGGCCGAACCCGAGCGGGCCGAGCAGGGCTTCGTCTGCGCCCTTGCGTTCGAGGCGTTTGAGCTCGGCGAACTGCAAGAGAAACTGCCGGACCGGTTCGATCAGCGCGGGGTAGCCGTCCCGGTCGCCGAGCGTCCAGCCGGTGTCTGTGCGCACGATCTCGATCGCGTGTTCGTCTTGTGCGATCTTGATGATGGTCACGTCGTTGAGGTGTTCGGTGAGACCCGCAACCAACGGCTGGGGCGGCTCGACGATGACGGCTCGGCGTTGTTGCCAGACGCTCAGCCCGGCAGCGGCGACGACGAGGGCGGTCGCGAGAGTCAGCCAAAGGAGAGTGCGTGTGCGCATGGTCGGGGTCCAAAGGGGCGTGGTCCAGAGAGACGGGTTACACCTGAAGTGATCGACGATCGGCGGAAGAGCGGGCGACGCGGACGAGCCCGAGAATGATCGCTACAACGCCCACTAACAGCGGGCCCGCTGCGACGTTGATGACCTTGACTCGTGTTTCGAGCCGATCGACATCCTCGTTGAGATTGAAGCGGACTTCACGGAGCCGACGGTTGGTTTCGATGAGTTCGTCACGGAACGACGCGACCCGGAGGGCTTGTTCGGGCGTGAGAATCAGTTGATCGGCCAGATCACTTTCTGGATCGCCTTGCTGAGCGAGGCGGATCTGTTCTTCGACCCGGTCGCGTTTGGTTTCGAGCGCTTTGAGCTCCTCGGCGTATTCCTGATCGGCGCGTTTTTGCAGCTCGGCGATGCGGGTAAACGGACGGTTGGTGCTGCCCCGACCTCGCAACGAGAGCAACGAGCGATCGCCCGCTGCCATTTCGATGGCGTTGAGGATGAGGTCGCCGTTATCCGAGATTCGGCGGTAGCCGAGCGATGCTCCGCCATAGCCGACTTCTTCGAGCCAGAACTGATCGGCGAGGAGATCGGCATCGGCGATAATCAAGGCGTCGATCTCGCCCGTCATCAGCTTTGGAGGCTGCCAATCGGTCGGCGGCGCGGCGTCAGCATCAAGCGGAGGCTCGGCGAACGCGGAGCGCGCGGGGCCACGGAGCCTGGCTGCGAGGATGAGAGGCGAGCCACGCGAGACAAAGGCGTCGGCGAGCTCGCGAGGATCGGTCATCGGACTGATCCGATCGGCAGCGATGAGCGTCGAACGATCGGTCGTCGAGATCAACGGCTCGAACGTGGTCGTCGCCCCGGGCAACGCGACGATCGAACCCGCGGACGCGAGGATCATCGAGCCGATCTGCCGGGTGACAGGATCGCTCTTGTTGAAGCGTTCGCTGCCGAGCTGGAGGTAGGGCAAGTAGGGCACTACCTGACCCCGCGAACGCACGCGGGCTGCGGAATCGAGATCGCCCGCGACGGTGGTCGAGTCGATCGAGACGCCCCAGGCTTCGAGCAGGTTGCCCAGATGCGAAGAACGATCGGATTGGAACGCGAGCATCGGGTTGCTCTCAGAACCCGGCGGCCGATCCAGCTCGCACACCGGATCATACAACACCACGATCGGAAGGCCCCCGAGCACCGCCTGATCAATCGCACGCAGCGCCCGCTCGCTCAAGCCTTGAGGATGCACGACGAGCAGCGCGCGCACAGCCGAATCCACTGAGGGAAAGTCGAGCCCGAGGTCTCGCAGCTCAAAGCGCAGCGAAAGTTCCTGCCAGATGAACCACGGACGGTTGGTCTTGCCGTGAAGCATGTCGAGCGAGCTGACCACGCCGACGACGGGTTTGAGCGGGCTGCGGATAGACACGAGCAGCTTGGCGAGTTCGTATTCGAGGAACGCTTCTTGCTGAGGATCAAGGAAAGGGACGATGCCCCTTATATCTGTCGGTCCCGCAGCTTCGATGCCCATGAAGATCGGCTTGCCGTCGGTCCCGAGCGGCAACGCGGTCAGGCCCGCTGCCTGTGCGCGCGCTTCCTGCATGGAAAATGCTTTGGGCTCGACCCGCTCGACCCGGAATCCCCCCCCCCCCCCACCCCCCGCCCCCCCGCCGCCGGCGCGGCGCGCGCCGGCGCGGGGCGGG
>CAYUVO010000085.1:0-11503 GCA_964448185.1 uncultured Phycisphaeraceae bacterium
GCTCGCGAGTTTCTCGCGATGCTGCCGGACTTGCGGGACATCGCCAACAAAGCGCAACGAGATATCCGTAGGCTCGAAGGTCGGCTCCATGCGCGCAACTCGAACATCGATGAAGCCTCGGCGCGCGCCGAGCTGGAGGCGATGCGTTCAAGGGTTTCGCAATCGCGTTATTACCTCGGCTGGGCTCAGGTGGAACTGGCAAGGCTGACGGGCCAATCACGCCACGCCGATCGTGCGCTCGAAGACTTCGGCTGGATTCTCGGCGCGGGCGGCGACCGGGAGCCGAGTGTCGATGCTGTGGCTCCGGGGCTGCTCGGGTACAGCCACGTCGCCCGATCAGCGCTGGGGTGCGCACGTGCTGCAGCCCTCAAGGGTGATGACGTCAACGCGGTGCGGTGGCTTGATCTTGTGGTTGAATCCGGTGAGACGCTCAGTCCCGAGGTCTACTCGCAGCTTCTCGCGCACCGCATCGTGGTGCTCAGCTCGGCCAAACGCTGGGCGGATCTGCAAATCGCCGTCGATGAGGCACATCAAGCGGATACTGATGCATTGTCGTTCGATGATGAGCCGCCCATGCTCAGCCCGCTCGAAGCACGGCTGCTCGCGGTAGCAACGCTCTCGGCGATGTCCAAGAGCAATCTTCGCGGGCCGGTGGGAGAAGCCCGAGGGATGCTGCTCGAAGCGATGGCCCAGGTCGCGTTGTCCGATCTTATCGAGCAGGATCAGCTCGGCGAGGTGCTCGCGATCGTGACACGTTTCGGGACGCTACCGATCGGTCAGCGCGGTTTCATTGTTCATTATGTGCGCGCCATGCGTGCGGTCGAACGCGCGGAATCAGCGCAGCAAGGCGCAGACGAACCGCTCGGATCCACTACGAGTACCGAGTCGGTGGCGAACCGTTATCTCGAAGCGGCTGCGGTGTTCGAGCTCGCGGTCGGCGCGGACGACGCCGAACGCTTTGCTTCCGAACGGGGCGATGCGGGCGTGCTGTGGGGCCGATGCTTGTTTGTGGCGGGTCAGTTCGAGCATGCGGCGGACGTGTTCGAGCGGACGAGCCAGTTCGAGGACACCGATCAGGCGTTAGCAGAAGAAGCGATGTGGAACATGATCGTCGCGCTCGATCGTGGGATCGAAGCGGGAACGAGTTCGCTGACCGCTCGGCGTGATGAGATGTCGGAGGCGTTTTTAGTGCGGTTTCCAGCGTCCAAACGCGCCGCGGAGCTCTTGGTCCGGCGTGCTGAGGGCGGTTTGTTGCCGCGACCCGAGGCGATCGAGATATTGCTTGCGGTGGGCGATGATTCGCCGTTGCGAAGAACCGCTCGATCCATGGCGATCGGGATGATGTTCGAGGAGTATCGTGCCGCCAGAGGTCCGATGCGTGCGCAGAACGCGGATCGCTTTGTGCGCACCGCCGACGCATTCCGTGAAGAGCTGCTCGCGGGCGAGCAAGCCTCTGCGCAGTCCCGCGAACGTATCGCCCGGCAGATGCTCGATGCGGTTTTCGCCACCGAGCCACCGAGCCTGCGAGTCGCACAGAGGCTTATCGACGGGTTGTTGCAGTCGTTGGAGAGCCGCGACGAGCACGACTCTGTCGTGGGCGAGCTTCGCTATCGCAAACTCCAACTCGCGATCGGCGAAGGCAACCCTCTGACGATTCAGCAGGAGTTCAACGAGCTGGTCCGCAGCGGCGGGGATTATCTGCGGTACGCGGAATCCCTGCTGTATGAACGGGCCGCCAAGATTCGGCGAGAGAATCCTGACGATCTCCAGGCGTCACGCGATGTGATGGTCTATGGCCAGCGGCTGCTCTCGGGCTTGCTCGCAGCCGGCCCCGAAGATTCCGCGAACGCTGTGGCTTCGAGCGTCGTGCTTGCTGCAGGCGTGTTGCATCAAGAGGCTTTGCGAACAGATCCACAGGGCGACCCGATCGCACGGGATCTCGCGATCGCACTTGCAGAGCAGCTCCGTGAAGACGGCGTTGCGCCGGCCCCGGTATTGCGGGTTCACGCGGGATTGGCTGCGCAAATCGGCGAGTTTGAATCGTCGCTCGAATCATGGCGGCTCGTGCTCAGTTCGCTCGAAGCGGGCAGCGATGAGTGGATGGAAGCGAGGCTCGATTCGCTTGGGGTGCTCGCAAGAGTTGATCGCGTGCGTGCATCGCAGGTGCTCGATCAGTTCGATTTGTTCTATAAGGAAACGCTCACACCCGAACAAGCCAAACGCCGCGACGAGATTGTCATACTGATCGCTGTTCCGCGCAGTAATGCACCGCGCCCGCCCGCAGCAGGCGAAGGGGGAGCGGGATGACCATGCAGGACACCATGCTCTTTCGCAGGGGTGCGACGCGGCTCATCGCGCTCCACGGCGGATGGAACGACCGTTCGCGGCGAGCGGTGCTCTGGCTTGCTGCGCGGCATTCGATCCCTGCGTCGGAGATCGCGTCGGTGCTTGCGAGCCAGGAGATCGTCGAACATGCTCCGGGTACAACTGGCGAAGCAGTATCGACCGTTCGGTCGATGGCGCTGCGCAGTCCGATCGGGCCACAGGATCGCAACACTCAGGTGCTCGCGGTGATGTTCATCGTTTCGCTTGTGTCGCTCGTGCTCTCGATTGGTATCGCGTTGATCGTGCTTCCCTCCGCGTTTCGTGGAGATCGCAGCACGCCAGACACAGCGATCGCGCCTCTTACGCCCACCATGTCGGAAAGTGAACCACGCCGAGAGGTCCGCGCAGGGCCGGGCATCACCCCCGCTCCGGTCGAGGTCAACGTGCTCGCGGGGCTTGATCGTGCTGAGCCGATCGCTTCGGTGCTCGCGGAACTTGAGCCCGCGTTTCGCCACGTTGGAGCACAGTGGCGCACCGCCTCCCGAGCGGATCGGCGCGAACAGCGAGCGGTGCTCGCCGCTGCGTTGATGAGGCTGTTCTCGGATGCGGACTCGGCGTCCGAAGCCTTTGACGTCATTGACCGTCTCTTTGATCCAGTGATCGCAGAGCCATTGGACGATGAACAAGGGATCACAGGCGAACAAGCGAGCGTTGCCATTCTCGCAGCGGACGTGCTCGATTCGCTCGATGCACGCAGGCTCTCAGCATGGGTTGGCCAGCGTCTCCGCACGCTGCTGGGAGCATTGGGCACCGACCGATCTTCGCCCGATGCGGTGGCTCGCGCGGTGCGTGCATCGGCGATTGCGATACGAACGCCCAAGGACGCGCCGGGACATGCTGATCGCATCAAGCGTGCGGGCCAGGCATGGAGCGAGTGGCTCGGAGCAGTCGGCGCAGCAGCGGGCGCGGATCAAGCAAGGCGTTCGGCGCTGTTGCTCACGGGGATGGACGTGCTCACCAAGCACAGCCCGGATGCGTCGGACAGCATCGCGGCGACCTCGGCGCTGCGCACGCTTGGTGCCGCTTTGGGCTGGGACCCGGACTCTCCCGAGCGGGTGTGGCTTGCACGTGCGATGCTCGACGCACAGATCAGCTCCGAGAACCTGTACATCATCACCGGCGCGATGGTCACCTCGTCGGCTCCAGGCATCGACGCGACCATGGTCGTCGCGCGAAACGCAAACGAAAGCACCCGGCGTGACGCGATGGGCCGATTCATGGCCTCTTGGGGCATGACGTCTTCGGTCGAGATGATCGGGTTTACTTCACGATGGACGCAGATCACACACGACGTACTCTCGTCGTCTCTCGCAGATGCCGCGACTCACCCGCGAACGGCTCTCGATCGCGCGGTGCTCTTGGCGACGCTCAACGCAGCTGCGGCACAAGCGTCCGATGGAGAGTTCGAGCGTGCCGATGAGCTGCTGACCGTCGCACGATCTGCATCGCAACGCACCACCCCAACCGACACGCAAGCACTCGCCGAGTTCTCGCCCGCGACGGATGAAAGCAGCGGGCGATGGGGGATGGAGTTCCTCAGTTACGAAACGGATTCGGCGGGTCGGCTGGGCTTGTTGCGCCGCGTGCCGCGCCAGCCCGATGCGGTAGACGCCGAGGTGCTTGTCACGGCAGCTCTGCGTGATCCTGCAAGTCAGGTCCGGCGGGCTGCTGCGGGCATGGCCCGCACGCTTTCCGATGAGCCGTCGATTGTCAACGCGCTGCTCGAAGCGGCGCCGCGCATGCCTCGCTCGGCGTCCAACAGCTCACTCGTCGCCGACGTGACCATCACGCCACAGATCACAACAAGCGACCCTCGCTGGCGCGCCAAGGTTCGGCTCGTGCTCGTCGAACGATTGCACGAACTCATCGGGCTGCGCTCGCAAGGGCCGTGGATCGACCAGGCAGCGAGAGAACTCGCCGAGCTCTTCGCGCAGCAAGCAGGTGCCCCCGCTGATGCAAGCTCGGACGATCCACTCGTCGAGATCGCAGCCCTGCATGTGGTCTGGCTCGAACACGCGAAGGCCGATCTTGTCACCGGAGGCAGCGGACTCGAAGGTATGCGTTCGAGGCTATCGAGTCGGCTTGCGATCGCTCGCAGCGACCCGCAGAGGCTTGTCGCCCACCGCCGAGCGATCACCGAGATGATGGCGAGCGTCATCGCTGCCCAGCGTCCCGATCGCGCAGAGCGCATCGCAGAACAAGTTGGCCTCGCCGACGAACAGCTCGACGAAACCGGTCATGTCTTTGGTCAGATCGAAACGCTCGAACGGCTCGCACTCGAGCTCTGGCTCGTGCGGTTGGAGGAACAGCGATGAACCGGATCGCGGGCATTATCACGCTCGTCGTGCTTATGTGCTGTGTCACTTCGACGACCTATGCGCAGAGCGAACAGCTCGCAGCCCGCTTTGCAATGCTCGATGTGAACGATGCCTCGGACTATCTCATGCTCGCAGAAGAACTCGCCGACGAGGCAAACACGCCCGACGAGGTCCGGCTCGCAAGAAGGCTTTTCGTGTACACGCTGCAGATCGGACGCGAATCGAACGATGCGTACCAACGCACTCTCGGGGCGAGCGCTGCTCTGGCACTCGCGCAGAAGGCCGCGACCCAGACCGAACGTCGCTGGCTTTTGAGCATGGCGGGTGAGCTTGATTCGAGATTCGCTTCAGCGCTCCGTGATCCGCGCGCACCGCCCGCGTGGGACTGGTCGGTGGGGTTGCAAGCTGCAGAAGCACTCGGGCTCGCGAGGTCGGGCGACGGGCGCGATGCGCTCAAACGGCTCGATAAACCGAGCGTGCGCGCGGTGCTCCGTGAGATATCACCATTGCTTGGTGTCCGTGGGGGGGGCGGCGCTGCGGGGCTCGTCGAGCGGCTCGCACGCGGCTGGCCATGCCCCGAGTGCGGCGGCAAGCGGGTGATCCACAAACGACGCGACGGCGAGATGCAACTCGAACGCTGCCCGACGTGTCTGGGAAACCCCGGCCCACGCGAACTGACCTCCGACGAACTCTCAGCCCATCTGCGTGCCGAGCTCCGCCTCCTTCACGGCTCGGTCCGCAACTGGAGCGCCCAGATCGAACTCGATCACGGCGAGCCGCTCCGCGAACCCTCCATCTCGGGCCTCCAGCGGTTCTATCGTGTGGACCCGCTGGCCCGCGTCTGGAGCGATGGCCAGTGGGTGCGACCAATCCCGCCACCTCCCTCGCCACCAGTCGCGAGTCCCTCAGAAGAACAGGAGACAACGCCCGATGTCCAACCCACCAGCCAGCCAGCCGACCAACCAAGCGACCAGTGATACTCGAGCCAAGCAAGACGCAGCCAAGAAAGAAGAACAGAGCTTCTTCAAGCCCGAGATCGTGTTCGAGGACTTTGCGCGGGTTGATCTTCGTGTCGCCAAGATTCTTGAGGCCGAGGCTCATCCCAATGCCGACAAGCTGTTGCGACTCCAACTCGACGACGGCTCAGGAACGCCCCGGCAAATCTGCGCCGGCATCCGTGGTGCCTACACGCCCGAGGAACTGGTGGGGCGGCTGATTGTGATCGTGGCCAATCTCGCGCCGCGAACTATTCGTGGCGAAGAATCCCGTGGCATGCTCCTCGCTGGCAGCGACCAACCCGACGGCCCCGACGGCACCCGTCGAGTCGTGCTGCTCTCACCCATGAGCGACCTTGCGCCGGGCTCTATCGCGACGTGAGGTGTTAGTGCTATTGAAGTTTGTTGAGTTCTTCAATCAGCAGATACAGATCAGTGACACACGGTGGGCAACATTCGGGGGAGGCACAGTCTTTTTGGGTGTGTTGGCTCTTTGCCCATTGAGTAGCATTCGCGACTGATTCGGTGGAGAGAATTTTCCCAAGGTCTGATTTGCCCTTGGAGTAGTCAGATTTGCAGTGAGTTTTCCACGATTTGGAAAATGCTCGTACTGCCTTGTCCGCTGAATCGTGAGCGCCATCAATTTCTCTCAGATGTAAATGGAACCAGTGCTCAATGCACGGATTAGAGACCGAGACGTCGATTTTATTTGATGTAGCGAGATCTTTTGCGAGCTTGATCTGTTTTTTATAATCAGGACCTGCTTGAGGTTCTGCATCAAAGATCGCCCAAGTCTGATCTTTGGGGTCAAGTTTCTCGCAATCGTTGCGACATTTGACGGCTCGCTCTACCACCTGCCTTGGTGAGGTTTGATTCGCGTTATTCGTTGCAAACTGAGGGGTCACAATACCTGAATAGAGCCGAAAGAGAGCTTTGAAGTATGCCGGAGCAGACTTCGAGTCTTCACACGCCAGAAAAAATACTGCTTTCGTTCGTCGCGTATCTGTCTTGCGTCTTGGTCTCGGCATCAGGAGTCGTCCATTGGTTCGAAAATAGAGTTAAAATCTAAAACCCTTGGGATCGCTCCGTACCGCCCTTCCAGATAGCGTTTCCTGATGTTGTTGATAGGGCGTTCCTTAAACTCACTCAACGAGAACAGGCTTGCGACACCAGAGTCATTTTTTTCTGTAAAGTAGACTTGGTCGCGTCTCAACGTGTGTTCAAGTGGCGAAGGGTCATGCACCGTAAATACTAGTTGCGAGGGCGAATGTGAGGGTCCGGGATTGAGTGCATCCAGGAGGGCTGTCAGGAGCGTCGGGTGCAGACTTGCTGATAGTTCGTCTGCAAAAAGAGTGAGGCCGCTATGTACAACATCGAACCATGGGCCTGCAAGGGCAAGAATCTTCCGTGTACCAGTAGATTCTCTTGCAAAGTTGATCCCGTATACATTATCTACGCCGCTGTGGGAGAGCATTGGCTCAATTATATTTTTAATCTCCGGCGGCATCTCAACGTTAGCTGCTTTTGAAATATCGCTCATGATTTTCACGACTTCTTTTGGAAGTGCGTGCTCCTTGGTTCCGATGCTTCTAATTCCGATGTCAGCCGGCTTAAGCAATCTCTCTAACACCCAGTTTTTAAATTGAGGATCCGAGTGTAGCTTGGTGAGTGAGTAGTCAAGAGAGCCGTGCTGTACTCCATCTGAGATTAGAGTAGTGAGAGAAGTGTGCATCGCATGGAACAGAGGGAGAAGTGGTTTCTGATTGAGTTGGGCAGCGACAGACAATACGGTGGCATTGGCTCGTGTGACGTCGTTGAGATCAATCTGTATTTCAGACTTCAGCCGTTCATCTAAAATAGTTACACTGTTCTTGTCCCGTTTAAGCCAAACGTGATCGCCTGATTTCCGGTATTCAATCACAGTCTCTTGGGTTATTATTTCGCCGTCAAATTCCACTGTGTAGTTGACGATTTTCCCGTCTACGACTACCTCACACCCGAGTGCGCATGGGGCGTTGCTTGTGGAGGGGTCGAATCTGAATGGGTCGTATCCGCTGATCCGTTCGCCTTCTTGACCCCGTGGTCCTGATTCTACAGCAAGGTAAAAAAGTTGACTCGCCGCTGCGATCACGGTGGACTTGCCGGAGCCATTTGGGCCATAGATTGCGATGAGACGAAGAAGTTTGAGGGGCCGATTTTCACCGTCAATTGGTACCTCGAAGTAGCCTCGGTCCTCATCAGTGCCCAAATCCGTGGCTTCTAGAGACAGGTCAAACCCATCTCTGAATACGCCGTAGTTCTTTGCAAATAGCCGAACAAGCACAGTGTTTACTCCTCTGGCCCACCCAGGCAATTGTATCGGTATATCGCGCAGAAAACCTGCGCGATACAAAACAGATTATTGAAATTCAGCAATCAAACCCACTCTGGTCAACGGCAGGCTCGCTAGCAGTCACTTACTTCAAGGTATTGAAATCGGTCCGCCCGGTGATTGCATGTGAAAATTTGTGGAGTTATAGGATGCGGTAAAACGGCATGAAAAACGCCCCTCTTGGGGGCGTCGTCATCAGCAAACACGGGCGGAAGGACTCGAACCCTCAACCTCCTGATCCGTAGTCAGGTGCTCTATCCAATTGAGCTACGCCCGCAACGAGTTGTCGTGCTCAAAAACCTACAAGCAGCTCCCGAGCGGCTCCCATGATAACCCGCCGCAACTCCCCCGGCGAGCCAACCCAACCAAATCCAACCCGCTTTTTCACGCCCAGCCCAAGATCCACACGCATTCTACTCACCCCCTCTTCGCCCCAAGCCCTACGAATCCACGCACCCCCGCCAGCAAGCAGGCATCGAGCCGCCATTCTTGACGAAACCGGCTTGATTCTCTGCCCCAACGGGCCAACCATCACCGTTCCCGCAGAGGCCATTTCGGCCCGGCGGCAAGGTTCATTCGGAGGTCTCGTCGGCATGGCTCACTCGGCATCAGCAAAGAAGCGGATTCGTCAAAATCTGACCCGTAAGTCCCGCAACAGGTGGCGCATCCGTGCCATGCGTGATGCGATCAAGACCTTCCGTGACCGCTTAGCCAAGGGCACCGTTGATGAATCACGCGATGCGTTCCGCCTCGCGGGTGCTCTGATCGACAAAGCCTGTCAAAAGGGCGGCATGCACAAGAACACCGCTGCACGCACCAAGAGCCGGCTCAACGCCGATCTCGTCAAGCGCGAAGCTCAGGCGTAAAGCTCGCCTCTCGGCCCTGCTTTAGCACACGAACTGGTTCCACACTTCAACCATTGGCTCCCGCGCGTCGCCGCCCGCCTCGCATCGGCGCGGTATCGTTCCCACTCGTGACCGATTCTCACACCAACTCGCCCGATCGAGATGACTCCGCCGAGCAGACGCTCCCGGAACTCCCGCCGAGCGAACGGGTCACGGTGCCCGGCCGGGCTTCATATTTCCATGATTCGCGCCAGCCGTTGACCGTGCTGGTGTTCCTGCTGCCCGTCGTGCTGATCTACGAGTTGGGCGCGTGGCTGTTTCTGGCGTCCGACGATTCCGCGACCGCGTGGGCGGTCTCTGCGCAGCGAGTCCTCGCGTCGGTCTTCGAGGTCTTCGGCGTGGCAGGTCTCCACCTGCCAGCGGTGCTCGTCGTGGTCGTGCTGCTCGTGTGGCATGCACTGAGTCGTCAGGCGTGGCGGGTCAAGCCGGGCGTGCTGCTCGGGATGGGTGTCGAATCTGTTGCGCTGGCAATCCCGCTCATTGTGCTCGCAGCGATGATGTCGCCACAGATTGCTGCTGTGGTTCAAGCGGTGGCAGAGGCTGGGGTTCAGGCAGGGGGGGGGCAGGCTGGGGTTCAAGAGAGCACGCCATCAGGGGGCGTTGCCCAGCTCGGGTGGCCCGCGCGAGCCACGATCTCGCTCGGAGCGGGGCTCTACGAGGAGCTCCTCTTTCGCATGATCGGGATCGCTGCTCTGCACTTTGTCGTCTCGGATCTGCTGCGCGTGCCCGAGCGGTGGGGCACCGTGATCGCGGTGGTGGGCAGTGCTCTTGCGTTTGCGATGTATCACCAGATCCCGTCGTTCGAGATCGGCGTGTTCTACTTCCTCGCCGGCGCATACTTCGGGCTCTTGTACGTTGTGCGTGGCTTCGGGATCGTGGTCGTCTGTCACGCCGCCTACGACCTTGTCGCGCTGGTCCTCGGCCCGGCCACGCTCGCAGCGGCGTCGTGAATGCTGTGCTGTGACTCGGATCAGCCGATCAGCTCGAACATGAACTCGATCTCGACGGGCGCGTTCATTGGCAGTGCGGTCGTGCCCACCGCAGCCCGCGCGTGTCGGCCCTGTTCGCCCATGAGCTCGAAGAGCAAGTCACTCGCGCCGTTGGCGATCGCGGGCTGACCGCCAAAGCCCGGCTCGCACGCCACGAAGCAGCTCAGCTTGATGACGCCCATCAGCCGATCGAGGCTCCCGAGTTTCTCGTGGACTGCTGCCAGCGCGTTGAGCGCACACTGGCGGGCGCACTCATGGGCTCGCTCGGCGGTGACTTCGACAGGCACCGAGCCGACCGCCATCAGCTCGCCATTGAGAAACGGGAGCTGCCCGCTGACCATCAGCACCCCTCGATGCTCTTTGGCGGGGACATACGACGCGAGCGGTGCGGGCGCTTTGGGGAGTTTGATTCCCATCGCTGCGAGCCTTGATTCGACCATGAGGGATGTTCCTTAGATGCTTGTTTGCTATGTGTTTGGCACAGTGAGCAATAACTCACGATTCTGATGCAACCGATCGCTTGAGTCTCCGAATAGTATGACGTAACCTCTGTGTGTTACGCGGCAGGTGCGGGTTCGGATAGATATCCGTAATTTCGCTCTGATGGGTGGTCTTTCGATCACCAATGTTGTGCCCGACGGGCCCACGCTTGCCAGACATTTCGGGCCTCTGAACGCTCGGCCACCGACCGCAGCGTTCAGAGAGCCGAGGCATCACCGGCGCACCGTGCGTCATGCTGATGTCGGCAAGCAATCTGATCACCATGGGTGGTCACCGTCACATGTTCACACATGCACTCGGATCGGTGCCGGGTCGCACACCATTCATCAGAAGGAATTTACAATGAAGATTCGCAAGGGATTCACGCTCATCGAGTTGCTGGTGGTTATTGCCATCATCGCACTGCTCATCGGTATCCTCCTGCCCGCACTGGGCAAGGCCCGTGCAGCAGCCCGTCAGCTCAAGGATTCGACCCAGGTCCGCGGCATCCTGCAGGCCAACGTCATCCACGCCCAGAACAACAAGGACAACTACCCGTTGCCCAGCCGTCTGGACCGTAACAATGACACCATTGCCATGCAGACCAGCGCCTTCTTCAAGGACATCACCGGCCAGATCTTCTCGTCGCTGATCTCCGACGGCTCGATCTCCACCGAGATCCTCATCGGCCCCGCCGAAGCCAACGGCGAAATCGCCGAATTCGAAGGCTACCAGTTCGATGAGCCGATTGCCGCTCCCGGTAACGGCCGCGGCGCTCTTTGGGACCCGGCCTTCACCGGTACCCCCCAAGACTCCATGGGCGGCAACTTGGGCATTCAGTACGGCAACGTCACCACCGGCTCGGTTTCATACGCTCATGTGATCCCCGTTGGTGCCCGCAAGGCCCAGTGGTCGAACACGTTCAAGTCCACCGAAGCCTCGATGGCCAACCGTGGTCCGATCTACACCGGCGGCGGCCAGACCGGTACCTGGACTCTGCCTGAGCCCGAGTTCGGCGAAAGCTCCAACACGCTGCTCATCCACGGCGGCCGGAACACAT
>CAYUVO010000086.1:0-10954 GCA_964448185.1 uncultured Phycisphaeraceae bacterium
TCATGCAGCGGATGTGCTGAGTGATCTTCAGCGGTGCCGAAAGATTCTTGAGAAGTGGGGTCCAGAGTCCAAGATTGGGGCAGGTGGTGGTATCGGGCTGGTGGTTGATCCGGCTGCCCTGTTGACTGAAACCATGATGGACCGCGTCGCCGAGCACTTCGAGCGGCTCGCCCGGATCTTGCTTCCTCTGCCGGGAGTCGAGGCGGTGGTGGTACCCACAGATTCGGCATCGAGCGGGATTGCAGAGGGGCACTGGGAGTTGATGCGGGAGGCTGCTCAGGGGTGCGGAGTTGCGGTCATTCAAGTGTGAGTGAGCCGATAGGAACCCGGGAGCCTCTGGGCGACAGAGCCCCTAGACTGCGTCCATGAGCGATTCACCAGACGCGACCTCGGCTTCGGACACGACCTCGCAATCTTCTTCGATTGAGAACAGCCCGGTGCTCGCAGCGATCAAAGAGCGGTTCGCGTCGGCGAAACTCCGGGCGACCCACTTTCGCGGGCAGACGACGCTGATTGTTGAACCATCGGACCTCCACGCGATCATGGCGTGCCTGCGGGACGACGATCGCTGCGGCTTTAACTTCCTCTCAGACGTGACCGCGGTGGATTACCTCGACTACCCGGCGAAGACGCCCGGGCGGTTCGCGGTGATCTATAACCTCGTGAGCATTGCACGCGACGATCGGTTGCTGGTCAAGACGTTCCTCGATCCGTCGATCCCTACTGATGGCATCGTCGAGGACCCGGCTCTTTGGGTGGACAGCGTGTGCGATCTGTGGCCCGGGGCCGAGTGGACCGAACGCGAAGTCTTCGACATGTTCGGGATCCGCTTTCGCAACCACCCGGACCTTCGCCGCATCCTGACGTGGGAAGAATATCCGGGCCACCCGTTGCGCAAGGATTATCCGCTGCGTGGCAGAGGTGAACGCGATAACTTCGGCGTGGTCGATCGCTCGACGTCGTAAACATAAACGTAGAATAGTTGAATCTCGTGGATCAACGAGCTCCTCGCGGAAGCGAGGTGGTTCCTGTTTTCGGTGCGAGGTCCCCTTCCTTCCGGAAGGGGCTCGGAGACACACATCAACGGGGTGTTTGAATTGCTCTTAGGGCAAGCCGCGGAACGGACCGGCGTTGATGATGTCGATGCGGTCGCGGTTGAGATCCCAGAAGATGCGCCCGGCTTTGGTGGGCAAGCCGGTGCGTGATGTGTCGAGCATGGTGACGTAGCCTCCGGGCCTGCCGGTGATCGAGGCCGTGCCGTTGATGGCGTCGTAGTCGATGATGTTGGCGAGTGCTTCTTTGGGGCCGCTGCGCATGGAGACGTTGCCCTCGGCCCGCGCCGAACGGAACTGAGCCTCGTTGGTGGGATCGCCGATCAGCTCGCCCCGCTGCGGATCGAGCAGCACCGCATAGAGCCGATCGCTATCAATGAGCGTGATGGGGTCGTTGGCTTTCCTGCGGTGCTTGGATGCAACGGTGCCGATCATGGTCGCGCGGCCCGCGTTGCGGTCATGCACAAACGACTGGCTCCACGAGAACAACGCGAGTGCTTTTTTCTGCTCGGGCAGGTTCTGGCGTTGATCTGAGACGAGCAGCGTGCCCGGGCCGGGGACTTCGACAACGCCCCGAGATTGGTCAAGCGAAACCGTGTAGCCGGTGATGCGAAGTGCGCGAGCCAGACGGGGCTCTGCATTGGGCACGGGTTCAAAGCGTGCGGATTCGACGGCAGCCTGGGTTTGCGACGACGAATCGCCGAGGGCTACGAACGTGAGGACTTCGCGTTGATCGCCCTGGTCATTACCTTGTTGTTGGTTCTCACGGAACGGCTCGAAGGTCGCGGTGACTTCGCGGCCCATCACCGCGTCACGCCGAAGCGGATCGGGCGCATGGATGGCTCGGACATCGCCCACGCAGTGGAGCGTGCCCGCGAGGTCGTCGAAGGTCATGGACTGTGTCCATGTCGCCGAGATCGAACCGGTCGTGCCGTCGGGGTTGGTGGTGGTGCGCTCGAAGGAGCCTGCGCCGGTGACGGTGCCGTTGCGACCGGTGCCGTCGAGGTTGATGACGTCATTGGGGCCAGTCGCGGTGATGCGTACGCCGTCGCGTTGAGCAAGTGCGTTGGGTCCTTTGATGCGGACGCTTTGGCGGTCGTCGAACATGAGCACGTCGCCGCCGGTGACTTCGAGGTTGTCGAGTGCTCGTGTGATGCGAGTGGCACCCATGGTGTGGAGACGTTGGATGCTTACGCCGCCGTCGCCTGAGCCTTCGGATTCGCTTGGTTTGAGGGTGGCGTCGATGATCTCGGCCGCGATGCGGTCGTCGCCGTCATGGAAGCTGGCATCGCCCCGCGCGAGCAGGTCGGTGGGCGTTGGGTCTTGATTGGGATGAAGGGGATCAAAGAGCACGTCGAGCGATCGGCAGGTGCCCCCGGCGTTGCGGCCATCGCTGACGTTGACCTGGCCGCGAGCTGCGAGACGTTGGAGGCGGAGATTTCCCTCGTCGGTGGTGATAAAGGTTGTGCGGAGGAAGTCGCTTTCGAGTGTCGCGTCGTCTCGTTTGGCACGCACTGCGCCCGAGCACATGGCTTCTTGGAGTTCGCCGGTGATGCCGTTGCGATCGACCGCGAAGAGCAGATCGGCCTGCTCATTCCATGTCACGCTTCCTCGGCCCGATGCGTTCTCGACAAGCCCTGCGCCGGGGGCAAACCCGACCCCGGTTGCGAGGTTGAGTTCGAGCCTGCCGAAGCGTGCGAGCCCGTTGCCGTCGCTGATGAGTTCGACGCCTGTGATGCCCGGCGAGGTCATGACAAGGTGGCGACGGGTGGCGTAGTAATCGAGCGAGCCCGTTGAAGCGCGTGATTTACCCTTGGGATCTTCCATGAGCACGCGGCCGGATTTGCTCGCGGTAAAGCGTGCCGCGACCTCGTCTTCATCGAGCTCGGCGGGTCGGCTTGTCATGGGGCGGATCTCGACAACGCCGGTCCATGTGAGCAGGATGTCCTGATCGACTGGTGCCACTTGGTCAGCAGGATCGACAGGGTCGGTCGGGTCGGCGTTGGGTTGCGAATCGACCGCGAGTTCGAGGCTTTCATCGCCAGTTTCCTCGGGGGTGGCGGCGTCCTGAGCGTCAGTGATGATCGGGGAGGTAGGGGTTGGGGCTGAACCGGACGGCTCGGAGTTGTCGTCGAGGGCTCCGGGGATGAGCTTGTTATCTACGAGCCGGGTCCAGACGTCGAGTTGATCGCCCGAGATGGTTCGACCTCGATCATGGAGGACGACCTGATCCTTGAACACCGCTCGATAGAACGATTCGAGCAGATCGGGTGAGGCGGTTGGCGTGGGCTGGTCTTGGGCGGTGGTGGTGAGCGATGGGCTTTCTGCGTCGGGGACTGGTGCTGGTGGGACGGGATCAGGAGCGGGTGCTGCTTGGCTTGCTGATCGGTTGAGGCGGAGGTATTCGCCGTGCTTGAGGCGGAAGAGGTCGATGCGTTCCTGGTGCTCGTTGATGTTCATCTGCAGGTTGGTGCCCACGAGTTCGCCCATGGCCGAGGTCACGATCACGCGGTCCGGTGTGGCGATCTCGCCCGCGGGTAGATCGAAGGTGAGGGTCTTGCTCGTGAAGGTGGCTTCGGGGATATCGGTGTCGGGATCAGCGCGGCGGCCAAGATCGGGGTATTTGCGAATCACCACGCCGCCGGTCAGCGTGCCCTGTTCGGGTTCGCGGGCACGGTCGGGCAGCAAGAGCGTCCCGGCCTGGGCGGTGATGGAGATGCTCGACCCGTCTTTCATGAAGACCCAGGCGCGGGGTTCTTCGACGCTGTAGAGATCGGGTCCGATGGGGTCCATCTGCTTGGACCGCAGTTCCATGGCGAGGCGATCGGGATCGTTCTTATCGGTGACCTGAATGAACAGCCCGCTGCCGCCGCTCGCGCCTGATGTCGCGCCTCCGGGACCAGAGCCGATGAGCGGCGTAAAGAGGCCCGAGGGTGAGCTGTTGGGATCGGCGGGTTGTGCATTGTTGGCGTTGGAGCCTCGCACGATGAGGGCGATGAGTACGGTGCCACAGAGGACACTCAGAGCGGCAGCAACGTACATGAGCTTTTTGCGGGGATCGGTGGGTCGGGCCATGCGCTGATGGTACCGGCTTGCGAGAGGTGAGTTGGAGATGGTGCCCTGTGGGGCGGATTCAGCCCGGTCGGCCAGTGCGGGCCGTGTCTCGGGCCTGTTGGAGCAGCCCTTGAGCTGCGAGCAGGTGCTCGACGGCTTCGCGCACCGCGCCGTGGCCCGCGCACGAGGGGGTGACGTAGTGTGCCCGGGACCGCAGATCCGAGTGCGCATCGTGCGGGGCGATCGAATACAGCGCCAGATCAAACATCGCCAGATCGGGCCAGTCGTCACCCATCACGGCACATTCATCGAGAGGAATCCCGACCGATTCACAGAGCTCGGTCAGTGCGGTGTTCTTGTCGCTTACGCCCTCGACGAGGTGCTCGATGCCCAACTCCGACGCGCGGCGTTGGAGCGCCTTGCCCCCGCGACCGGTGATGATCGCAGCGGTAAACCCCGAACGCTGCCAGACCCGCAGCCCGAGCCCGTCGCGGACGCTGAAGTGTTTGAGTTCGTGTCCTTGATCGTCGTAGATAATCGCGCCGTCGGTGAGCACGCCGTCACAGTCGAGGACCAGCATGCGGACTCTAGCCGCGTCGGCGCGGAGCCTGGCGTTGGGGTGGGGTCGGGGGGGATGAGGAGGAGGTGGGGTCATGATGGATCATCCCTGACGAGCCGAGCGGCTACGAGGTCTTGCACATCGAGAATCCCCACCGGGCAGCCCTTGGCATCGACCACCGGGATTTCGTCGGTGCGGTGCTCGCGGACCATGGCCACCGCGTCGCGGCCCATCGCGGTTTCTGGCAGCGAACGCGGAGCGCGGGTCATGACGTCGGCAATGGGTGTGTTGAGATCGGTGCTTTGGAGGACAAGTCGTCGGAGGTCGCCGTCGGTGAAGATGCCGCTGAGTTTGCCGGTGTCGTCGATGAGCAGGAGCGCGCCGGGTCTTCGGCTGGTTTTCTCGGCCTGCTGCAATGCTTGCGAGATGCTGAGCGTGTCGAGAACGACCGGCGCGTTGACCCCAGCTCTGAATCGCAGGAGATCGGCGACGGGCCGAAGCATGCCGCCGAGGGAGCCTCCGGGGTGACGTTTGGCAAACTCGGCGTTGGTGAAGTTCATACGGCGTGCAGCGGCGAGCGCGAGCGCGTCGCAGAGTGCGAGCGTCGCGGTGGTCGAGGTGGTGGGGGCTGCGAGTTCGTCGCCCCCGGCTTCTTTGATGTCACCGACTTGAAGGGTGACGGTGGCGATGCGTTGGAGGGCGGTTTCGGGGCTGTTCTGAGTGCCGCCGGTGAGGGCGATGATGGGCAGGCCGTCTTGGCGCAGGATGGCTGCGAGGTTGACGATTTCTTGCGTTTGGCCTGAGTGGCTCAGCACGATCACGAGGTCGCGTTTGCGGAATCGGCCTAGATCGCCATGGGCGGCTTCGGAGGGGTGGACCGCGTGCGAGGGGATGCCGAGTGACGCGAGTGTGGCTGAGAGTTTGGCGCCGATGAGGCCGCTTTTACCGAGCCCGCTGACGAGGACGGTGCCTTCTCTATTGTCACCATTGTGCGCACACTTGACGATGGCATCTACGGCTTGCTCGAAGGCGGTCCCGAGGTCAGATTCCAGCCGAAGTGCAAGATGCTCGATGGCATTTGATGCACAGCGCAGGTCCTCGGCGGCCCGGGTGAGCTCATCCTTGGTCTTGGGCGGGGTATTGGACGGGGCCTTGGTATCGGTGGCCATAGGGAGAGGGTAGACTCCAAACGGTTGCGACCATACAGGAGTGCCGGGATTGGACACCGAGGGCTACACCGTCAAGCTGGATTCGTTTGAAGGGCCGATGGACCTGCTGCTGTACCTGATTCGGCGTGCCGAGGTCGATATTCACGACATCCCGATCGGGGCGATCACCGAGCAGTTCATGGCGTTTTTGTCGGAGATCAGCCGGATCGACATGGACGCAGCGGGCGATTTTTTGCTGATGGCTGCGACGCTGATGGAGATCAAGTCGCGTTCACTCAGCCCCGAACCCGCGATCACCCACGATGACTCATCGCCCAAGGCCAAGCCCGCGGACCCGCGGCAAGAGCTGGTGAGCCAGTTGCTCGAATACCGCAGGGTCCGTGAATCGGCATCGGCTCTCGAAGAGCGCTTTGAGAGCTGGCGTGGTCGGCTCGGGGGCGGCGGGGCGATGGTCGGGTCAGAACCGACCGACGATGACCCCGACGCTGCCGTTGAGATTGAAGACCTGCACATCATGGATCTGGTCGAGGCGTTCAACACGATCATCGAAGCGGTTGATTTCTCAAGGCTCGGCGAGCACGAGATTCTCGACGACGAGACGCCGATGGAGCTGCACGCGGCGGACATCGTGGACCGACTCGAACGGATGATCTCTGAGGGAGGTTCTTCGGAGGATGGTTCGATGCCGCTCGCGGCTTTGTTCGAGGGGCGCAGGCGTGTCGAGATGATCGGGCTGTTCCTAGCGACGCTCGAACTTGTGCGCACGCGACGGGTCTCGGTCGTTCAAGACGAGCAAGGCCAGATCCGTCTGGCGCTGCGCGAACCCGAGCCGATGGATGAGCTCGACGAGATGGGTGTTGACGGACTGGTTGGCGATCAGGTTGACACGCTGGGGTTTAGCGCCGACGGCGAATCGTGAGCACCACGCCGCTCCCGGCGAGCAACGCGAACGCACCCGGGGCGGGGACGCTTTTGACGAACATGTTGTCGAACCCGACGCCGTCGGTGTCATCGGTCCACTCGAAGGTGACGAACCCGAAGGCTTCGTTGTGGTCGGCCTTGAAGGCGAAGAAGTCGGTCTCGTTCGAGTTGTCATCGCTCAGCAGGAAGCTGCCTGCATTGCCGAAGGTGATGCGGAGGTCCGACCATTCGAGGTCGGAATAGAAGAACCCGAACTCGGTGAGACGTTCGTCGCCGAAGTCGATGCGCATGTGGTCAGCGCGGACCTTCCAGAAGTTGTCGCCTTCGTGAGCGATCGCTCCGAAGCCGTCGGTGGTCTGGAAGATGTTGTTCGAGAGCGGGCTTCGACCGCTGAAGCTGACGGTTGCGGGGAGGCCGCCGAAGTCGAGAGATTGCACCGTCGATCCCGGCTTGAATCCTTCAAAGCCGATGCTTTGGGTACCCGAAAAATCAAAGGTGGACGCGTCCTGTGAGATGATGTCGGCGTGGGCAAACCCGGCACAACAGGCGATGGTCACGATAATGGCGTTGCGGCTCATGCAGCGGCTCCAGCGATATGTGCTCGGGGCAAGCTGCGCGAGACGTAGCGCAGAAGCGACCTCGAGCGATGTCGGTCACATGGAGCGTGCAAAACGCGATCGGCTGCGGCGAACAACCTCTGTGGATGCAGGACTCGCAGAGGTGCGGTGGTGCGGGCAGGATCAATCGAGAGGAATGCAGGTCCGGGAACCTGCTGCTCTATTGCAGCTCGCTTAGGAACTCGGCGAAGCGGGCCATGCCTTGGCGGATCTGGTCTTCGCTGCACGCGAAGCTGATGCGCACGCACCGCTCGCCGCAGCCTCCGAAGTCTTCACCGGGTACCAGTGCCACGTGGCTTTCTTCGAGCAGTGCGTTGCAGAGGTCGAGCGCTGAGTTGATAGCGGTGCCGGTGGGGGTGGCTTTGCCGAAGTAGCTGCTCACGTCCGGGAATGCGTAGAACGCGCCCGTGGGCTTGGGACAGATCAGACCCGGGATCTGCTGGAGCTGTTCGGTGATGACGACCGCTCTCTTGGCGAACGCCAGTCGCATGGTTTCGACTTCGTCGGCACACTCGGTGAGTGCTGTGCGGATCGCGGGATATATAAACGACGTGATGTTGGTGGTCATCTGGCCCTGGAGCACGCCCATGGCTTTGATGAGTCGCTGCCCGTCATCGCCCGGCATGGCGCAGTAGCCCACTCGCCACCCGGTCATGCTGAAGGCTTTGCTGAGCCCATTGACGGTCAGGGTGCGGGGTGCGATTTCGGGGATGGATCCGATGGAGAGGTGGGGTTGGTCGCCGTAGACGATTTTTTCGTAGATTTCATCGACGAGCACGACGAGTTGGGGTGCTCGGTCCTGTGCGCATCGTGCGATGGTGGCAGCAATGGCTCGGAGTTCGTTGGGGCTGTACATGGTGCCGCAGGGATTGGAGGGGGTGTTGAGGATGACCATCTTGGTTTTGGGCGTGATGGCGTGGTCGAACTGCTCGGGGGTGGCCTTGAAGTCGGACGATGCGTCGGTCTGGATCTCGACGACCTTGGCCCCCGCGAGCTCGGCGATGGGGCGGTAGCTGACCCACGCGGGCACGGGGATTACGACTTCATCGCCCGGCTCGAGCAGGCATTGGGCCGCGACGTAGAGGACGTGCTTGCCGCCGGCAGCGATGGCGACGTGGTTGCCCGTGAGCCCGTCGATGTGGTTCTCGGAAGTGAGCTTGTGAGCGATGACCTCGCGGGTCTGCGGGTCGCCCAGCGTGGGCATGTACTTGGTCTGCCCCGCTCTGAGGGCTTTGATGGCCGATTCTTTGATCCGGTCGGGGGTGTCGAAGTCGGGCTCGCCGAGGCTAAAGCTCAGGACATCGATGCCCGAGCGTTTCATGGCCTTGGCCCGATTGCCGAAGGCGATGGTGACCGAGGGTTGGAGCCGGGCGACACGTTGAGCGAGGGTAAACATCATGGAACAATATGCCTCCGCGAGCGGCGTGTCGGCGTTGATTCGGGGTTCTGGGGGCCTACCATGAGGCCTCTGGCTTTGCTGCCGGAGATTGGCGACCGGTCACTGGACTGGACGCAGAGCATCAGTACAGAGCTAAGGATCGAATACGCATGATCGCCGCCGAGCTAAAGCAGAAGGTTATTTCCGAGCACTCCCGCCACGAAGGCGACAGCGGCTCACCCGAGGTGCAGATCGGGGTGCTCACCGCCCGGATCCGCGATCTCAGCGGCCACCTCAAAGAGCACCGCAAAGATTTCCATAGCAGGCGTGGACTGATCCTGATGGTCAGCAAGCGTAATAAGCTGCTGCGATACCTTGCTCGGACCGATCGGCCGAAGTATCTCGAAACGCTCAAGAAGCTAGGCCTTCGTAAGTAACACGATTCACACCCGCTGGCGAACCCGCCGGCGGGTTGTTTTTTTGACACGCAGAGAAACCAGGTCCCCCGAGTCGGAGCGACGGTGGGCGACTCGCAGCGCATGCGAAAAATGTGCTGCGCGACGCCTTGTGCCTCTCGGAGCTGCGGCGGGGACCCAGCATGCTCAACGAATGCGCACCCCGTGTGGGGGTGGTGTTCACCGGCTGCTGAGTTACGAGAAGGTGAACGATGACGAATCCTGTGAAATCTCCTGTGGTGGTCGAGCGCGAGTTCGGCGGCCGGACGCTGCGGATCGAGACCGGGCTGATCGCCCGCCAGGCCGGTGCTGCGGTGCTGTTGACGCTTGGTGGAACAACGGTCATGGGCACGGTCGTGCGGGCCAAGCCGCGCGAGGGGCTGGACTTCTTCCCGCTGACCGTTGACTACCGCGAAAAAACCTCCGCAGCGGGCAAGTTCCCGGGCGGGTTCCGCAAGCGCGAAGGCGCTCCCAACGAAAAAGAAATCCTGACGATGCGGATGATCGACCGTCCCATCCGTCCGATGTTCCCCGACGGGTTCATTGACGAAGTGCAGATCCAGTGCTGGGTCATGAGCCACGACGGGGAGAACGACGCCGACGTGATGGCGTGTACCGCCGCAGCGGCGGCGTTGTCGCTGAGCGATGCTCCGTTCGAGGGGCCGCTGGCGACGGTTCGCGTTGCACGCATCCACACCGACGACGGCATCACGCACGTCATCAACCCGACGATCAGCCAGCTCGAATATTCGGACATCGATCTCGTGCTCTCGGGTCACCGCGACGGCGTGAACATGATCGAAGTCGGCGCGGCAGAAGTTCCCGAGAAGGAAGTGCTCGACGCGATCAAGTTTGGTCAAGAGCAGATCACGATCATCCTCGACATGATCGATGAGCTGACGTCGAAGGCGGGCAAGGAAGTGCGTCACGGCAGCCTCGCGCTGCCCGCGCCCGAGATCATGACCAGGGTCAAAGAACTCTGCGATGCGGATCTCACCGAGGCCCGCCAGATCGCTGGCAAGCAAGAACGCTCAGCCCGCGTGGGCGAGCTCCGCGACCAACTGCTCGACAACCACTTTCCGATCAACGAAGACGGCACCTACGGCGACTTCCGCAAAAGCTCCGAAGCTCGCGCGGATGCCAAAGATGCCTTCCGCACCTGCGAGAAGAAGGTCACTCGCCGCCTGATCGCCGAACAACAGATCCGCGCCGACGGCAGAGCTCCCACCGAGATCCGTGAGCTCATCATGGGCACGAGCCAGTTCGAGCGGACCCACGGCTCGGCGTTCTTCCAGCGCGGCGAAACACAGAGCCTCGTGACCTGCACGCTGGGCACCGCACGCGACGAGCAGATCGTCGACGGGCTCATGCCCGAGTACAGCAAGAAGTTCGTGCTGCACTACAACTTCCCGCCGTTCTCGGTCGGCGAAGCCAAACGCATCATGGGACCGGGTCGTCGCGAGATCGGGCACGGTGCGCTCGCGGAGCGTTCATTGCTAGCGATCCTGCCCGACCCGACCGACTTCCCGTACACCATCCGCCTCGTGAGCGACATCACCGAATCTAACGGCAGCTCGTCGATGGCCTCGGTCTGTGGCGGCTGCTTGGCGCTCATGGATGCGGGCGTGCCGATCCACGCGACCTGCGCGGGCATCTCGGTGGGCTGGTTCAGGAACGAAGCGGGCGATAAAGAGCTCTTCGTGACCGACCTCCTCGGCGAAGAAGACGTCTTCGGCGACATGGACTTCA
>CAYUVO010000087.1:0-10741 GCA_964448185.1 uncultured Phycisphaeraceae bacterium
CGTGCCAACCGACGCCGAAGGCAGCGTCGTGCGGATAAACCCGCCGAGGTCGCCGACCGTGGTTTCGATCACGCCGATGGGCCCACTCGAAGTGATCGAGCCCGAGATGTCGCGTGTCACCGTGATGCGGTCGATGCGGCCTTCTGAGCCGGTGACCGCGATCGCGGTGTTGAAGATCTCGCCGCCGACAGAGAGCAGTTCGAGCGGCCCCGAAACAAACATCTCGCTCGTGCGGAACGAGCCCGCGATGGCAAGGCTCCCGAAGGCACCGACCACAATGCTCGAAGCGACTACGTCACCCGACGCGATCAAGCTTGCGATCTCGTTGTCAACATCGAGATCGAATCGGCGGAAGTTCCGCCCTGAGATCGAGCCGAGAACACTGCCCACAACGTCGATCGAGATGTCGCTGAAGTCGCCCGCAAGATCGAAGGTTTCGATCCGGCCGACGTTCTGCTGCACTTGAATCGAAGCCTGCTGGAACTCAAGGTCCGTGCCCGACACCGTGGAGTTACGGAAACCCGCAGCCCTGAACAGGTCGAGATCCTCGGTGATAATCAGCAGCGATGCATCAAAGAACCCGTTGACGAGTTGTGCATCAAAGAGCCTCACGGTTTGGATCTGTGAGCGGAAGATATCCGAGTTGTTGCCGCGGATGCGGTTGATCTCGCCTTGCAGCCCGCGTTCATTGTCGGAATCAACCGTGACCGTCACCCAGAAGGTATCGAAAGCCGCTGTGTAGATATAAGCACCCGTAATGAGCGTGTTGGTCAGCTCGATGACATCGATGCCGCCGACTTCGAGAGCACCCTGATCTTCGCCGATCTCTCCGCTGTTGGTGAGATCCAGATTCGCCGCCGAGATGATGCCGCTGATGACCGCATCGGTGGCACGGAAGGTACGGAGTTCATCGCTGGCGAACACACCCGATCGTGCGAACGGATCGTCTTCGAGCCCGATCAGGCCCATGCCCACGTCGATGTCGTCGATGATGTTGGCGAAGACCGAACCGATCAGGCCGTCGAAACGACCAAGCGGAGCCGTGCCGTCCTCGTCGATGCGCACGGTCTGCAGCAGTGCTGCCGCATCCTGAAGGATGAAGTCGCCCAGCGCACCCGAAACGGTCACGAGCCGCACACCACCGGTACGAACCACTACGCCGTTGAGATATGGATCGAGCGGCGAACCGATGTCGTCGGAATAAGCAGTGCTGGAATCAAGGTCATTGATCGGGCGGAAATCCATCCCGTTCCAGAGCACGCTCATCGCGTCTTCCGGAATCCCCACCGGGCCGAGCACCGTCATGTTGAGGCCCGTCTGCACACCTAAGAACGGCCCGATCTCCTGAGGCCCGAATGCAGGCACCTGCGTTCTGCCTACGTCACCATTCTGCACGTCGAGCTCATCGAGCCCGACCACATCGATCGCAACAAAGTCGCCCCCGGGTGTCGAGTTGCGGATCAGCCGCATCCCCGTGCCACCGATCTGGTCGATGCGGTACACATCAATCTCGACATCACCCGAAATCTCGATGGTGGACTGCGCATCCGCGTCGGTGATCAGAATCCGACCGATCGAGATCGGTGCGGTCTGAGCGCCGCCCGGGTTGTCGAGCGAACGGATCTGCAGACGCCGACCTCCCGACAGATCGAGATTATCAATCTGAGCGATCGCAACGCCCTCGGATGACGAGATCGACAGGAAACGGATCTGTCCCACGAGTTGGTTGCTCGAAGCTCCCTGGACGGTGATGGTGAAGCGTGCGCCGCCATCGTCTACGAACAGGATGGGAGTTCCGCCACGAATTTCTGTGGTCCGGTCGACCAGACCCACGCCGTCAATCTTCACGAAATCAGTAAATCTGATATCCGAACCGGGTCCGAGGTTGATATTGATGTTTGGGTCGAGCGCCGAGGTCCCGAAGAATCCGGTTCTGGCATCGGTCACATCGCCCGCAGCGTCAGCGTCTTGAGTAATGAAGAACGAGCCGACGGTGGTGTTTGCGGGGCCTGTGAGACTGAACCCGCCGACGAAGACATGCCCGCCGACCCGGATGCCGCCGATGTCACTCGAGGGCGCGGTATCGTTGGTTCCGACTGCGATCGACATCCCGAAGCTCGTCGTGCGGCCATCGGTGTCTTCATCGACACCGATCGAGCCGCGGATATCGATGAACCCGATAGCGCCACCGACATCGAGCGAGGTAAACAGCACATCACCCTCGACGCCAGTAAACCCGCCGTCAGCGAGTGTGCTGAGCCCGGTGGCAAACATACCAAGGTTTCCGCCGATGCGAATCGTGATCGGCGTGCCCGCGAAGCCTTGGAGGTCTGAACCAAAGAGCAACGCGCCCGCGTCGCCGTTGATTTCGAGGCTCAGCCCGCCGAGCGACAACAGCCCGTCGTCATCGTCCTCGTTGCGGTTGTTGAGAATGTCAGTGGGAACCGCTTCGGACCCGTCGGGGGTCACGATGCCCGTGCCCACGCGGAAGAGCCCGAGCCCGCCATTGACCACGGTGATGTTTTGCGTGGTATTGAACGCGAGTTCTGCAGCCGACTGCGCAAACGCACCGCTGTTCGCCCCCGTGCGATAGCTGCCCAGCGCCGAGGGCTGCATCCCGCTGACGATGAAGCTGTAGGGCGTGGCGTTGTTGGTGCCGTCGGTTGCTGCTAGCACGCCGGTGCCTTGGACGACGAGGAAGTACACCCCGGTCTGCTCGGGAATGTAGTTGATAAACAAGCTGTCCTGGAGATCACTGATCAGACTTTGCTGCACCGCAGCGAGCGTTCTGCCATCCTTGTCCACGAGCCGGACCTGCAAGCCCGCGGTGCTGCTCAGCTCGACCTTGATGGGGCTGACCCCATCAGAGGCGAACGCGAACACATCGACCCCGTCATCCGCGTGATTCGGATCAGCGCGACCGATATCGCCCGTTACTCTCACCGAACTGCTCAGCGAGCCGATCCACTCAGCAGAAAGAATCGAGTCATTGCGGATCAGCTCGGGACCGAAGAGCACGAGATCAAATTGCCCGCGGTCGTTCGCAGGATCGCCCGTCAGTTCCGTATACGAAGCCTGCTGGAAGATCGCGAGCACCGTTTGTTCGTAATCATCCGCAGTGGGATCGATGTTCGTAATCGTCTCGGTTTCCGTATACTCAAAGATCGGACGTGCGGGCCGCGTGTCCGGGCTCGTCAGATCACCGACCACCGTGATATCCATCAGCGACCGACCAGCGATCGCAATCTCGCGGACCGATCGACCAACGACAAGCTGCGAATCCGTGCGGAAGAACTGATCTTCGAGAACCGCGTTAGTGCCTTGATCGAAGTCTTCATCAATCGACCACAACCCGGCATCTGATGCCGAGAAGAACTGCCCGAGATCTCCCTCGACCGAGAGCGAGCCGACCTGGTACCCGACGTTCCATCGACCGAGCGAACCGGCGACCGTTGAGGTGCCGTGGACCACGCCGTGGATGTTCACCGAGCCAACGGTCCCCTCTACGCGAACACCAAACCGTGCATCGTTAAAGCCATCCAAGATGGTCCCAAAAAACGGATCACTGAGATATGTTGCCGGTGAACTATTGTCCCGGATCATCTGTGTCGGAGCCCCGATAATGACCGAGCCGGGTCCATCAGGCAGCCCCGCAAACTCGGTATCTGTATCGATTGTTCTCCAAATATACCCAAACCCGGCATCTTCAAATTCGTCGAAGAGCCCCATCAAAGAGTCGTTGGGTGTGTACTCAAAGAACCCGCCGAAGCCAGGCTCGAAGAACTGAATCCCTTCCGTCAGATCCTGATTCCAATCAATCGTGCCGCCCGTCATCGAGATCGAGGTGTTCCCGTCGCCGCCCGAGATCGTGATCCGACCGATGCCGTCGTTGTAATCGGGAATACCGTCGTCGTTCGCATCGATCACCGGCACGTTGCTGTTGTTCGCAATCACCGACCGGAGCGTCGCACGCATGTCCCGGCCATAGAGATCCGTCACGCTCACGCTCGCCCCGATAGGCCCGGTCAGCGTGATCTGCGCAGCAAAGATTCGGCTCTCGACCAGTGCTGCAAAGTTGCCCGGAGGCAAAATCGTCTGCACATTGTCGATGAACAGATCCTCGTTCGCTATCGCATCTACGCGAATCCGAGTAAACTTCTGAGCGTTGCCCTGTGCATCAGGCAGGTCATTCTCATTGACTCGGAAGATGAACTCATCCGTCGGATCATCGGGATCGGCGACCAGCGGCGTCAGCAACGCCGCAAGCCGAGCGCCCGTGAAGACATCAAGCACTTGGTCATCAAAGAACACCGTCACCGAGAAGGCATTGGTGTTCATCCCTTCGCCGTCACCCGAACGACCAACCCCGGTCTCCCATGAGATTTCGTTGACCACGAACGGCGCATCGTTGACGCTGTTGGTCGGGAAGACCTCGAACTCCCAGAAGTCGCCCGCCAGAGCGTTAACGTCCAACTGGAAATCGTTCGGGGCATCTTCGGTCGGGTCTTCGGGCACCAGGCGGAAGTCCTGGGTCGAGTTCTGGAAGGTTCTCCGAACCCGCAGGAACGACTCGTTGCTCCCCGGCAGGAACGAGTTGGTGAACACCGGGCCGGTGTTGAAATCGTCCCCGTTGAAATCGAAGAGCACCTCTTCGGCGTCGTCGTTCCCGATTTCCTCATTCGAGGCCGAATACGGGATCGTGTAGGCGAATGTGATTGCGGGGCTCTGGAAAATCCCAGGCGCCACCTCAAAGGCGTTATCGGCAGCAATCGTGACAGTGAACAGCAGCCGCCGTTCTTCAAGCTGCTCAAAGCGATCAACAAGCGTTCGCGCTTCTCGATCCGTCCGTCCGGAGGTACGGGGGCCAAAGACCCTTCGCGCCAGACCGGCAGCGTCGGCAAGCGTGCGAACGGAGATACGACGTTGGAAGAACCCTGACATGAAGGCTCCTGATTCCTCGTGGTTGAGGGCACCGGGGGGGCGGGGGGGGGGGCGGTGTGGAATGAACAGGGGCGTTCAATCCTGCTGGTGGGTCGCGGGCCAGCCTCGTGTGGTCATTCACCCTTGCTAGGCGCGGCTCAACAGAGTCTGCGACTCTCTCAAACCTTCCGCCGCTCTCGCGACAGCATGACCACCGGCTCGGTTACCCTACACCCGATACAACGAACACACAACCTCCAAGGCCGATCCTGTCCACGACTTTCTCCGAAATGACCTCTCTGAACCTGTGATCCAAACCGGCAAGCGGGGGCCAGTTTGATGTGATCCGGTTCTCGGGTCGCGGGCCGGGCTCCGTCGCTCGGCCACGATCACTATACAGCATCGGAGCCCCGTGTGATCCTCTTTATCTCCAAACAAGAAGATTCTCGACAGGATTCTTCACCCGCCCGCCGCCCGTGCCACCGCTCGCTCTCACAAATCAGCCCTCACACTCATAGAACCCGCCGAGACCGAGGGTAACTCCCTAGCACCGTTAGCTCCTTGCAATGTGTCCGCGACTCCTCGATCGCCCCTGCTACAGGCTCCTCGTCCCGGTGTCCCTCTGCATCAATAAAGAAGGTGTAGGTCCAGTTTGACCCGCCGCTGGGTCTTTCATGGATGTACGTCAGGTTGACCCCTCGATCCCGAAAGACTCCGAGCACATCGACGAGTGCCCCGGGCTGATCGATCGTGTTGAACATCATCGACGTCTTGTCGTCGCCGCTGGGCAGGGCTCGCTGACGGCTGATGACCGCGAACCGCGTCACATTGTCTGGCTGATCCTCGATATTCTCGAACAGCACCGACAGGCCATAGATCGTCCCCGCCAAAATCGAACCGATCGCTGCCGATCCGGGCTCCGCTCCGATGGACGCCGCGATGCGATCCTCTTCTGCCGCCAGCTTGGCAGCCGCGCTGCTGCTCGCCGCAGGCAGCAACTCCGCACCCGGATACTGCGTCGCAAGCCACATCCGGCACTGACTCAACGCCTCGGCCTTCGAGTGAATCCGCCGAACCGATTTGGGCTCACAGTTCGCCAGCAACGCATGATGCACCGCGAGCTGCGCCTCCGCGTAGATCGAAACCTCGTCGCGGTTCTCGCGGAATGCGTCGAGAGTCTCAGCCACGCCCCCACCGGTCGAGTTCTCGATCGGGGCCAAGCCATAGTCCACATGCCCCCGGCGGACCTCGGTAAAGACCCCCGCGATCTCGTGCATGTCCTCAAAGCTCACCGAACTCCCGAACTGTCGCTGGCTCGCCAGATGGCTGTACGACCCGGGCGGTCCCAGATATCCGATCCGCAAAGGCTGCTCAAGCGAGAAACTCCCGCTCATGATCTCGCGATACACCGCCTCGATTGTCCGGTCCGATAACGGCCCCTCGTTCTGACCCAGCACTTTTTCGAGCACCGCTCGCTCACGGTGCGGCGCATAGATCGGGACGTTGCGACCACGCTTGAGTTTGCCGACTTCGACCACAGCCTGTGACCGCTCGTTGATGAGCTTGACGAGTCTCGAATCGAGCCGATCGATCGTCTTGCGGAGAGATTCGAGCGCTTTGGTGTCCTGGGGCAGCTCGCCGCCCTTTCCATCCACCGCCCCCCCAGCTATCCCCCCTGCTGCCCCCTTAACCGTCTCCATTTTTTTCTGGGTTATCGGCGTTCGCTTTGTAGACTGCTTCTTCTTGGCCATCACGTCCCTCGTTCACCTGCTCCAAAGACCCATCCATGCCCACAACGCCCAAGAACCACGCCCCCACGCGGACCCAAGGCCAGCCCAAGCGGGGCACCCAGCACCACCACCCGTCTTATCGGTCAATGGCCCCCTCGCCTCGCCACGCCCATCCACATTCCGCTGTAATCAGCCGAAATGCTCCTAGTTCCTTTACCAATAAAGCACTGTGACTGACCACCTCCGGGCCTGATACGTTCCCATGAGCCTGACACCCGATCAACTCTCCGCACTGACTACGCCAGAATCGGCCAAAGCTGCGCTGCGAGCCCTCAGCGAGCAGGGCATGGGAAACTCGCAGGGCGCTGGCGGTCTCTCGCTCGATCAGCTTGCCTCAGTCGCCGGGATCGACCTTCCTACGACCCCCGACCTCACCGGCTGGGCCTCGTTGCTTCAGGATTCGGCCAACGCTACCCCTCTGCTCATCACCGGCACCATCGCCCTGCTCATCGGAATCATGCTCTGGTTCATCGGCGATAAAGCCCTGCGATCGGTCGGCGTGATTATTTTCGGCCTCCTGGGCACCGCCCTCGGAGCCGGGCTCGAACTGCTCACCAGCCAAGCATTCTCAGCCATCACCCTCGTAGCGGGCGGCATCGGAGGCCTCGGCGGGATCGCTCTGGGAGTGATCGCAGTCGGGCTGCTCAGCCGATCCATCTGCGTCTTCACGGGCTCTGCCACTGGAGTGCTCGCAGCGATGCTCTTGGCCGTAGGACCCGCTCAACTGGCCTCGAACGCGATGTCCAGCACAGGTTCCCCGAGCACTGCCGCTCAGTCACCCTCAGCCCGAGTGCTCAAGGTCGCAGGTCCCGATCGTGCGCAGATCCAGGACCGCATCGACGAACTCAATCGCAAGCTCGAAACACTCGATCAACGCCGACAACGGGCAGCCGGTGGTGATGATGGTGATGATGAATCACCCGCCACTACAGACCCCCTCGCAGCGATCACGCATCAGCTCACCGCATTGACAGGCGATGCCCAAGTAGCCCCGTCGAGCCTGCTGATGGGCTCAGCTGCGGGAGGCGTCGCTGCCCTGCTGCTCTCGCTGGTGATGGGTCGCTGGTCGCGTCGGTTCGCCGCCGCTTCGCTCGGCTCGGGTCTGGCCATGCTCGGATTAGTCGCAGTGCTCATCGCGGTCGATTCAGCAACCCTGCCCTCGAACACCATGCTCGCGGGCGGCTGGATCGTGCTCGCACTAGGACGTTCGTTCGTGCCACGCAGTACCAAGCGCGTCCCTGTCGCAGCGGACTAAGCAGTTGATGAAGTCACCAGTTGAATCTGTACAAGCCCCGAGTGTCAGCGAGGGGGAGCGTCAGCGTTGCTCAATTTGCATGAACCGCTCAGTGATGTAACTCGTCGTCCGTCTTGGTGATCGTCGAGTCAGCAACATCCGCATCGCGCGGTTGCAACTCTGCATGAACAACGCCGTTGCCCGGTCGAGAGGCCTCTCTCGCAGAATCCGCGAGCGAACCGCCGAACACCGCGAGCACAACCACGCCGCTGGCCGAGAGAATCGCAGCGATCCGTCGGCTTGCAAACGGAGTCGGCCTCATTCGATCGGGCGCGTCGCTCGGCTCTTCGAGCCAGACCATCGCCACAAGCTTGAGGTAATAGAACGCAGCGATCGCCGAGTTGATCCCCAAGATCACGATCAGCGGGATCCGCCCGGCGCTGATGCCGCTCGTAAAGAGACCCAGCTTGCCGATAAACCCGAGCAACGGCGGCAACCCCAGCATGCTCATGCAGCACAGCACAAACACCCACCCGAGCGCCGGATGACGCCGACCGAGCCCACGAAGATCGCTGAGCGTTTCGATCTCGGATTCGTCGTCCGAGTTCTCAAGACACGCGAGCACCGCGAACGCGCCAAGATTCATCACCGAGTAGCACAGCAGATAGAACAGCGTCGCCGCGATCCCGTTGTGCGCAAAGTCGCCATCACCAGGTCCGGCGATAATCCCCACGAGCATGTAGCCCGAGTGCGCGATCGACGAATACGCGAGCATCCGTTTGACGTTGGTTTGTAGCCACGCCATCACGTTGCCCACGGTCATCGTCGCAATCGCCATCATCCACAGCACCACGTCCGCAGCAGGAGGCAAACTCCCGCGAGCACTCCCGATCATCAGTCCGCTGTTGGTGTAGCCCCAGCCAGCAGCCGAGGCGAGCAGCACGAGCGTGATGATCCCCGCAGCCTTGGGCGTGAACGCGAGAAACGCGGCCACCGGCGCCGAAGCGCCTTCATACACGTCGGCTGTATAAAAGTGCATAGGCACCGCAGCGATCTTGAACGACACCCCCACCATTGCCATCACCAATCCGAGGATCGCGATCGTGTTGGGCTCAGCCCCGGACTGGAAAGCATGCCCGATCTCGACGAGGCGTGTCGAACCCGTGCCGCCATAGAGCAACGCAAATCCGTAGAGGAAGATCGCAGCACCCAAAGCGCCCAAGAAGAAATACTTGACGCATGATTCTTGCGCGCGCGACCAGCCCTTGGCATCATCACCCGTTCGGCTCATCACCACCATCACATACGTCGGCAGGCTCGTCAGCTCGAGCGCCAAGAACAGCCAGATCAGGTCGTCCGCAGAGGCGCACAGCATCGCACCCATCAGGCTGAACAAAAAGAACGCATAGAACTCGGCCCTAATAGCTTTCGACGGGTTGTACGTCGCACGACCCGCAGCGATCTCTCGCTCATACTTTCGATCGACCGTCCCCGACACCAGCATCACCAGCAGCAGCCCAACCAACGCGATCAGCGATTTGCCGAACCCAATGAGCCCGGGCATCGGCATGCCCAGCTCGGTCGCGTAGCCCGTGTCGGTGTTCACCGCGAGAATCCCCGCGAGCAGCAGCGTGCCCCCGGTGACCAAGCCAGTCATCCGCCGCGCTGCCAGCGACGGGCTCAGCCCGAGCACCAGCACCAGGCACGTCCCGATGAACATCGCAATCTCTGGAAGCAACAGCGGCAACCGTTCGATCATCGCACGCTCCCATCGAGAAGTTCACTGTCCAGTTCGACCACCGTGACATCCGACAGCGTCTCCGCGTGCAATCCGCTCTGCGCAGCAGCTTTGACCATCGCAACCGTCTCATTCACACTCGGTTCGAGCAAGTCCATCACCGGCGACGGGAACAAACCAAGCACCAAGCACAGCACCGCCAACGGCATCAGCGTGATGATCTCGCGACCGCTCAGGTCCGCCGGCAACTGTCCCGGCCCCCCCACATGGTCGCTGTGTCCCTTGGGCTCGACCAGCGGCCCGAAACAAATCTTGCCCACAAGGAACAACAGATAGATCGCAGCGATGATTACACCCAGCCCAGCAAAGAATGCGTACCAAGGACCGAGCACGCCCCACGTCACGCCCGGAAGCTCGTAACCCGTCGCAGCCCATTGGCCGTCAACGCCGCCCGCTTGGAACGTCCCGAGCATGCACAAGAACTCGCTCACGAACCCGTTGAGCCCGGGCAGCCCGACCGACGCCATCGTGAAGAACACCATAAAGCACGTCCACACGGGCATCTTCGACGCTAGGCCCCCGAGTTCTCGCATCGACCGCGTGTGGTACCGCTCGTACATAAACCCGATGAGCAGGAACAACGCCCCGGTGCTCAGGCCGTGATTGATCATGTAGAGCAGCGAACCCTGCAAGCCCGCGTGGTTGAGGCTCATCAGCCCGAGCACACAGAACCCGAGGTGGCTCACCGATGAATACGCGACAAGCTTCTTGACGTCCGTCTGCACCCAGCAAATCAGGCCCGCGTACAGAATCCCGATGATGCTCAGCGTCGCGATGATCGGGGCATATTGGGCCACAGCTACCGGCGCAAACGGAAGCACAAAGCGATAGATCCCGTACGTCCCCAGCTTGAGCAGCACGCCCGCAAGAATCACCGAGCCCGCTGTAGGGGCTTCGGTATGCGCCAAAGGCAGCCACGTATGGAACGGGAACAACGGCACCTTGACCGCAAAGCCCGCGAGCCACGCCACCATCACCCAAGTCTGTTGTTCGGGCGAC
>CAYUVO010000088.1:0-10733 GCA_964448185.1 uncultured Phycisphaeraceae bacterium
CCATGAACACAAGATTGCTCCGGTGGATCCGCTCGAAGCTCTCGGCGATCACCGCCTTGACACCCAGCAGCAGCGTGCCCTTGGCGGCCCAGTCGCGGCTCGAACCCATGCCGTAGTCCTTGCCCGCGATGACTACCAGAGGCGTGCCCGCTTTGCGATAGTCCATCGCCGCGTCATAGATGAACTCGACGGGAGCCTCCGCGAGCGTGTCGGCCTTGGTGAAGTTGCGCGTCAAGCCGCCTTCGGGTTGATGGCCGCCATCGGCCGCGATGCGGTTCTTGATGCGCACATTGGCGAACGTGCCCCGCGTCATCACGCGATCGTTGCCGCGTCGGCTGCCGAAGCTGTTGAAGTCACGCCTGGCGACCCCGTGCTCGGTGAGGTACTGGCCCGCTGGGCTGTCCTCGACGATCGCCCCCGCGGGCGAGATGTGGTCGGTCGTTACGCTGTCGCCGAGCATCGCAAGGCATCGCGCGCCGCGGATGGTGCCCATGCCCGGAGGCGTCTGGGACATCCCCTCAAAGAACGGCGGGTTCTGGATGTAGGTGCTCGCATCCTCCCACGGATACAGCTCGCTCTTGCTCACCGGCACCTCGTTCCACGTCTCGTTCTCGACAAACACGTTCTCGTATTTGCGAGCGAACTGGTCTCGCGTCAGGCACTGCGCCACCGTGTCACGTACCTCCTGATTGCTCGGCCAGATGTCCCGCAGATATACCGGCTTGCCGTCGGGAGTGGTTGTCAGAACGTCGTTCTGAAGATCAATATCAACCGTGCCCGCGATGGCGTATGCGACGACCAAAGGCGGGCTCGCAAGGTAGTTTGCCTTGACGTGCTGATGCACTCGGCCCTCGAAGTTGCGGTTGCCGCTGAGCACACTGGCGACCGCGAGATCGCCTTCCTTGATCGCGGCTTCAACCTCTTCGGGCAACGGCCCGCTGTTGCCGATGCACGTCGTGCAGCCATACCCAACCGTAAAGAAGCCCAGTGCATCAAGATCGTCGCTCAGGTTCGCCTTGTCGAAGTATTCGGTGACCACCTTAGAACCCGGCGCCAGACTCGTCTTGACCCACGGCTTGCGGGTAATCCCAAGCGCTCTCGCCTTGCGCGCAACAAGCCCCGCTGCGACCATCACATCAGGGTTGCTCGTGTTCGTGCAGCTCGTAATGGCTGCGATCACCACGCTGCCGTGCTTGAGCGTGCTGGTCATCCCGGGCTTCTCGCCGGGGCGTTCGCCTTTGTGAATGACGTGTGCCGACGCATCGAGTTTGGCCTTGTCAACCCCAAGCCCTTGCGGGCCGTTGGGCGCAGCGAGTGTTTGGTGCCACGTTTTTTGCATGGCGGCAAGTTCGATGCGGTCTTGGGGCCGCTTGGGACCGGCAAGACAGGGCTGGACCGTGCCCATGTCGAGTTCGAGCACGCTGGCAAACTCGGGTTCGGGTGAATCGGGCGTCCAATAGAACCCGCTGGCCTTGGCCCACGCCTCAGCAAGCTCGACTTCCTGCTCGCTCTTGGCGGTAAACCGCAGGAAGTCGATCGTCTTGGCGTCGATCGGGAAGAACCCGCACGTCGCGCCGTATTCGGGCGCCATGTTGGCGAGGGTTGCGCGGTCGGGGATGCTCATATCACCGATGCCCGGGCCAAAGAACTCGACGAACTTCTCGACCACGCCATGAGCGCGGAGCATCTCGGTAACGGTCAGCACGAGGTCGGTCGCGGTGACGCCCTCGCTCAGCTTGCCGATGAGTTTGAAGCCCACGACTTCGGGCGTGAGCATGTATACCGGCTGGCCCAGCATCACCGCCTCGGCCTCGATCCCGCCCACGCCCCAGCCCAGCACGCCAAGAGCGTTAATCATCGTCGTGTGACTATCGGTACCCACGAGGCTGTCGGGGAAGACCTGCATCTCGCCGTCGACTTCCCGCGTGATGCACCCGCGAGCGAGGTACTCGAGATTTACCTGATGGACGATCCCCGTCGCCGGCGGCACGCACCTGAAATTGCTCAAACTCTGCTGGCCCCACTTAAGAAACCGGTACCGCTCATTGTTCCGCTCAAACTCACGCTCAGCGTTGATCGTCAGCGCCACCCGCGTTGCGAAGTCATCGACCTGTACGCTGTGGTCGATCACCAGATCGCACTGCACCGCCGGGTTGATCGACTGCGGATCGCCGCCCAGCTTGCCCATCGCGTCACGCATAGCCGCCAGATCCACAACGCACGGCACGCCCGTAAAGTCCTGTAACACCACCCGCCCGGGCATGAACGGCATCTCTACCGACTTGACCTTCTTCGCGTTGTACCCCGCGAGCCCCGCGACGTCGTCGTTGGTCACCACGAACCCGTCGAGGTTGCGAAGCATCGCCTCGAGCAGCACACGGATCGAGTACGGCATCCGATCAATCCGGCCCAGCCCCGCCTCCTGCAACACCATCGGATCAAAGTAAATAAACTCGCCCTGCGAGGTGCTCAGGGTCTTCTTGCTGTTGAATGCGTGTTGATTGCTCATGGGGTGCTCCTTTGGTCGCGTGCTCTGCGGCCGAACCCGAACTCGATTCGTTCATATACATCATCGGCGCTGCAGCTCAATACATCAAACTGATACAGTCTATATGTTCAATAGATAATATGAATGATGTGTTCAGCCTCGAATCGTCTTGCCCAGTGTCCGCTCGAACGCGGCCACCGCGGGCGACGGCACCCGGTCGCCCCGCCGGACGATCGCCAGTTCTCGCGTGAGCCGACCGTCCCGGCACCGCAGTCCCTGATCGTTTCCGCTCAGCGCAAATCGGCTTACAAACCCCACCCCGACCCCGGCGGCCACCATGTGCCGCATCGGCTCGATCGAACGAAGCTCCATCACCACCCGAAGCTCCGCGCCGTGCTCACGAGCCGCAAGGTCGATCACCTCGCGCACCGCGCTGCCCGCCTCGAAGGCGACCAGTGCTTCGCCGTCGAGATCCGACCACCGGAAGCTCTTGCGACCCGAAAGCGGGTGGTCCTCAGGGACGATCAGCCGAAGCTCATCCATCACCAAAGGCAGCGTCAATAGTTCACTCCCCCCGGGCACGCGAATCGGTAGCGTCACGATCCCCATATCCAGAGCGCCGCTGAGCACCGATTCGCCCACCGAGCCCGAACCCGCTTCGCGGATATAGAACCGAACGCCCGGATGCTCGATTCGGAACCTTGAGATCGCGGGTGGCAGCAGATACCCGACCGCTGTTGCCCCGCCCCCGATGCGGATCAAGCCCCGTTCGAGCCCCACCAGTTCGCGTACCGCTCGCGTTCCCTCATCGGCTGCCCGCAGCGCTTCCTCAGCATGCTCGGCGAACACCCGGCCCGCGTCGGTCAGCTCGACGCCCTTGGCAGTGCGATCGAGCAGCGCCGAGCCCACCTCGTCTTCGAGCTTGCGGATCGCAGCCGACAGCGCAGGCTGCGAGAGCCCCAGTCGCTCGGCGGCCCGCGTGATATGTCCCACGCGAGCAGCCTCCAAAAAGTATCGAAGCGGTGTGAGTTCCACAGCTCCAAGCCTACACGCAGTGAGCCAATCATCTGCAAAACCGACCTATACTTCTCAGTCATTGGCAACAAAGGAGCAACAGATGATCGAGCCCAAAGCACCGCTTCATCAGGCCGCCGCGACCACCCAAGGTGATTCATTCAAGACCGCCATCACCACGCCGGGTCACGAGTTCATCTCCGACGTCCCCCAGGCCCACAGCGGATCAGACGAAGCCCCCTCGCCCATGGTCCTGCTCGCTGCAGCTCTGGCGGCATGTACCACCATGACCGTGCGGTCATACGCCCACCGTAAGGGCTGGCCGCTCAAGGCGGTCCACGCAGAGGTAGAGCATCACAGCCCAGCGGGCGACCTCCCCGAGCGGTATCTGGTGAAAATGAGCCTCGAAGGCGATCTCGATGCCGATCAGCGGGCTGCGTTGGAGAAGATCGCCCACAAGTGCCCGGTCCACAAGGCGTTGACGGGTCAGCTCAGCGTTGAGGTGAGCACGCGCTGAATATGTGCGTCTGAATAAGTTCCTCGAAAAACACCGGGATTGCACTTGGAGAACCCGTTTTGCTCGCCTTTGCGGGTTCTCAGGGCACACTATGGAAGTGAACGGTGCCGATTTTGGTGCCCAAGGACCAAGTCGGGATCAGCTGGAGTCAGTTGGATCAGGAGAAGCGAGCGATGGGCTCAATGCGCGAGATGACAGTAGCGGTCGGGTTGCTTGCCTCCGGGGCAAGTGCCGACGTGATCTCATTCGCTGCCCAGCGTCCGGCATATCCAGCGGTGGACTCGATCGAGGCCATCCGTGATGGTCTTACGATTTCCGCCGACCGCCACATCACCGCTCCGTTCGAGACCCAGTCGTTCGCGGTGGCTCCGATGGTGTCGCCCGCAGCCGAACCAGTGAGCGAGCTGGCACAGGTCGAATCCGGACCGGTCAATGCGACCGACTCGACCATCGAATCGGACTCGCCGATGTTCGCGCCCGCGTTTGATTTCTGGCTCGGTCTGCCGACCGGGCTCTCCGCGATGGCGTTCTAACAACCGCGATCAGTCAGCACCAGAATCCTCAAAACACTCAAGTCTGTTGTCGCGTCATCGAGTTGTGACATACTCGTGACCAACCTGTGCCGTGCTGCGCGGGTATATCCCAGAGCGAGCGTGTGGCGATAGTGCCCGAGCGTTCGCGATATAGGAGTATCTCTGATGCGCACACGCAGGACCGACCGTTACCCCGCCGTTACCAAGCTCGCTCACCTCTGCATCGGCTTGATGCTCGGCGTTTCGTCGGCGTTTGCTGCCGATGATCTACCAGTCCGGGAAGTCACCGTCTTCAAAGACGGGCACGCGATGGTGTATCGCGAGGGGACCATGCCGATCAACGAGGCGGGCCGCGTCGTGCTCGACGAACTCCCCCAACCCGTGCTCGGCACCTTCTGGGCATTCGAGAACGAACCCAATGCCGAGCTCAGCGCAGTGCGAGCAGGAGCGGTCGAGGTCGAGAACTCACGCCAGCCAAAGAACATGGCCGATCTGCTCTCGCTCTCAATCGGTCATCGCCTCGCGTGGTATTTCCGTGGCAACGCCGAGAACACGGGCACCTTGATCGCGCTGCTGCCCGATGCAACCAACCCAACCATCGCTTTGATTGAGCACGATCGTGGCGGCCGCGAAGCGATCCCGCTCAACTCCATTCAGGGCGTTCGGTTCCTCGACAGCGTTGATCCTGATGCCGACATCACGACGACCGTTCAGCAAAACCAGCTCAGCCTCGAACTCTCCTGGCGAGATCCGGGCGCCATTCCCGAGCAAGCCGACGTCGGCGTGATGTACCTCCAGAAGGGCATGCGGTGGATCCCGAGCTATCGCGTCACGCTGCTCGATGACGGCGTCTCTGCACGCCTCGAACTCCAAGCGGCGCTCATCAATGACCTCATCGAGCTTGATGATGTAACCGTGCATCTCGTCGTCGGCGTGCCACGATTCCAGTTCGAGCACACACCCGACCCGATCGCTCTGAGCGAACAGTTCGCACAACTCGGCAGCTACTTCCAGCGCCAGGCGGGCACCGCTGGCGCATTCTCGAACGCGCTGATGGCACAGAGCGCACGCATGCGAGAGTCTCGTGACATGGGCGCTTCCAGCGGGGGGAGGACTGCTCCCGCTACCCCGCCCGAGCTTGCTGGCTCTGATCGCAACGAGGACCTCTACGTCTTTACCATCGATCACGTCACGCTCGCAGTCGGCGAACGGATGATCCTGCCGATCTCCACTTCGGTCGTCCCGCTCGAAGCGGTCTACAAGCTCCAGCTTCCCGGCTCGCCACCCGTCAATGCATGGCGCAACTTCTCCACCGATCAGCAGCGACAGATCGCCCAGATGCTCGATCGCCCCCTCGCACGCCACGTCTTGCGTCTGACCAACGATTCTGACCATCCGTTTACCACTGCGCCCGCTCTGATTATCCGGGACGGCAAGCCGCTCGCGCAGGGCCTGATGACCTATACCGCCAAAGGCTCGACCACCGATCTCGAAGTCACCGACGCGGTAGATATCCGTGTCAAGCTCGACGAACACGAATCGGGTCGCCAGCCCAAAGGGATGCTCTGGGATGGCCACCAATACGCGCGCATCGATCTCATCGCCGACATCGAGCTGACGAACTATAAGCCCCACGCGGTGACCGTCGAGATCACCAAGCTTGCTTTCGGCTTGCCGACAAGCGCATCCGATCAAGGCGAAGCAACCGCTCTGGGTATGTTCCAAGACAGCTCGCTCTGGAGCAGCGATCGGGGTGTGTGGTGGAACAACTACGGCTGGCCCTGGTGGTGGCACCGCCTCAACGGCGTCTCCCGATTCACCTGGACCATCACCCTCGAACCGGGTGAATCCACCGATCTCAGCGCTGAGTGGCACTACTTCTGGAGGTGAGTAGTCGCAGAGTATTTAGTCTGTATTGATACAGCCTAGTGCAGCCACGAATGAGTCGAGCCGATCGCGGTGTACGCAGACAAGGTCCGTCTGAACCATGTTGAGTTCTTGTCTCATCGACTTGAACCACTCTTCGTAGTTTTCGAGGGGCACATCCTTCGCAAACCCGAAGCATGCTTTCGCACCGGTCGAAAGCATCATTTCCGGATTTGAGATCGTGAATCGAGATTGAATTTCTGCGGTGGGCGCACCCATGAAGAAATACTCGGTATCGAAAAGCAAAAACCCGTGGTCTACGAGCATGGCCGCGAGATCACGCTGAGCGGTGTACTCAACCCAGAGGAACTCCGCCTTCGAAATGATACGGGGCATCCCGAGCAGCGCATTGAGTTCACCCCCTTGGAGGTCGAGCTTGACGACATCCACCGGGCAGTACTCTGGAATCACTTCATCAGCTGATACACAAGGCACTTCGCAGAGTTTCTCTGAGGGTGCGTTCTCTGCCTTCATGCTCTTGAACTCATCGAGCAGGTACCCGACCGAAGAGTATCCACTTAGAGATTGGGACCAAGGCGAATCAGGCGAGATCGTCGATGACACATAGAACTGCCCGACTGATGCAGCCTCGGCCAACGCGGATTTGTAAAACTTGACTCTTGAATGGTCCTCATGGAATCGGTGATTGCCAGGGAACGGCTCAAACGCATGTATGGTGCCGGTCGAATACTCGAGCATTTGTGCTGTCAAAACGCCAGCTCCGGCACCGCCGTCGATTCCGTCTCGCAACTCATGATTCGAGTCGCGGTACGCAGCCATTAACTGTTCAAGCGAATTGACTCGTAGCTGGCCCAAGAGTGGGTTGCAGTGGATTGGTGAAGCCATAGATCAATGTTACACAATTACCATAGGAAAGTCTATTCGTATCGTTCGCCATCGAGTTCGATCCACCCGCCTTCGCGACGTTTGCGCGGGTCGTGATGCGTCCAGTGGATTACCCCGCCGAGATCGTTGAACTCGTACTGGCCTCGCACGAGCAGCTCATCGCCTTCGTCGACGGGAACCCGAGGGGCAAGATCGATGTTGTGCGCAATGAGCACCGTGTCATGCGGCGCGTTGCGAGTCGTGATCGAGAGCAACAGCCTCTGGTGCCGCGAGCCGTCGTTGTCGTCGGGTAACACCTTGAGCACGTTCGCTCGCAGCGTAACCATGACCTCCGAGCGTTTCGCACGCATCAAGTCGGCGACGACCTTCTGCGAATCTGCCGCTGAGGGCGTAGCAGGAGCGCTCCGCGATGTCGTGGATGATGCAGTGGGAGAGCTTGTCGGCCCGCCGGATTCTGTTGTATTGTTGCCCTTGAGATCGACGCCGAAGTAGCCCGCGACCGCCAGCACCACAAGCATGATGACGATCTTGATGATCCGTTGAACGGGAGAAGCGGGAGATTTCCGATTGCGTGATCGTTGAGCCATGATGCCCACAGCGTAGCCGAGCCCTCCACGCGGGCAAAAACTGGCCCTAACCCCTTGGGACAAAGCGGGCAGCCTGATACGATGGACCTCAATCCAATGCGGGGCAAACACAAGAGAGACCAATCATGATCCAAGAACTCCTCGGCGGCGAAACCAAGAACATCATCTCAGCCATCGCATCCAAAGTCGGCTCATCCGACGCACAGGCCAGTGGCTTCCTCGACAAAGCCCTCTCCATGATCGAGGGGCTCCTGTCATCGGGCAAGCTCGACGTCAGCTCACTGCTCAAGGGTGACCTCTCCGCACTGACTTCGAGCCTCGATCTCGGCTCGCTCGGCAAACTCCTCGGCGGCGGCGAAGACAAGGCAGAACAGGGCCTCTCAGCACTCATCGGCCCACTCAAAGACAAGCTCGCAGGACAGAGCGATCTCGCGGGCATGCTCGGGAATCTCACCGGCGGTAGCACTGGCGACTCAGGTGGCGGCCTCGGTGACACCCTCGGCAAACTTGGCGGCATGTTCGGCAAGAACTAGACACCGAGATTCACGCCTTGCTATTCCTGTTCTTTTTTCCGCTTTCAGTACTTTCGCCGAGCGTTGGGGGTGGCTTGCATTTCACCATGTGATCGGCGATGCTCGCCAGCATGAACACCAGCGGCGTCAAACTCTCCAAGCTCGTCCTCGGCCCAACCTTTCGCGTCGGGCTCGAAGAATCCGCAACTCAAGCCTGCGATCGGCTCAGCCACTCCATCGAGAGCCGCCGCGAGTTCAACGTCGAGCGTGTCGGCGAACACTTCCAGATCACAATTCCCGAGGAGCGACGCCACCGCTGGTCGCCCTGGCTCACGCTCGAGATCCGTGGCCACGATCAAGATCACGATGGCGACGAGGACGCCAGCGAGCACTTCGTCGCAGAAGCCTTCGGCAGGTTCAACCCGAGCCCGGGCATCTGGACGGGCTACATGCTCGCGTCGTTGTCGTTGCTCACGATCGCTGCGGGCGCTGCGGTGTGGGGCGTCGCCGAGATGATGATGAACCATCCGCCGCGAGCGTTCTGGGGCGTGCCGATCGCGTTGGTTGTTCTTGTGGCGATGTGGGCGATCAGTGCCGCGGGCCAGAAGCTCGCCCACGACGAGATGGTCGAGATCCAGCACGCCGTCGAGGCAGCGTTGGGGGATTACTCATAAGAGGATTGTGCCACGGCTGTGTCAGCCGTGGCTTCCCGAACACCGATGAATACTCAACCACGTCATAAAATCAGGAAGTCCTACAACACTCCTTGCCACGCCCACTTCCTGACCTTCTCGTGCTATCAACGCCTCCCGCTTCTGAATTCCGATCGCACGCGGGTGTGGTTCATCGAATCCCTCGAAGTGATGCGTCAGAAGCTCGATGTCGCTGTCGTTGCGTATGTCATCATGCCCGAGCATGTCCACCTACTGATCCGCCCACGAGCACGCGAGTATGAGATCAGCAAGATCCTCGCATCGTGCAAGCGATCCGTCTCGATGCGTGCCCGCGAGTGGCTCGCAGAACACGACCCCGCGTGGATCGAGCGGCTGACCATTCGGCGCGGTGATCGAACCGACTTCCGTTTCTGGCAGGCTGGCGGCGGGTACGACAAGAACATCACAAGCACTCGCTCGATCGAGGAGGTCGCGTCGTACATTCACGCGAACCCAGTTCGGCGGGGCTTGGTCCGTCAAACGATCGATTGGGAGTGGTCGAGCGCACGCTTCTGGGTGGGGATGAAGGATGTGAGAATGGAGATGAACCGGGCCGAGTAGGGAAGCCCCGGAGCACGGCTGACACAGCCGTGGCACAAGAGAGAAGTACTCAGTCCAATCCCATCCCGTGCCACGGCCGTGTCGGCCGTGCTCTTATCCATTTGAGAGTGACACACTGACTCCCGTCTTCGGGGTCAGTGCTGCACGTCTGATGGATACTTCCAATCTGCAGTGCTCGGGTTTCCGCCGTCACATCCTGGGCAGCGTCTCAGATGTATATCACTACCGTTCGCAGCGTAGTTGAACCCGCACTTTGTGCAGGCTAGTTGGTAAAGCGTTTGCCCGTGGTCCGTACCGGGGATGCCGAGTGGGCGGATATTCAACTGTCCGTTTTTGTTGAGATAGCCAGACTTAGTTGTGGGATGGTCTCGCATGATTACATCCACTTCACGATATCGGCCCCAAACTCGCTGCACTTGCGGAGGGTCGCACCCTCCATCTGCCGCTCGAAGTCGTAGGTTACCGTCTTGGCCGCGATTGTGCCGGAAATGCCAGTGATGACCGAGTCGGTGGCCTCGGTTCAGTGCATGGAGCGTGGAATCAGCCAGCCGGATCGAATTGCCCAGCCTAGTTTGACTTAGGCGTAGTCAGCGATCGGGTTGTATCCAGCTCGCTTCGAGCCAAATTCGATTGTCGACGCGGGCATTACTGATCGGCGTCATCCACGGCGACCAGGCAGGCTACTTCGACCTCGCCGCCAACGTAGGGCCCGTCGCCGGAGCCGTCATCGGTCGGCTCGTCGAAGGCGACCCACTGCGTGTAGTTCAATTCGCCGTCTTGCGTCCTAGTCGCTCTGGCTAGATCCGATGGAATCGACGGATCGGCTGATGACCCAACGAGTTCTTGTACGGCGTGGGGCCATGGCACAACCACTCCTTCTGTGCCATCGGGCCATTCCCAATGACCTTGGGTGCGCACGCGGGAGCCGAACGGAAATATGTCGGTCGAGTCGCCGGTCATCCCATCCACTTCACGATATCTGCCCCAAACTCGCTGCACTTGCGGAGGGTCGCACCCTCCATCTGCCGCTCGAAGT
>CAYUVO010000089.1:0-10653 GCA_964448185.1 uncultured Phycisphaeraceae bacterium
CCGGCGTCCACCGTTCGCTAGCCTCTTTGCCGCGACTCCGTTCTGCGGCGCTAGAGGCGCGTTGCGAGGCTGCGCGTGGCCTTCTTACGGGTCACCTTTTTGCGAGTCGCCTTCTTGGCGACCTTTTTACGAGTGACCTTTTTGCGGGCGGCCTTTTTACGAGTGGCCTTTTTCCTCGTTGCCTTCTTCTTCGCCATGGGTATGACTCCTCGGTGGTTTGCGGATCCATCCTGGACCCGCTCGGTTTGCCGTGCGCATCGTGTGCGCGTTGGGCTCTATCGGTCGTGTGTCGGTGCATGCTTGAGCAAACAACGCCACACCCGCGCGCTTTGCTTCAAGTTTGGCGTTACGACACGCATCGGCGACAGTGTGACGTATAGATGCGCGTCGTGCAAGCGCACACAGATGATGTTTTCTGTCAACGCTGTCAACTGCGCGCGTGCGCAGTGGCGTGTGCTTCGTGAATGCACGCTCTGTTCATCGAGTTGCGTGTTGTGAATCGGCATCATGTCATCAGTGTTGAACGACCTGTGCCATGCACTGCATCGCGTTGATCTCGCGCGATCATGACGACTGAAACGATCAAGACACAACGGTTTCGTCATGGCGTACAAACAGCGCGACCCCCGCACGTTCGCGACAGTTCGCAGCACGTTCGGCGCAGAACAGTGCATAAACGCACTTTGGAGGCGTGAAGGCACGTTGTACGCACGGGTCGCTACAGTGGTGCGGATGAGGTGTGTCTTGCACCATCACGTCGGCACGCGAACAAGAAGGATCACAGCGCGATGAACGAAATCAGAGTGCATCAGTTGGACTGCGGCGCGGTGTTGGTGGTCGAGCCGATCGAGTCGGTGAGATCCGCTGGCGTCATGTGGAAAATTCCTCTCGGAGCTGCCAACGACCCCACAAATGCGCTCGGGATGAGCGCGATGCTCGAAGAAATGCTCTTGCGGGGGGCTGGAGAGCGCGATTCGCGCGCACAAACAAACGCATTCGATCGTCTGGGAGTCTCCCGGGGGTGTACCACGGGCACGTTGAGCACCACGTTGAGTGCGTCGCTCGTCGCCGATCGGCTCGATCAGACGTTGGCGCTGATGTCAGAGATCGTCCTTGAGCCACGATTCGACGCATCTTCTCTCGAGCCCACACGGGCGCTCGCCAAGGCCGATCTCGACGCGCTCGCGGATGAACCTACCGACCGAACCATCCTCGAAGCCAAAACAAAGCATTGGGCGGGCGTGCTCGGACGTTCGGGTTATGGCACCCATGCAGGGCTCGATTCAATCACGAGAGAAGCGATTGTCGAACATTGGCGCGCGCACGCCGTGCCCGAGGGTTCGATCATCGCGGTCGCGGGTCATGTTGATTCTGACGCGATCGCTGCGCAGCTCAACACGCTGCTCAAAGGATGGAGCGGTTCACCTACACCGATCGAGGCAGTCGGCGATCCGGTTCGCGGGTACGGGCATCTTGTGGACCAGTCCGAGCAGGTGCAGATCGTGGTGATACATGATGCGCCGCTCGAAACCGATCCGATTGCTTGGGACTACCGCGTGGCGACGCAGGTGCTTGCGGGTGGCATGGCGTCGAGGCTGTTCTGTGAGGTGCGCGAGAAACGCGGGCTGTGCTATTCGGTGAGTTCGACGTATAAAAATGATCCGATGCGGGGTTGGCGAACGTCGTATGTCGGGACGACACCACCAAGAGCGCAAGAATCGCTCGATGTGCTCTCGTCGGAGCTTGAACGGATAACCCAGCCAGCGGGCGAGATCACGCCCGATGAGTTTGCCAGGGCGAGTGCTGGGCTGCGATCGCGGGTGATCTTTGCGGGCGAGAGCACCGCGGCACGGGCAGCGGGGTTGGTCGGTGATATGTCCCGATTGGGTCGTCCCCGTTCGCTCGCCGAGCTTGCTGCGAGCATCGAAGCGGTGACGCTTGAATCGGTCAATCGAGTGCTTGAAGCGACCAAGCCGTCGAGGGCGACGGTGCAGACGCTCGGCCCCGAGGCGTTGGTGGTGCCCGCGTGGCTGGCGGATTGAGCAAGCCGGATCGCATTTGATCGAGAGGACACAGCTAGAGAGGACGCAGCGGTGGGAGCATCAGCAGTCAGGCCACGGATCGCGGTGAGCATGGGAGATGCGGGGGGCATCGGTCCCGAGGTGCTCGTGGGGGCGCTCGCAGCTCCGGGTGTTCGCCGATTGGCGCACTTCCAGATCCACGGCTCGTCGAGCGCGATGCATCAAGCAGCCCAAAGTCTGGGCATCGACCCCTTCTGGTGGACGCTTCGGCTCGGGGGCGCACCCATCGAGGCTGCGGTGGTCCATGACGTGGTGCTCATCGACGATGATCCGGCGGACGATTCAATAGAAGAATCGGCTCCGATTGTGCGCAGGCCATCGAAGGCACAGGGCGAGCGGTCGTTTCAATACGTTCAGCGGGCGATCGCCGATGTCCAGCGGTCCGAGCATCATCCGGCACGCGCGGATGCGATTGTGACCGGGCCGATCAGCAAAGAGGCGTGGCATATGGCGGGCCGCCGGTATCCGGGGCACAGCGAGCTGCTCGCTCAGCGGCTTGGTGCCAAGCGGTGGGCGATGTTCTTTGCGGGCGGGCCGCTCAAGGTGGTGCTCGTCACGGTGCATCAGCCGCTGATGGACATCCGCAACACGCTGACGATCGGCCGGGTGTTCGATGCGATTGATCTTGGCGCGGAGGCGTGCCGCCAGCTCGGGATCGCTTCGCCGAGAGTCGCGGTCTGCGGGCTCAATCCGCACGCGGGCGAGGGCGGGCTGATGGGTGATGAAGAGGGGCGGTTGATTACCCCGGCGATCGAGCACGCCCAGCGGCAAGGCATCAACGTGACCGGGCCTTGGCCCGCGGACACGGTGTTTAGTGCTGCGATCGCACGCGATGGCAAGCCAGCGCAGCACGATCTGGTCGTGGCGATGTATCACGATCAGGGGTTGATCCCGGTCAAGCTGCTCGCGCGGGATGAATCGGTCAACGTCACGCTCGGGCTGGGCGTGGTGCGCACCAGCCCGGATCACGGCACCGCGTTCGATATCGCGGGCAAAGGCGTCGCCCATCACGGCAGCATGGAATCGGCGCTGCGGCTGGCGGTGAGTCTTGCATCGAATCCACATTGAGCGGTGCCGGCGGCTCGTTCAGAGGGTCATCTTCACCAAACACCAGCGAACCTAGCATCGCTCCACCTGTATCCCCCTCACCCTGCGTTCCCCCTCCCCCCCATGCGCACACAAGACACCACAGCTCGAGCCAGTCGTGGTCCGTTCGCGGAGATCATGGCCATTGCGCTGCCGTCGATCGTGACGATGACCAGCTACTCGATCATGCAGTTCATCGATGCGATGATGGTCAGCCGCATCGAGCCCGCGGACCCGATGTGGGTCGCGGCTCAAGGCAACGGCGGGATTCTCGCGTGGATGGCGATGGCGTTCGCGCTGGGCACGTTCACCATCATCAACAGCTTCGTGAGTCAGCATCTGGGGGCAGGTTCCCCTCAGAAGGGTGCGGCGTTCGCGTGGAACGGGATGTACCTGGCGGTGGGGTTCAGCGTGTTGCTGGTGCCGTTGGGCTTGTGGGGTGCGAGGGCGCTGTTCAGTTCGCCTCTTTATGGACACAGCGGGCCGCTGCTCGAAGCCGAGGTGGGCTACGCACGGATCCTGCTCTTTGGAGCGGTGTTCACGCTGGCGTCGCGGAGTCTCTCGCAGTATTTTTTCGGGCTTCATCGGCCCGTGGTTGTCACGATCGCTGCGCTCAGCGGCAACCTGTGCAACGTGGTCGCTAACGCGGTGCTGATCTATGGCGAAACCGGGCCGCCCGCGGGGACTCCGTTCGCCGAGCAGTTCGGGTCGATTGCTTCGGTGCTCAATATCGAGGCGATGGGCATCAACGGTGCTGCGATCGGCACGCTCATCGGGACCTCGATCGAGCTGGTGATCCCGTTGGCGTTGTTTTTGAGCCCGAAGTATCAGCGGCTCTACCGGGTGTGGGACGGCTGGCGACCCGACTTCGCAAAGATGAAGGACATCATCAAGGTGGGCTGGCCCGCGGGTTTGATGCTCTCAAGCGAGCTGCTGTGCTGGGGGTATCTGATGAGCGTGCTGCTCAAGGAGGGCGGTCAGGCGGCGGCTCTGGCGAGCGGCATGAGCGCAGAGGCGGCGCAGGCCGAGGGCGTGCTGCACACGACGGCGGGATGGATCGCGCTGCGGTACATGCACGCTTCGTTTATGCCCACGGTGGGGCTTTCGATCGCGGTAGCTGCGGTGGTGGGGCGGTACATCGGGATGGGTCGTCAAGACCTCGCGTACAAGCGGGCTGTTCTGGGGCTCGGGCTCGGCGTGGTGTACATGGGTTTGTGTGCGGTGGTGTTTGTGGTGTTTCGCAAGTCGCTTGTGGGGGTGTTCCTCGATCCTGATTTACCAGCCGAGCAGGCGAAGCATCTGTTGGTGGTGAGTTCGCTGGTGCTGATCGCAGCTGCGGTGTTTCAGGTCTTTGATGCGGTGGCGATCATTCTCTCGGCTGCCCTTCGCGGAGCGGGTGACACGTTGTGGCCCGGGGTGCTCACGGTGGTCTGGTCGTGGGGTTGCATCGTGGCGGGCGGGCACTTGATGATTATGTTGATGCCTCAGTGGGGGAGCCTTGGGCCTTGGATCGGGGCGGCGGCGTACATCGTGCTGCTGGGATCTTCGCTCTTGCTGCGGGCAAGATCGGGAGCCTGGAAGCGGATCAAGCTGATTCAGCATGAGCCACTCGACGAAACGAGCTGAATCGGCCTTGGATCGCATGTTAGAAAATCGTTAGGTTCGAGTGTAGTTTTTTGTGGACTCGCTGATTTCGAGGTTCAACCATCGTGCATGACTTCAGATGGACTCGATATCGTGATCGGTGCTGAAAGCGCCGCTCGGGACGCAGCCGCCTCGGATCAGCTTGCCGCGCAGGCCAGCCAGGCGGACGCTGATGGCAACCGCTGGGGAGCGGTCGAGCTGTACCGCAAGGCGGTCGCTGCCGACCCGACCAACCAATCGCACCTGTTTCGCTTGGCGTACTTGCTCGACCTGACGGGTGAAGAAGATGACGCGATCGACTGCTACGAGCGGGTGTGCGAGAGCGTGCCGGCACCGGTCAACGCGCTGATGAACCTCGCGGTGTTGTACGAGGACGCCAACGACTACGCCTCGGCCGAGCGGTGCTTGCGTCAGGTGCTCGAAACGGATCCGAACCACGCGCGTGCGAACCTGTTCTATAAGGATGTTCGCGCGAGCCGGGAGATGGTGATCGAGGAAGATTCCGAGCGTGACGCGCTCAAGCGTAAGGCGCTGCTCGATACGCCGGTGACGGACTTTGAGCTCTCGGTGCGTGCGAGAACGTGCCTCAAGAAGATGAGCATCCGGACACTGGGCGATCTGCTGCGGATCACCGAGACCGAGCTGATGAGCTACAAGAACTTCGGCGAATCGAGCCTCACCGAGATCAAGCGGATGCTCCAGATCAAGGGGCTCAAGATGGGTCAGGGTCTCGAAGATGCGCACCGTGCTGCTCGTCGGCAGATCATGGAATCGCTCAAAGGCACCGGCGCCGAGAACGCGCTGGGGCGGCCCGTGGGCGATCTGCATCTTTCGGTGCGTGCCCGCAAGGCGCTCCAGTTGCTCAATATTCAGTCGCTGGGCGATCTGGCGAGCCACACCGAGGCCGAGCTCATGGGCATCAAGAACTTCGGCCAGACCTCGCTCATCGAGATCCGTGAGAAACTCACCGAGCACGGCCTGTCGCTCCGCGCAATCGAGAGCTAAGAAAGAACCGCCTCGCTTCCGCGAGGGGCTCGAATTCAACTGAGCTCTATTTGACGGATCAGATTTTTACGAGCCCCTTCCGTGAGGAAGGGAGTAATGCGTCATCGGACCGTGGTTCCCTCGCTCACGCGAGGGGCTCGTAAACAACTATGTTCACTCGTGTTCACCCGGCGGGAGGGGGGAGATTTTCCGCTCCCTTAGGGTTGCGGCTCGTTCAGAGACAAGACCTCTTTCTATAAGAGTGCGCGGCCTAATCCCAGATGGCGGTGAAGTCTTTGGTGGTGTCGCCGCCGGTGGTGAAGATGCCTAAGAAGGCATTGAGATCCGTCGGGTCGTTGGGCTCGTTGTAATGCACCGCGTCGGGGCGCAGCGTGCCGCCAGCGTCGGTGAAGGGCTTGGCGCTATCAGGCGTGAGTGATTGGTTGATCGCGACGTGGTTGTCGGCGTAGCCGATGTTGCCTTCCCAACTGTTGCGCTTGCCATGTATGAGCAGCGTGTTGGAAGCCTTGTTGAATGCGGGTTTAGCTTTGCTGCCTTTGTAGGTCACGCTTGATATTTGCGGCCCACGGTTACCGATCACGGGCTGGGTGGCGTCGAAGGTGTTTGACCAGAGGCTCTTGCGAGTGCCGCCGGGGAGTGAGTGCGCGTAACTCGTGGCACCTTCGCCGTTGATGAAATCGACGGTGAACGCAGGATCCCAGCGAGCGTTGCTCGGGTTGGCTGCCGCGACGGGTTCGTCGAACTCGTAGCCTTCGTATTCCGCGATGCTGGGGTTGGCTTCTTGGGGCGAGATGAGAATCTCGGTCGAGATGGAGCCGTCGGCGATGAGCATCGAGAAGATGTTGGCGGTGTGGTCTTTGGCCGTGCCGGAGGCATTCTCACCTTGAAGCGCAATGGTGTCGTTGTTGGCATCGATGACCGAGGGCAGCGGGAAGCGGTCTTGGTTGTTCTGAGAATGGATGATCAGGGCTTGGAGGAGGCCGCGAACCTGTGTGGAGTCTCTCATCTGGGCTCCGCCACAGGAGCTTTTACCGAGCATGGGGAGAGCTATGAAGATGACCACCGCCCCGGCCAGCGTAACCGCGACGAGTTCAACGAGTGTAAAGCCTCGGCTGCGGCTCAATGTTGTTGTTTGGCGTTGCATGACGCTTCCTTTCATTGCACTTTGGAACGAGGCTCTGTTTGACGGATCAGATTTTTACGAGCCCCTTCCGTGAGGAAGGGAGTAATGCGTCATCGGACCGTGGTTCCCTCGCTCACGCGAGGGGCTCGTTGAGCCTTCAAGCAGGAACTAGGGCATCCAGATGTAATACGCGGTGCCGGCGCGGAGGGTTGTCAGCGAGTTGGCAGGAAGGTCAATAAATCTTGCGTTGACGTTCGCCAGAGCGGGGGACTGGGGGCTCTGAGCCCGGGCATAAGCGGTGGTGGTGGCCTGCTCGGAGTAGCCATACTTGATGAGCGCAGCATCCTCGACGCCCGCGAGACGTTTGGCAGCGGCGAACGCGGTGCGGATATCTCCCAGTTCGTCGGCCATGCCCGCATCGACAGCCTGCGTGCCCGTAAAGACCCGACCATCGGTGAGCGAATCGAGCCGGGCGGGGTCGTGGCCCGGCCTGCGTTCGACCACGGTGCCTCGGAAGCGTTGGTAGAACTCATCGACCATGCTTTGGAGGATGTCGTAGTGCTGTTCGTCGATGGGCTCGAAGGGATCGGCGAGGTTTTTGTTGTGGCCGCTGACCACAGCGCGGCCCTTGATCCCGAGTTTGTCGAGCCCCTGGGCGAAGTTGAACGTCGGGATGATGACCCCGATCGAGCCGGTGATGGTGGTGGGGTGGGCGACGAGGTGGTCGGCAGCGAGGGCGACGTAGTACCCGCCGCTGGCTGCGATCTCTCCCATCGAGGTGACGACGGGCTTGCCTGATTGGCTCACTCGGCGGACCTCGGTGTAGAGGATGTCCGAGGCGGTGACCGTGCCGCCGGGCGAGTTGACGCGGACGATGATGGCCTTGACGGTTGAATCTTGCTCGGCTTCGTGGAGGCGAAGGAGGAACTCGTCGACGGGGTTGGAGCCCGAGCCGAAGATGGTGGTGGCGCCGCGATCAGCGATGATGCCGGTGAGGTCGATGATGGCGACCTTGGCGGGTGCGTGCTCGTCGCCTCCGATGACGTGCTGTTCGAGCAGTTCGCGCTGCTGGGCGTCGAGGGAGACGGTGAAGCTGCGGGGCATGCACGCGGTGAGCGTGAGGCTCGCAGCGAGCAGGGCAGAAACCAGAAGGCAGATCTGAGTTTTTCGAGAGTGCATGGGCGGAGTCTACCGCCTGTGGCGGAGCCTCTGGGCTAGGCTGCTCGTATGCGTGGCCATGTACCGGTTCTTCCAAATCAGACGTTCGAGGCGTTGTCGCTCGCGGCAGGCCAGACGTATGTCGATTGCACAGCAGGGCTTGGGGGCCATGCCCTGCTCGCGTCCAAGCTGGTCGGAGCATCGGGCACGGTGGTGCTCAACGATCTCGATTCGGGCAATCTCCAGCGGGCTGCAGACGCGATTGGTGGGGCGATTGAAGCGGGGGACTCAGGCTGCGACGTAGAGCAGATCCAGGGCAACTTCGCCGAGATGCCCGCTGAGATGGCCCAGCGGGGGCTTAAAGCGGACGCGGTGCTCGCGGATCTTGGGTTTGCGTCGGTGCATGTGGATGATGCCAGACGGGGTTTTTCGTTCATGCGGGACGGGCCGTTGGATATGCGGTATGACCCAGCGGGCGGTCGTCCCTCGGCGGCGGATCTGGTCAACACGCTGAGCGAGTCGGAGCTGGTATCACTGCTGCGAGAGTTCGGCGAGGAGCCCCGTGCGAAAGCGGTGGCGCAAAAACTGATCCAACAGCGTGAGGTGTCGCCGATAGAAACTACTTCGGCGTTGGCCGAGGTGATCCGCAGCGTGGTGTCCCGTGGACGCGGTCGTGGGCAGGGAATGGACCCCGCGACGAGGACGTTCCAGGCGTTGCGGATCGCGGTCAATGACGAGTTGGGGTCGTTGTCGGCGTTGCTGGCAGCGATCAGGTATGACGGGCAGGCATGGTTGCAAAAGGACGCCCGGATCGGGATCATCAGCTTTCATTCACTCGAAGACAGGCTGGTCAAACGAGCGTTCGCGGATCTGGTGGATCGGGGCAGGGCAGAACAGGTGACGGGCAAGCCGGTGACGGCGACGGAGGACGAGATCGCAGACAACCCCAGATCACGCTCGGCGAAGCTGCGAGTGATCCGGATGAAGCAGTAGAAGACAGTTGGCGGGTTTGCCTAAGGACGGGCAGGCCCGGAGATTGGGACAGGACAACTCAGAAGCAACGCGGGTCTAGGCGCATGGTCACATGCGGACCAGATGACCCGCCCGGCGAGCAAGGACGCAAGCTGTGAATCGGGAACAAAAGCTAGCACTAGTTATTGGGTTTGCACTGGTCTTGGTCGTGGGGGTGCTCCTCACCGATCATTACTCGAACGTTCAGCAGTCGGAGCTCGACAGCGGGCCGATGTTGCGGGCCGCCGAGCCGCTCGAACCGGTCGCCCATGCGCGCAATGGGCCGCCCTTGCCACAGGGCTGGGCGCTCAACGTGACGATGCCCGAGGCTCAGCGGAAAGCGGCTGCGAATGCGGCGACGGAGCGTCAGACGGAGATGGTTGCCAGTGTGCCCGCGCAGCGCGATCCGGTCGAGATCCGCATCGGACGGACTCCTGATTCTGATTCACACGCAGACACTCTCGCGACGAACTCGGACACGCCGAGCAAGGCGAGCCGTGATCTCTTCGAGAGCATCCGCAAGCTGGGCGGCTCGGTGATCGACGTGCTCCCGGAGTTGCCCGTGGCGGGCCGGGTGGATGCGGCGACGTCTCGGACCTCACAGCCGAATCCAGTAACGGCTCGAAAACCGGAACAGGTGCGCACGCCGACGACTCGCGCGTACATCGTCCAGCCCAACGACTCGTTGTTCAAGATCGCCAAGCAGAACTACGGCGAGGGCATGCTCTGGCAACAGCTCGCTCGCGCCAACAAGGGCAAGATCGGAGCCAAGGGCTCGATCAGGCCGGGGGTGAGGCTTGTGCTGCCCGCGAAACTCGGATCGTTGAAGCTTCGAGCTGCGGAGAAGCCCGATCGAGCTGCTAGCGATTCTGCTCCCAAAGCTGCCCCGAAGACTACAGAGCCCAAGTCCACTGCTCAGCCCCGGACGTACACGGTTGCCAAGGGCGACACGCTGGGCACCATCTCGCAAAGGCTGCTGGGTTCGTCGAAGCGGATGGATGAGATTCTCAAAGCCAACCGCGGCTTGCTCGACAACGCCAACGAGATCCGAGTGGGCATGAAGCTCAAGATCCCGGGTGCTCCCGGCGCGCGCACGCCGACGATCCCAGCCCGGACGTACACGGTTGCCAAAGGCGACACGCTCGGGGCGATCTCGCAGAAGCTGCTCGGTTCGTCCAAGCGGATGGGCGAGATTCTCAAATCCAACCGCAGCTTGCTCGACAACGCCAACGAGATCCGCGTGGGCATGAAGCTGCGAATCCCCAAGCGATAGGCGTTCATGGCGAACGTGCCCGGCACCAACGAGATGTTCGTCAAACTCGCGTGTGTGATCGTGTGCGCGGGGGTGACGGGCATGGTGCTGTTGTCGTTGCGGCAGGATCGTTTGCAAGCAGCCAACGAGTTTGCAGAAGCAAGACTGCGGGTGCGGATGTTCAACGAACAGGTCAGTACGATCCGCGCAGAGCTTGCGACGCAGATCACACCCGACCGCATCGAGGCGATGGCTGACGAACTGGGTGTGCGCACACAGAGCTGGCTTCGCCC
>CAYUVO010000090.1:0-10408 GCA_964448185.1 uncultured Phycisphaeraceae bacterium
CATACGACCGCCGATCAAGTCACTCGCGGTAAGACGGGTGCACTTCAGATCTCCGCCCGCAACAAGGCCCCTCGTAAGCAGTCCCGCAAGAAGGCCACTCGCAAGAAGGCCACCCGTAAGAAGGCCACCCGCCGCCGCGCTACTCGCCTCTGAGTTCCGCTTTAGGCTCACCCAGCACACCCAGAGCTCCCGCAAGGGGCTCTTTTTATGCGCCGGTCATGGGTTCTGGTCCCTCTCATTCCTCCCTGCGACCCGGCGAACCCCTCGGACGGATGCCCGGGACTTGCGGTGCATGGCGTGTGCGCACACAATCAGACATGCTCACACACGCCGACCGGGCTGCCGGGATACTTCTTTCGCACACTTCCGCGGTGCTCTTGCTCGAAGAGCACCCGTGGTCGCTGCGGTACGTCGTCGCCTTCTCGGGAGAGGGGCTGGTGATCGCGGTCCCGGATCGAGCGGTGACCGAGGCGACCGAGGCCGAGCTGCACATCCCTGATGAATCGCTCGAGCCGCGTATCGACGCAGCGGTCGCGATGGTCAGCATTCTCGAAGCCGAGGTCAGCACCGTCGAACGGATCCGGTGGGAGGCGTTTCATGGCGAGCCGCCCGCTGAGCGATTTGCGATCTTGCAGCTCGAAGCCGTCCGAGCTGCGGGCGAGGTGTTCGATGAATCCGAGTTGATGCTTGCCAATGCGTTCGCTGGCGAGCAGGCACTGTTGTGCAGCCGCGCAAATCAACCATCACTCATGGACGCGGTCGAACATCACACGCATGTGCGCCCAGAGGAGGTTCATGTCGTGGGCGTCGATCCGCTGGGGATTCACATCCGTGGCACGTTCGTCGTGCATCGTCTTGAGTTTCCTCTGCGGGCTACGGACGCCGAGCATGCTCTGGCGATGATCGATGCGTTGCTGGACATGGGCTCGTGAGCAGGCTGCGGGAAGCGCACTGCCATCTGTTCCAGCACGGCCGGGCATTGGGCATGGTCCAGCTCTCGGAGTGCCGGTGCGCAGCGGACGTCCTCGACGCCTTCGAGCGTGCTGCGCAGAGCACTCCTGAGGGGCCGCTGCTGGGTCACGGCGCGAGGCCCGAGGCTTGGGCGGACCCGAGCTGGCCCACGTTGGCGGAGTTTGATCGCATCACGGGCGACCGGGCGGCTGTGGCGTGGTGCTTCGACTACCACGCGATGCTCGCCAACACCCCGGCTCTGAGAGCTGCGGGGTTCACCGATGCTTCACCGAATCCGCCGGCGGGAGTGCTCGGACGGTCACCCACGGACCACCTTAGCGGCGTGGTGCTCGAACGAGCTGCCCTGATGATCTGGGATGCGATCCCCGAGCCAAGGCCCGAGGAGCGTGGTGCTCTGCTCGCTGCTGCCATCGACGATCTTGCGAGTCATGGCTTCACCGAGCTCCACGATCTCAAATCTTCAACATGGCTCCCCCACGCGCTGCATGACCTTGGGAGCGAGATGCTCCTCGAGTTGTGGCCATTGATCGGGGATCTCGCAGAAGTCGCTGCAAGCCGAGACCAGTGGCAATCGGACACGCTCACCCTCGGCGGCGGCAAGGTGTTCGTTGACGGCACGCTCAACAGCCGAACCGCTGCGATGCTCCAGCCCTTCGCCGATGGTCAGCCATCGCACCCTACGGGAATGCTCATCATGGCTGAAGACGACATTGCCCGGGCGATCGAGGACGCCGATGCGTTGGGTCTGCCCATCGCTGCACACGCGATCGGGGACCGTGCTGTGCGCACAGTGCTTGATGCGCTCGAACGGGTGGATCCGAAGTCTCGTGGCCACCGCATCGAGCACGCCGAACTGATCGACGAAGCAGACGTGCCCCGGATCATCGCGTTGCGGGATCGCATCGGGCTTGCGATCAGCGTTCAGCCCTGCCATCTGCTGACGGATATCGAGGCGCTCGAACGAGCGGTGCCTGATCGGCTTGACCGTGTGCTCCCGATCCGCGAACTCATCGAGGCGGGGCTCGAGCCGGGGGTTGATCTGTTGTTTGGGTCGGACACCCCGATCGTCCGGCCCGACCCGATCGACAGCATCCGAGCAGCGGTGGACCGCAAACGCCCCGACAGCTCGGCGATCGCACCCGAACAAGCTATCAACGAAACTCAGGCGTGGGCATGCTTCGGCAGAGATTGATCGGGCCCCGCTGGATTTCGAGGATCTGCCCCCCCCACCCCCACCCCCACCCCAAGGAAATGTTCTGTATCGAGTCGAGGAGCCATAGTCCCTATCATGGAATGTCCCGTGTGTGATGGCTGAACAAAGAAGGGCTTTGCGATGGACCTCGACCGCGACAAGATGCTCAAGCACAACCCGGTGATCGTCGGCGAAGAGGCTGAGCATGCCCAAGCCCAGGCGGACAAATCTGCTTTGTTGCCCGCGGATCAGATCGATCCCGAGACGTTCTTTATGAAACAGCACTGGGATCGGTATTCCGCAGAGAACCATGACACCTGGCGGAGGCTCTACGCCCAGCGGATTCTCTCACTCCGCGAACAGGCGTCGGACGTGTTCCTCAAGGGGTTCGATGCGTTCGGGCTGCCTGCAAACAAGGTTCCGGACATCACAACGGTCAACGATGTGCTGCGCAGCTCCACCGGTTGGCAGAGCAGGCCCGTGCCGGGCTATCTCCCGGCCAAAAGCTTCTTTGCGTGCCTCGCCCAGCGGAAGTTCCCGACGACCATCACGATCCGCCCGCCCGACGAGCTGGACTACTTGCCCGAGCCGGACATCTTTCATGACGTGTTCGGGCATGTGCCGTTGCACGCGGACCCGACGTTCGCCGACTTCCTCCAGACCTACGGCAAAGCGGCGCTGCACGCTGGGGCCGAGCACGAAGCGGCGCTGACGAGGCTCTTCTGGTTCACCGTCGAGTTCGGGCTGATCCACGAGGACAACCGCCTCAAGATCTACGGCTCGGGCCTGATGAGCTCGGTGGGCGAATCCAACTGGGCGCTCCACGGCGACGGCGCACGCCAGCCCGAACGCCGGGCGTTTGATCTCGACAAGATTTGCGATACGCACTTTGAGATCGACGACTACCAGCCGTTGTATTATGTGCTCGATTCGTTCGATCAGCTGCGTGACGCGATGATGACGTTCGCCGAGCGTGTGCTCAATGACGCGAATATCCCCGTCAAGGGGTGAGCCTTGTGCCTGTGTGCAGATATTGAGTGCCACACCCTCGCTCACGCGAGGGGCTCGTAAAGAGCGATGCTTCGGATGCCGATCACCTCGGCGGGACGGTCACCGACATGTTCAGCCGCGAACGACGGACGCGATCGACGACCGCGACTGCGATCTGTTGACCTGCGAGTCGTTCGCCCGCACCGGCGAAGGGCGGGGTGAGCCGAGTGAGGCTCTGGCCCGGGCGCAGGAGCACGCTCGGGAGGCGCTGCCGGGGGTAGCCGCGAGCGAACGCGGTGGCTTCGAGCTGGAGGTCTTCGTCGGAAGTGTTGGTCATGGTGACCTCGACGAGGGCGTCGTTGCCATCGGGACTGATCCGCAGCGTCAGCTCGATCTCGAACTCGTCAAGCCCCAGCTCGATGGGCGTGCGTGTGCGCACCCACATGGGCGTTGGAGCCGATTCGATGAGCAGATCAACGACCAGCTCCATCGGGCCTGCTTCGACGCCGGGCAGGAACGAGAGATCGATCGGGAGCTCGGCCCAGTCGCCGGGCTGAGCGCGGAACGCCTGCGTTCGTGGCGTGACGAACCACGAGCGTTCTGCGAGGGATTGCCCCGGGCGCAGGCCACCCGGTGAGACGACGACGGCCTTTCCGATGAGAATGGTGGGCGACGGGTTGTAGAGCTCGATGGTGTGGCGGTGCTGACCGGGCGTTGACTGGATCAACGGAGCATTGAGCCGGATGGATGACTGGAGCGTGACGAGATCGGCGTTGACGCCCTCGATAAAGACGGGTGAGGTCGTGACGGGGACGATGTGCTGGACGAAGTGGGAATCGGCGCCGGGGGTGGGCATGATGTTCTGGGTGTTGCCGAAGGTATCGACAACGGTGACCTCACCCGAGGCGAGCAGTGCGCGCAGCGACCTGCCGTGTCCCTCGGGTCCATCGGCCCAGATGGCAAGAGCGCCCGAACGTCCCGAGTCTTCGCCATCAACGGGCGAGAGGATCAGGCAGCGGATACCCGGTCCCAGATCCCACATCCCGGTGATTCTGCGACCGGCGAGTTGCTCGGTAAGCGTGCGCCACGCAGCGAGCGCGGGCGATGGGCTCAGGGCAGCGCCGGGCCGCTGATGCCAAGGCGAGAGCAGTCCTAGGTAGTCGGAGTCTTCGCCGAGGACAGCCCATGCTTCGACGCCGCGTTTGATGACGTCATCGGCGACGGCGCGCGCGCCGATCTGGTTGGTTTCGCCCGGCTCGATGACCAGTGTCAGGGCGGGGCCGCTGGGGCGTTCGACGCCGCCCCATGCGCCGATGAGTTCGCCAAAGCTCCGGGGCGAAAGCCCGCGTGGCAGGAGCACCTCAAAGCGCTGGATCACGTCGTCCTCGATCCACACGGGCGGCGACTGATCCGCACGCCAGCCGAGCGAGATCTGTGGCCCGGGCGCGAGCGACCGAATGAGATCGCGTGCTTCGACAAGTCGGCGTTCGAGCTTGGCGTCGCTGCCGAAGTGGAGATCGCCCGGCCTCGAGAGCCGCCAGTGTTCGACTCTCTGGCCGAAGCGGTCGAGGCCTTCGAGCAGGTAGCGATCGAGGCGAGAGTCGCCTGAGGCAATGCCTTCGACGACGGAGTTTTGATCCATCCTCAGCCCGGCAGCGAGCCCCGGTGGCATCCTTGAGAGGGACAGCGTCACATCGATCCAGGAACGCCGCAGCGAGTGGATGAGTTCGCCCAGGTGATCGAGCCACTCGGGGAGTTCTTCGAGCCTGCCCGTGGTGGTCCACATCGGGAGGCTCACCGTGCCGGTACCTGTGGCGACGATCGCCTCGGGGAATGCATCAGCAAGCGCCGCGGGGAGGGCGTCGAGCAGCAGTGCGAAGCGGGCGCGGTCGTTGGTGGTCGCCGAGACTGACGCGGGCCCTCGGCGGTTGTCCGGGTCGGATGGCGGGGGGAGGTAGATCAGATCGAGATAGCTCGAACCCACGCGGCCTTGAGGCGTGCTGACTTCGAGCCCGACGCGGAACCAGCCAAAGCTCGTAATGGTCGGGGTCCAGAGCGTTGGGTCACGTCCGCCGCGCACGGCGTAGGTGGTGGAATCGACGGTGTTGCCGACGGCGTCGTAGAGCACGAGATGGGCGGTGAGCTGCTGGGCGGTGAGGTCCTGGACGAGCACACTGATCTCGGGCGAGTTGGGCGCGACGACGATCTGGCCGGGCTGATTGGAGTTGAGCTCGATGCGTGGGAGCTGGACGACCTCGACGTCATCGAACCACGCCACGGCGTCGAAGTCTTGAGCCATCACGCGCAGCTCGCTCTGTTCTTCGGGATCGAGGTAGGTGATGGGCTGGACGAGTTCGAGGTCGATCTGGATGAACGCGGCGTTGGGGATCTTGCTGGGCATGCGCACGGCGATCTGTTGCCACTCGCCATTGGTGCGTGTCAGCTCGGAACTGATGGGGGGCAGGTCGATGATCTCGGCGTGTGCATCGAGCAGGCGAGCGACCAGCCGGGCGCGCGCATGAACACAGCGTTCGGTACGGACCATGACGGTGACGAGGTATTCGCCGTCGGGGAAGATCGGCAGGACGCCCGGGTTCAGGCGGAGTGACGCCGAGCCACCCACGACGGGCATCCGCACGGTGCCTCTGCCAGAGATCGCGGGCGAGGTGTAGTCGAGCTTGGATTCGTTCCAGATGGGAAAGCCCGGGCGAGTGCGGACCTGCGGGTCGTGCTGAGCGCGGACCCAGTTGAGGGGGATGGGCAGCGGGTTGGTGGTTTGTTCCTCGAAGTCGAAGCTCGCTGCGATGCGACCAGCGACCAGCGGGCGGTGAGCGGTGTCCTGATGTGCGCACGCGAACGAGGCTGCGACAGCGGCAACCCACACGAAGACCGGGGCTCTGTGGCGAGTCCTCATAGAGGGACTATCGGCTTGTGGGCTCGGCGGGCAGCAGAGATGGGGGAGATGGGGGGGATGGGCAATAGGCAATGGGGAGAGAGGGGCCCGCTCGCCGCCAGACCCATTCACCGCCAGACGAGAATGTCCTCGACGGGTTTCTTCGTGATCGCGGGGACCACGCAGTCGTGGGCCGGGTAGCCCACGGGGATGAGCAGGAAGGTGCGTTCATGGGCGGGGCGATCGAGCACTTCGGCGAGAAACTTCATCGGGCTCGGCGTATGGGTAAGCGTCGCCAGCCCGGCGTGATGCAACGCGCTGAGCAGCATGCCGGTGGCTAGGCCCACGGATTCATTGACGTAGTAGACCATCTTCTGGTCGTCGGTCTTCATCATCTTGAAGACGACGATGAGCCACGGCGCGACTTCGAGGAAGTCTTTGTCGGGATCGGTGCCGAAGGGCGCGAGGTCTTCGAGCCACTCGGGCGTGGCTCGGCGTTCATAGAACTCGCGTTCTTCTTCCTCGGCGGCAAGGCGGATCTTGTGCTTGATCGCGGGGTCTTGGACGCACACGAACCGCCAGGGCTGCTTGTTGGCTCCGCTGGGCGCGGTGCCCGCTGCGAGCACGCAGCTCTCGATCGTCTCGCGGCTCACCGGCTTGTCGGAGAACATGCGCACGGAGCGTCGCTGGCGCATGACGTCGTAGTAGGCCCGGGCGGCGTCTTCGGATGAAACCTTGGGGACGAACGCGGCGAGCGGGTGATGATGGGGCGGGATGGCCATGGGAGAAGATAGGCGTTGGCGCGAGGGCCCTTCGGGCTTTTACCCTTCGGGCTTTTACCATGGTGCCCCGAGCGTGGCGATGGGCCTCTGGTTCCTATCGAGCCGCGTGCGGAAGCTCGCGGTCTTGCCTTCCCCCCCCCTTTCTTACGGGCACGGCCCGACCAAGCCGAGCAGCGCGAGGAAGTCGCCGAAGGAGACCATGCCGTCGGCGGCGCGACGCTCACGATTCTGGCTCCCTGCCTCGGCAGGGAGGCCACCGCACCTGATCCTCAGTTGTGGGCGCCGTCCGGGCGATCCAGACTTGCAAGCAGCGCTCGCCTTGCCTGTTTGTACTTTCCGATCTCCACCACGCCCTTGATGGCCTTGCGGTTGGCCGGCAATCTCGCAGGCAGGTTTATCGCTGCAATCTCCCTAAGTTTTCCGCGGGCGTAGACGCGATCTTCAGCGTTCTCGATCTGCCGAAGCGTATTCTCACAGTACTTGATCATCGATTTGGTTCCCCGCTCGAGAGATTGGATGCCCCCAGTGTGCAGACGACGCCCGATCGCTTCGAGCCCATGAATGCAGTTCTGGAATCGCATGAAGATGCCAGCACGGGACTCGATACGAATTGCATCGAACTGCCGACTGCCTAATCTAAACAACGACTCAGAGATCAGTCCCTCAGTGAATCTGTACGCGTCCTTCGCCAGCACTATGACGCCCTCGCGAAACGAGGGGTATTTGGCGATTGCGGCGTAGAGCCCACCTGACCCTAGCGTCATCGTGATGTAGAAGATCTCTGAGCCATCCTTGTGGCGTACATCGACTTCTGCGTGCTTGGTGAAAAAGTGGCGACCGCGGTCAATCGTGAACTCTGAGATGTCCTGAGCAAACTCCTGCTGTTTCTCATCCGACAGATTCATGTCATCGATGTGCAAGTACGCCTGGCACAGGATCGTTCGATTCACATAGTTAGCCATGATGCCTCCCGAAACGCCGTTTGCCGCGGGTACTCACCCACTCCCCTAATCGCGGGAAAGCACCCAGCAGTTACCTCTGGCCAGCTTATACGAGGCTGGCAAGTCGTGCAGGAGGGCCGGGTGTTGCGTGGGCATGGCCAACACCCCCGGATCGTGGCCCCGCTGGGGAGAGGGAAGGGGGGGAGGCTCGGGCAGGTCTGATGGGCCGCGGTCCGGCAGGTCTTGCGCTGTTTCAAATCGTTTGAAAGGGCTTTCAAGTCGCTGCGCATTGCTTTCAAGTCGTTTGAAAGAGCTTTCAAGTCGCTGCGCATTGCTTTCAAGTCGTTTGAAAGAGCTTTCAAGTCGCTGCGCATTGCTTTCAAGTCGTTTTTCATAGATGCGCAGCAGTTTTTCATGGACGCAAAGTCGTTTTTCATAGATGTGAAATCATTTTTCATGGATGCAAAGTCGTTTTTCATAGATGTGAAATCATTTTTCATGGATGCAAAGTCGTTTTTCAAAGATGCCAAGCCGCGTTCAATGGCGGGATAACAACAAAGTGCACGTTTGTTGCGCGCGTCCGTGAAGTCGCGCTCGCGGCGCGCCGACGAATGCTTATGAACCCAGGCCTCGAGCGCCGTCCAGAGCTGGACGTTTTTGCCAAGGGCCACAGGTGAAGTTATCCGAAGACACAGGCCCGGCGCCCGTGCTACCGGAATCAAGACCGCTCTCTCACCTCCCCCCCGTCGCGGTTCGTCAAGAACCAGACGCCCCTCGCGTCCATACGCAAGAACCGCCAAGAGCTTCCCGCATCTCTGACGCCTGTGGTTCTCGGTCCATCATGCCCGGCCAGCGTGCGATCTCCACGAAGACTCGTGGCCCAAGTCTCAGCCAACCGCGTGCTCACGCCCGCGGCTCTGGCAAAGCCAGTGCCCATTGCCTATTGCTCTATCCCCCCACTCCCAGCCCCCCTATCCTCTAAGGATGCAGACCTCGGCCTCCACCCCCCCCACCCCCCCCACCCCACTCCCCCCACTCCCCACCCAGGGCATCCACCCCACCGCCATCGTCGATGGCCGGGCCACCATTGACCCCACCGCCACCGTCGGGCCATACGCCATCATCGAAGGTGATGTAACACTCGGCCCCGGCGTGACCGTCGGCCCCCACGCGGTGCTCACCGGCCCGCTGACCATTGGCGAAGCCACCGCGATCCATCCCTTTGCGCGCGTCGGCGCCCCGCCACAAGATTATAAGTTCACCGCGGATTCCATCACCGCCGGCGTCACGATCGGTGCCAACACCATCATCCGTGAATACACGAGCGTCCACGCCTCGACCCATGAGCACACGCCCACCGTCGTCGGCGATCGCTGCTTTCTTATGGCGTCGACGCACATCGGGCACGACTGCGCCGTCGGCAACGACGTGATCCTCGTCAACTACGCAGCCCTCGCAGGTCACACGACCGTCGCCGACAACGTGACCATCTCGGGACACTGCGGCACGCACCAGTTCGTCCGCATCGGTCGCCTCGCGTTCTTCAGCGGCGGTACGCACGTCGGCATGGACGTGCCGCCCTTCTGCGTCGTCAACGAACGCCAACGCCTCGGCGGGATCAACCACGTCGGCATGCGACGCAACGGCATCTCTCGCCATGACATCACCAAAGTCAGAAGCGTGTTCCGCGAAGTTCTCTGGAAACAAGTTCCCGCAACCGAGCGCCTCGAGATCCTCCGCGAACGCGGCATCGACTGCCCGCCCATCGCCGAGATTGCTGAGTTCGTAGCGAATACCAAACGGGGCATTGTTCCCGGCCTTGGCCGCCCGCCGCGCGGCGCGGGCAACCGGGTGCAAGCCGGCACAAAGAGTGCCTCGCCAGAACCCCAAGCGATCGTTGAACCCAAGCCCTCATCCGTGGCGGCGACCAACGGTACCCTTGGCACATGACTTCCGCTGCCGAGTATCGCCTGGCCAACGCCCCCACTCCCCCCCCGTCCCCCACCACTGCACCAACGAGTTCTAAACGCCGCATCGCCCGCATTCCCAGCGAATATCCCTCGCCCCCGCCAACCGATCATGCTGCGAGCTTGTGCGTGCTCGCCTCGGGCTCCAAGGGCAACGCCGCTCTGCTCGTGATTCGACACGAAGGCCAACGCCACGCGGTCCTGCTCGATTGCGGCCTCTCGCCCCGGCACACCTTCGCTGCCCTCAAAGCTGCCGATCTCACACCCGCCCACCTCAGCGCCGTGGTCCTCACACACCTCGACAGCGACCACTTCAAGTCCGCGTGGGTCCGCTCGATGCCCCGTCACACGCCCGTCTACATCCACCGCCAGCACCGAGGCCGCGCCCAACGCCAGAACTACTTCACGCCCAGCACACTGCTCTTCGATGAGCCGTTCGATCTTGCGGGCGGCAGGCTCGGCGTCCGCGTCGAACCGCTGTTGCTCTCGCACGACCAGCTCGGCGTCGCCGCATTCCGCTTGCACCTTCCCAACGGCTCCTCGCTCGGATACGCAACTGACCTCGGCCACACCACTCCCGCACTCGCCCAACACCTGCGCAGCGTCGATGTCCTCGCCATCGAGAGCAACTACTGCCCGCTCTTGCAGGAAGCCTCGCCCAGGCCCGCGTG
>CAYUVO010000091.1:0-10348 GCA_964448185.1 uncultured Phycisphaeraceae bacterium
CGAAACGTCAGCGGTCGGCACACGGAACGCCATCCCCGTGAGCTTGCCCTTGAGCGCCGGGATGCACAACGCCACCGCTTTGGCAGCACCCGTGCTCGCCGGGATGATGTTCTGGTACGCATTGCGCCCGCCACGCCAGTCCTTCTTCGACGGCCCATCCTGCGTGGGCTGGGTAGCCGTCGCTGCATGCACCGTCGTCATCAAACCCTCATCAAGCCCGAACTCATCGTTGATAACCTTGGCGATCGGCGCAAGACAGTTGGTTGTGCAACTCGCGTTCGACACCACCACGTCAGTCTTCGGATCGTACTGCTCATGGTTGACCTTGTACGCAAGGGTCTTGACCGTATCAGGCGTCTTGGTCGGTGCCGAGATCAGCACTCGCTTGCAGCCGTTGTTCTCGATGTGCTTGTGCGCCGTGTCATAGGTAGTGAAGAACCCGGTGGATTCGAGCACATAATCTACGCCCCAATCACCCCAGGGCAGCTTCGCCGGATCACGCTCAGCCTTGGTCTGCGTGGTGTAGCCATTGACCGTAAACGACGTATCGGTCGCCGAGACATCCGCCAGTTTGCCGTCCACACGGAACCGCCCGTGCATCGTGTCGTAGCCCAACAGATACGCGAGATTATCCGCGGGAACAAGATCATTCACCGCAACCACTTCAACATTGGGGTCACCAGCCGCGAGGCGATACACGAGCCGACCGATCCGTCCAAAGCCATTGATACCGATGCGTAATGCCATCTTTGATTCCTTTCAAACCACGCCAGCCTGATCGGCTCACGAGTAGAGAATCCTATGCGCACAGCATCGCCCAAGCCCGCCACCAGCCCGCAGCTTCAACGCATCATCGTAGTTTTTCAGGCTTCTCTAGCGGGGACCCGGCTTGCGCTCGCCACGAGGCCTCGAACCGTCGTGCCGGCGGGGCTCACCTGCTCGACCCGGTCTGTCCGCTCGGCCTCGCTCACCGCGTGCGCCAGAAAGGGCACGACGAAGACGCCCGAGCACCTGTTCCATCGACCGCTCGATCCTATCTTCGCGTCGGGTCTGTTCTGCCCCGAGCGCCGACCTCTGCTCGGCCAGCCTCGTTTCCAACAGCTCAAACTCATAGAGCCGCATCCCGAGCTTGGCATCCATCTCGTGCTCGATCGCCGAGCGGTACGCCGCCAGAGCCTCAGTAAACTCGTCGCTCTCCTCGCCGTCGTTCACAAACGCATCACGCAAACCCCGGCCAGCACTAAACAGCTCTACCCCCGCCTTGAAATCATCCAACGCTAACTCACCCAGACGAGGGTTCTCATCTTCGGCAGCCAAGACCCGCATCGCCCTGGGCGCAATCACCCGTGACAAGATCCGATCAGCAACAGGACCATCCGCGTGCTCGATCCGGCGAGCCGCCTGCGGAGCGTGCTCACGCAGAAACTCACGCACACGCTTCTTGTGCGCCGCGTCAAGCTCACTCCACGCCAGCCGCCACTGAGGATCGCCCGCCTCCTGCCCATCGCGGCTCCTCTGCCTGCCCTCGGGCCACGGACGCATCCCCATCGGCTCGTCCCGCATGCCCGGTCGCCCGGGATTGCCTCTCGCTTCCTGCCCTGATGACATCGCCTCGTGAAACTTTCCGCGAGAAACCTGCTGACCATCTTCGAGACTCTGCCTCAGAGATTCAAGACGCTCAAGTCGGGCCTTGGCTTCTGCGATCGCAGCTTCGACAATCGGGAGCCCACGCCTGGGCGAGACGCTCTGGGCATCCCCAGCGACGTCTGTTGAAGTCTTCGCAGGCCGATCGCTCTGCGCCTGTACGCACATCGGCGACGCCAGAAGCCAACCCGCCAACACGATAATGAGTGAACGATTCATCTCAGATAGCTTCCGTTTCGTCTAGCCAAGCCGTGTCAGGCTCGATCGCCGGGTCAAAGGCAGCCGCATCTTCAAACAAAGAGTCCAGATCCGTTTCGCTCGCGAGCGAGGAGGTCATCATCTCGAACAAATCCACGGCATCCACTTCATCCGAAACCAGCATGATCGGACCGGGAACAGTCGTGGTTCGCTTGGGCAGCACCACCGGCAGCATCAGCATCGCCAGAGCAGCCGCAGCCGCGAGCGCCATCGATGTGCGCTGGAACGCCGAGAACTTGTATGTGCGCACTTCTGGTTCCGCCGAGCCCGCCACCGGCGCGGGCGTGGCTGCGAGCACTCGCTCTGCAAGACCCGTCGGCATCGTGCCCGAATCGTGCTCTGCCAAGGCATCCAGATGCTGTGCAACCTCGGCGTCACGAGGGTCTGCAGGCGGCGGTGGGGGAGTGGAAGAGGTGTGTGTCATGGCGTCTGTACCGAACGGGATGAAGAAGGAGGTGAAACGGAATCTGATGGCCGAGGCGATGTCTGGGCGTCGGTCGAAGTCTGTGGTAAAGTCTGTGGCTCGGGTGCGAGCATCTCCCGAAGCTTGGCGAGTGCCCGATGGTGCCTGGCGAGCAGCGTGCCCACCGGCTCTCCGAGCATCGCTGCGATCTGCTTGAAGCTCATCTGCCCGTGATGGCGAAGCTCGATAATCTCACGGTCCTTGGCCGAAAGCTGCCCGAGACTCTCCCGCAATGCCTCCAGAGCCTCGCGATCTTCTCGCTCGGGTCGCATGGGAGTGGGGGTCTGATCGATCATCTCGGGCGTGTCGATCTGCTTGCTTCGCTTGGCCCGGCGGATCTGATCCCGGATCCGGTTGACCGCGATCCGAAACAGCCACGCCTCGAACTGCCCCTGCTCGGTATAGCTCCCGCTCTGAACCTTGATGGCAACGGTGGCAAACACGGACTGCACGACCTCCTCAGCAAGATCTACACGCCTGAGCCTGCTGTACGCAAACGCATACAGCCGGTGGGTATACACATGCACCAACTCAGTCCAAGCGTCCTGATCGCCCGCGAATGCGGCTCGGACCTTATGCGACTCAATCGCCGCGACTCTCGACGAGTCGCAACCCGCAGCCGAACCCGAGCCTGCACACCGCGTACCTTCGGCGTCGCGACTGGTTTCGCTCTCGGATCGACCCATCACATCCTCCAACGCCCAACCCAAGGCCGCATTGCAGCCCCTTATGTATCCTGCCCATACGCTCGCCAGAGCCACAAGCCTCACCAATGGCTATCGGGCGTTCGCTTTCCTCTCAAGAGAGTACCCTATTGGCGGGGCTCTTTCGGGGAGGCCAGTGCCACACGCAAGACGCCACAGTGCGGGCTGAAAGGGGGACGAATGAGCGAACTCACCGACGAACAGCTCTTCGATGCCCACCGCAAGGGCGATAAAACCACCCTCCGCATCCTCATCGAACGTCACGAGGGCGATCTCTTCCGATTCCTCTACCGCCTCAGCGGCGACCGCCAAATCGCGGAAGACGCCTTCCAGGAAGCTTTCCTTCAGGTCCACCTCTCAGCCGACAGATTCGATATCACCCGCAGATTTAGACCCTGGCTTTTTACAATCGCGGCGAACAAAGCAAGGGACCAACTCCGTAAGAAGGTTCGGCGGTCGGAGTTGCCCCTCTCGGCACCGGCTGGATCAGGTGACTCCAGAGCCACCTTCGCGGACCTCATGGCACTCGATGAGCCCGGTCCCGAAGCGGCGCTGGCGTCCCGCGAACGCGACCAGATGGTCCAGCAGGCGATGGATCGCCTGCCCTGGGCTCTGCGGGAGATTCTGCTCTTGGCTTACTTCCAACGACTCAGCTACGCACAGATCGCAGACGACCTAGGCATCCCTCTGGGAACCGTCAAGTCTCGCCTGCATTCTGCGGTCGGAGGGTTCGCCAAAAACTGGGCCGCCATACAACGCGAGTCTCAGGCCCGTGATTCCGATCAGTCGTCGGCAAACGGAGGTGAACCTTGAACGACCCCCAGTCCAATACAGACCAGCCCGCACTCGAAGCACTCAGAGGCGAACTCGCAGCCGAATACTTGGCCAAAGGCGTCTCTCAAGCCGAAATCACTCAGGCCAACGCCAAGCTCCAAAGCCTCCTCGCCTCTCTCGATACCGACATCGCACCCCCCGAAGGCTTAGCCGATCTGGTTATCCTGCGAACCGCTCAAGCTTCGCAACCCCAACAAGACTCCCGGCTCTCGCCTCTCGACGGCGACGCCCTCGACGCCATGATGGCCTCAGCATTCAACCCAAGCCGAGTGCCCAACGAGTTGAAATCGCGTGCCAACGCCATCGGCACCTCAAACGAGGCGATCACCCAAGGCGGTCCCCAGGCTCCCGCTGATCTCGTCGACCGCACCATGGCCCGCATCGAAGCTTTCGGCGAGATCCCCGAATCCCTCCCGATGCGAATCCCCATGAGCCGAAGACTCGCGGATCTTGTTTCGATCGCTGCCATGCTGCTGATCGTCGTCTCCATCGGTTGGCCCGCAATGTCCGCTTGGCGTTCAGCTTCGATCAAGGCCTCATGCAACGCCAACATGCGGTCCGTTGCCTCGGCCATGGGTCTCTATGGCGGGGATTTCCGCGAACACCTCCCCGCAGCCACCGCAGGCTTCGGAGGCGGACAAACCTGGTGGAACGTCGGCAAAGGCGCCGAGCAATCCAACTCCGCCAATCTCTACACACTCACCCGTACCGGGTACGCACCGCTCAACGATCTCGCCTGCGCGGGCAACGCCCATGCGATCACCGAGCCGACTTCCGAGGACGCCACCGACTGGGACTCCCTCGAAGAAATCAGCTACAGCTACCGGATCATCACCCGCAAAGATGCCCCCCGGCTCGGGTCCGACAACCGCTTTGTGATTGCCGCCGATCGCTCGCCGGTGGTCCTGCGGGCCGCTCGTGGCGAACCCATCATCCCCCGAGAGAGCAGCCCCAACCACAGCGGCAAAGGCCAGATGATTCTCTTCTCCGACGGCTCGGTCCTCTGGACCACCACCCCCCAGCTCGAATCGGGCGACAACATCTACCTCCCACGGGCCATCGAGTTCATGGTCGAGGTCGCCGAGCAGCTCGGTCAGGTTCGGCCCATCCGGGGCACCGAGCTGCCCGCCCGTCATGGCGACGACTTCGTAGGGCCATGAACCATCATGATCCACGCTGATCTGCCAGATTTCTCATCTCAAACCCCCCAGAACCCGAAAGAATGGGATGGCATGGCTCGGCCGCCGGGCCTAGTATTGCCGCCCTCGGGTCGTGATGGCTCGAATAACAAGACGGAGTGGCATGATGCCGAAGAACAAGGTTCATAAAGGTCTGCTCAAGCGGATCCGTATCAGCAAGTCCGGAAAGTGCCGACACCGCTCGGCCTTCCACAAGCACCTCAGCTCTCACAAGAGCGGAAAAAGGCTCCGCCAGCTCCGCCAGGACCGGTTCTTGGCCAACTGCGACGCCAAGCGGCTCGAAAAGCTGCTCTTCAGGCGTCTGCGTGGTCGGACCCAGCCCGCTTCGGCGCGCAGGCCCTCGCCCACGCCCGAGCAACGCCGCGCGAGGCAGGCCGAGCAGCGTGCAGCAGCAGCACAAGCCAAGGCCGACTAAAGACCCGGTTATCAAGAACCGGTACAAGTTTGATTCAAGGTCGGCTCTATGAGCGGACCTGCCAGTGTCGCGGACAGGCTGCGATGATGGCGTTCGATGGTGTGCGTCGGGATACAAAGTTCGGCCAACTCGGGCCGCTCCGACGGATGTGAAGGAGATCGACGATGCCTCGTACTCGCAAGGGCGCAGCCCGCAACCAAGCCCGCAAAAGAATCTTCCGCCAGGCCCGTGGCTACTACGGCGCCCGCAAGAACCACTACTACCTCGCCAAGGACGCGGTCCGTCGCGCTGGCGTCTATGCCTACCAGCACCGTCGCACGCGCAAGCGGGACTTCCGCGCTCTGTGGATCACCCGTATCACTGCCGCGTGCCGCATGCGGGGCACCCGCTACAGCCTGTTCATCAGCGGGCTCAAGATGGCCGGGATCCTGCTCAACCGCAAGATGCTCAGCCAGATCGCGATCGAAGACCCCAAGCTGTTCGATCAACTCGTGGATACCGCGGTCAAGGTCTCCAAGGCCATGCCCGCCAAAACGGCTTGATATGAACCTCGGATGATGTTCGAGCATGATTCACAAGGCTCCCGGTACCATGTGCTGCGGGGCCTTTCTTCTGGGCTCGCCGGTGAGAGCAACTGAAACGGAGGCTGGCAGTGGGCGGAATCTGGATCACTGATTCATGGAACAGAGACCCGGTGTTCACCATTGCCTGGGTGGGATGGGTCATTGTGAGCATCACGCTCCACGAACTCGCTCACGGCTGGGCAGCGATCTCGCGCGGTGACCGCACGCCGATCGAGATGGGCCGGATGACCTTCAACCCCGTCGTGCATATGGGCATGATGAGCCTGATTATGCTTGCTCTGCTCGGGATCGCTTGGGGAGCGATGCCCGTCAATCCCTCTCGGATGCGGGGGCGTCACGCCAATGCGTTCGTGTCTGCTGCTGGCCCGGCGATGAACATCGCACTGGCCATCCTCTGCATCGTGCTCTACGTCGCATGGACCGTGATTGTAAGTTCGTCACTCGGAAGCTCGATCCCCGCGCATGTTCAAGACAACGCCATGATGGTGTTCCGCGCAGGGGCTCTGCTCAACGTCGTGCTTGTTCTGCTAAACCTGCTGCCCATCCCGCCGCTTGACGGCTCAAGGATCATCGCAGACTTCTTCCCCGCGTACGACCGGCTCTTGAGCGGGCCACAAGGTCAATACCTGGGCTTGGGCCTGTTCATCGCGATGTGGATGTTCGGGTTCTCGGCGCTCTTCGGCCTGGCTGGACGAATCGTCAACTTCACAGCAAGCGTGCTGCTGATCCCGTTCTAATGAGCCTATTGCACTGGGTACTTCATGACGTCAGCAGTTCGAGCTTTAGCCTTGATCTGCGTCCGTGCTGTCAGCATCTGTCGGCTCGGCTGACTTTCTCGCGGACTCTTCACGACTCTTTTTGGACCTGATTTCACGCACTTCGTAGTTCAGCCGCTTGCTGAGTTCCTCAAAGGCCAGTGGCGTTGAGAAGATCTCGCTCTCGGAGATGTCGTCCTCGACGCCTCGCTTGACCGCGACATCACGCAACAGCCTGAACGACTCAGTCGTCAAGGGCGAGAGCCCGATGATCCGAACAAGCAGCATCGAACGAACCGGCTCGGCCTCGACCGCAAGCGTGCGATCCGCAGGGGCAACCTGATCCACCGAGGCAAGCGGGTCAAAGCCCGCAGCCTTGGCCCGAACCAGCTCGCGAACCGTCTCGCTGTCAAAGGGCACGCGGCGGTTTACGAATCGAGTCTGCGCTACGCCGAACTCGACGTCCCGCAAGATGGTCGGCCGCGTGGCTTCTTCGGTGATCTCTGTCGGGAACAGCGCGTCGATCACCGCGTCGAGTCCTTCGTCGATCGCGAGTGCTTCGAGCGTGCCTCGCTGAGCGATGAGGAAGCTGTACGCCTGAGCCTTGCGCCAATCTTCGCGTACCCGCTGAGGATCAATGAGATCATCGATCTTGTCGGGCACGCCTTCTTGAGTCGCATCGGTCACCGTCATGATGTACCGGTTGCCTAGGAAGTCTTCGAGCCGTTCATCGGTGTACGGAATCCCGAGCTGGATGGTCCGCGTGGTGGTGGGTTCGAGTTCCTTGACCGACAACGCAAGCCCGATCATCGGGAACGCCGGGCTTTGTGCGTCGGTCGTGCGGATGCTTGCCCTGCCGATCCCATCGAGCTCACTCATCTTGCGGGCATCGAGCCACTGCGCATCGCGAAGGACCACCTTGGGGATCGGGAACGAGGGCATCCCCTCTTTCGTGCGCACCGCATCCGCAGCGGTCGCCGCGATGGTGAACATGTTCGGGGTCGTCCAGTCCGCAGGGAGCTGCTTGTATTCGCCATCCGAAGCCAGAGGCCGCGTGAGCCTCCCAATCTCCGAACGGATTGTGGTCTCCGCAAGATCCAGCAGAAACTTCACCCGCGTGTTGCGCAGGTCCGCCTCGATGCGGGTCCGCTCGGCGACTAGCTCGCCTGGGTAGAGAATGCGGTTGGCCTGATGCGCCTTGGCAATCGCCAGCACGTCGATCGTAACCGCCTCGGAGATCGCCTCACGGTTGAGTTCGATCCATTGCAGCTTGACACGATCGGGCAGGCGATATCCGAACCCGAGACCCTTTTCTTCACCGGGCTTGAACGCCTTGTACTGCTCGAAGTGCGCTGCGAGCTGTTCGTCCGTCGGGTTGAGCGTCGGGTCCACCAGCTCATCTGCGGGGATCTGGACCACATCCGCGATCACAGAATCCGTGTAGTGCGACGCTACCCGCTGAGCCTCAATCGACGACATCCGGATCGAGCCAATGTACGCCGACTGCATCCGCTGAACGCCTCGCAGCTTGGCGAGCGCACGGTCCACATCTTCGGGCAGCATCCGGCTCCTGCTCGCGATCTCGCTGCGAGCACGCAGCAGCCCGGTCCGCTGCTTGCGATATTCCTCCTGCCCGGCTTCGCTCTCGAACTGTTGCTCGGCGAGCCTCATCGCCAGCGCAGGATTCGACACCTGCCGAACCATCAGCGTGTTGAAATACATCACCACCTGAATCTGTGCCAGCTCGTCGAGATAGCCCAGGCCGTGCTCGGCATCCCCAACGAAACCAGCTCGCTCGGCGGCCTCAGTCAGTAACAGCCAGTGCTCGGCCTCGGCGTCCGGGTCCAGCATCGTCTTGATCAGAACTATCTGGCCACGCGGCGTGGGCACGATCGCGAGACGCGAAAGTACGGAAATTTCTCGTTCCGCCAATGTCAGATCGCTGGACTTGATATCGCGGCCATCAAGCGTAGCGACCACCTTATCACTCACTCGCGAACCAATCTGCTGGATCGCTTGAGGAAGTGTGAACGCGACCATCAGCAGCACGCCGCCGATCACCATGATGATCGTGTTGTACTTCCGCAAAAACTTGAGCATGCGCGGGGTCCTCGCCGGAAAAGGCTACGGCTCGTATGAGCAGACGAACGATGGGCACGCGAGCGCCGAAAGCCGGACCCGTCCACCGGGCCAGGCTTACGAGCCGCTTGAATCAGCGATAGAATTCGACGATGAGATTCGTATTGACCTCGAACGGGATCTGGTCCGCGGTGGGCAGCGCCACGATACGGATCGTCAACTCCGATGGATTGAATTCAATCCAGCCCGGAACCTCATGGCCCGCCATCGTTTCCATCGTCTCACGCAGCAGCTTCTGGATCTTCGGCTTGAACGTCATCACATCGCCCGGGCTCACCTGGAACGAGGGACGATCGCACTTCTTGCCATTGACCAGAACGTGACCGTGTGCAACGACCTGACGAGCCGCCCAGATTGTGCGCACAACACCCGAGCGACGCACGAGGTTGTCCAGACGGCGATCGAGCAGTTGGAGCAGGAGCTCGCCCGTGTTACCACGGAGCGTCGTCGCTCGGTCGATCGCTCTGCGGAACTGCTTCTCGGAAACGTGGTAGTGAAAGCGGAGCTTCTGCTTCTCGTTGAGACGCAGGCCGTAGTCACGAAGTCGGCGACCGCGGTAGCCGTGCATACCCGCGGGGTTGAGAGCACGCTTGGAGGTGTGCTTTGGGATGTCCGCGATGGGAACACCAACACGACGCGACAACTTGACCTTGGGACCGGTATAACGGGCCATAACAGGCTTCCTTTCTTCCGTCACCGCAAGGCAGCACGCTGCTCGCGGGTGTCGAGTCTGGCTCGACGACCGTGCCGAGTGACCGAGGCTTCGGGTCGGCGTTCAAACGATCCGGGCACACGCCCAGTATGAGCCCAATCCAAGCACCCATCCCCCCCCGCGTCAAGCCCCGCCAGCTATCAGTCTGACATCGACGAATCGCATAGACTCTCGCCGATGCCACGCACCATCCCTTTGAGTGTCATTCAACCCGAGAAGGCCCGCTCTCGAACAGGACCGGACACAGGCCCAAAAGAGGCTTGTGGCGTGGTCGGGGTCTGGGGTGACCCCGATGCCGTCCAGCAGTGCTACCTCTCCCTCTACGCCCAGCAACACCGTGGCCAGGAATCCGCAGGTATCGCGGTGAGCGATGGCGTAGATCTGAGCGTCCACACGCGAATGGGCCTTGTCTCGGAGGTATTTTCTGCTACCACACTCGAAACCCTCACAAAGACCATGCGTAAGCGTGACGAAGTCGAAGCCGGCGGCGGCAGTGGCACGGGCCGAGGCTCCAGCGGAGCCACCTTCGGAGCCATCGGGCACAACCGATACTCCACCGCCGGTGGCTCCCAAGCCTGCAACGCCCAGCCCCTCCTCGAAACCACCGCCGATGGACCCGTCGCCCTCGCCCACAACGGCTC
>CAYUVO010000092.1:0-10345 GCA_964448185.1 uncultured Phycisphaeraceae bacterium
GGCGGGCGGCGTCTCGTCGCTGGTCGCCGGGCGCAACATCGGTTCGGCGACCAACCCCGGGTTGATCGTGGTGCGTGGCGCACTCATCGAAGCCAGCGCGGCAGGCCAGCTTCACTCCGACATCGTTGTCGGTCAAGGTGTCCAGAGCATCACGCTCGGCGCGGTGTCCAACCTGCCCGGTCAAAACTTGGTCGGACAGGGCACGCTCTCGGCGGCTGGTCGCATTGAAGAAATCTCGATCACGGGTGACTTCGGCGGCGGGATCACCTCGTACAGCGGCGGCATCGGCTCGTTCTTCTTGCTCAACGGTTCGTTCTTGCCGGGCAATGCGGTCAACGCATTCTCGGGAGGCATTGACGCCTTTACAATCTCCGGCGGCAATCTCTACGGCGATGTTCACGCCGATTTCATTCTGCTGAACCTTCAGGTTCTGCCAAGTGCTGACGGCGTGTTCGGGGACATCGGGATCAGCCCGTTCTTGTCGGCCTCTGATGCTTCGAGCGATGCCCTCCGCAACCAACTGCCTCCGGGCCTGAGCCCGTCGACCGCGGTCGATGGTCCTCGCATTACAGCGGGTTGGAACATCGGGTTTGTGACGGTCAGCGGCGGCTCAATTTATGAAGCCGTGATCCATGCAGGTCACGCGATCGGTGCAATCACCGTCGCTGAGAACATCCAAGACGACGGCATCACACAAACTCCAGCGGCGATCATCGCGGCTGGTGATTCGATCTTCAACGTCAATGTCGGCGGGTACATCGCGGGTACCGCGATTATCGCTGGCTTGCGTTCGTTCGGCGATGACGGACTCGCGGGTGGAACGGGTGCCAATGCCGATAGCGTTGACAGTGGATTTATCATCAGCATTCAGGTTGGGAGTGGCTTGTTCACTTCCACCATCGTTGCCGGGATGAACGCGGGTGCCGACGGTATCTATAACACGGGCGATGAAACCACCGAGATCGGCGTCTCCTTCGTCGGTTCCCTGGTCGTTGGTGGTCAGGTCATCGATGTGACAGTCTTTAGTGAGGTCGTCCCGGTCGAAGCCACTGCGGGCGGTCGCGTGACCGTTGGTGGTGTCGGGACCGCGGTCAACGATCCCGACATCGCGACTAGCTTTGTTGGCCGCGAACTCACAGCGGGTGTGCCGCTGACGTTCTCGACGGCTGCGGGTTCGGGTAGCGTTACATTTACCGGTGCCGGTCGTGCATTCTTCGATGATGCGACGAGTCGCGTGATCTTTGGTGCGGGCAGCGATTTTAGCACTTCGATCGTGGTCAACTCGGACTCGGGCGTTCTCACTGACTTTGATATCGTCTCCCTCAACAGCGGTTCGGCCGGCTTGATTCAGGTCAACGCGAGCCTGCTCGGGGATTCTGACATCGTGGTTGATGCCTTCGTCTTGAACATGGTGTTGGGCTTCTTTGATGGGGGCGATATCAGAGTCGGACAGCACTTTACCTCGCTGGTTACTGGCCCATTCGTCAACGGCACCATCTCCGCAAAAAACGCAGCGTTTATCACCATCAGTGGTGATCTGGGCGATCTCAGAATTGCAGATCCGGATCCCCAGACCATTGTTCCGGGTGCGGTGCCCGTCATTGATATCTATTCGAGCGGGTTCTTCACTGTCGCAGGGGATACGCGTGCAATCGTCAATGCTCGACGTGCAGTCACCAACTATGTCTTCGGCGGCCGGATCGACAACTCCTTGGTCCGTGCGGGCGAGGCGATTTCGACCTTCCGAGCCGGAACGGTCAACGAGAGCCGCATCTCCTCGGGTTACTTCTTCAGCACCATCGAGGTCGAGGGTGACGTGAGCGATTCGCAGATCCTCATCGGTGCGGACCTTGGCGACGACGCCAACTTCGACACCGGGCCGACCACTCCGTTCAATACCGATACGGTCAACGCCGGGTTCAATGAAACGATCACCATCGGCGGCTCACTGGTTCGCAGCGACATCGTCGCTGGCGGGCTGCGTGGACCTGACCGGTTCTTCGGGTCGGGTGATGATCGTCTGGCTGCGGGCCGATCGATCATCGGTGTGGTGACCATCGGCAACCAGATCATCGGTTCCAACCGCGCCACAGAATCGTTCCGCATCTTGTCGAGCGGGTCGGTGGGTTCGACCACGGTCTCGGGTGTTGCGCCACAACTTACGGGCAACGCTCTCATCGAGCAGCCCAACTTGGCACCGGTTCCGATTCGTGTGGTCGACTTGCGGGTCGAACGGGTCAGCCAGACCTCGTTTGCTCGGATCGAGTTCGATCAGCCCATGGATGCATCGAGCTTCCTCGACGCGCTGACGATCTCCGAGATCAGAAGCCCGAACAACACGCTCATCCGTCTCCAGCCCAACGATGATTACACGCTGAGCTATGACACCGACACCAACACGTTGTCGGTGCGGTTCAGCCGCGAGATCACCGATCGCAATCTGCCCTTGCTGACTTCTGATCCGGCTCAAGGCGTGTACCGCTTTGACTTCGACCAGGATCTGCTGCGGGCCAAGGTGGCCGGTGCGAGGCTCGATGGCGATGGCGATGGCATCGTTGAAGCCAACGACGATTTCTCGGTTAACGACATCGTCGGCGACGCGGGCGACAAGTCGGCGGCTGCTGCTGGAACCGTCACAGCGGTCGGGCAGACCGGGAGCTCGGGTCAGGTCGATCTGTTCGCTCCGATCAACCTGAACACGGTGCTCGATAACAACTTCGCGCCCGATGGCTTGCCCGATGTGAACCGTCGCTTTGTGCTCCGCGGCACGATCGGGGATCACCCGGACAACGACGCACGGTTCTTTGATTTCCGTGCCGACGTCGATGTCTATTCCATCTCGTTGCAGGCCGGGCAGATTCTTCAGATCGAAGCAACGACCGGCGCCGCGTTCCGCACCACCGTCTTGCTGTTGAACCCCGACGGCTCGGGCGCAGCTCTCGCTGGAGTCACCGCGTTCAACGTCGGACTCCCGGGCCAGATCGTCGGCGAAGACCTCAACATCTCGCAGAACACCAACTTCCTTATTACCGAGACCGGTACCTTTACCTTGATCGTCGGCAACGGTGCCCCGTTGTTCAACACGCCGGTGATCCCGGACATCGCCTCGGGTCAGAACATTCTGGGCGACTACGCCATCGGCCTGACCGTCTTCGATGACGGCAACACGGGCTTCAACGCCGGGACCGATTCGGGCAACGGCCAAGACCTCCCCGCAGCCCCCGGCGCGAGCGATTTCGCGGGCATCGACGGTGCGTTCAACACCACCGATGATCGCAGCTCAATTTCCGTCTCAGGATTCGACTTCACGCTCGATCCAGGGCTCGACGGCATCATCGGGACCGAGGACGACATCGTCCGTGGCACCAATGCCAATGGCGATACCGTCACCCGTACCGGCGGTACCATCACCACCAACATCCGCGACGCGATCGGGTTGCCCGGAGCCACCGGCATCCCGTCGGTGATCACGCCCGATGTTGACGTGTTCAACATCAACAGCAACCTCCCGATCGATCAGGGAACCATCATCCGGGTGACCGTCCAGCTCTCGGACTTTGGCGCCGACCTCGGCAGCCGATCGGCGGCCAACGACTTCGCGAGTTCGGCGAGCAGCGTCCAGTTCGCGATCTTTGATACCACGACTTCCACAGGTATCAGCGACGGGCTGCTGCTCTATTCCCCGAGTGACTTCTCTCCCAACGGCGGCACGCCGGGCATCATCGCGGACGGCGATAACGTGTCCTACGGCTTCGATGCCAACGGCGACTTCTTCATCGAGTTCATCACCGGTCCCCGTCTCGACGGCAACGCTGGCAACCCGACCTACGCCATCTATCTCCAGGGTGCATTCAACACCGACTACGCACTCGAAGTCACCACGACGCCCGCGTTCGAGCCGGTCATCCGCCGTCGCCAGAACGTGTTCATCGAGACACAGGGCGGCTCGATCGACTGGCTCGAAGTCGGCGGAGCGACCACGCAACTCGCGGGCTTCAACGCGGCGACGCTCGGCTTCTCGGGTGAAACCGTCGACAACATCCCGCTCGATACATTCTTTATCAACCAGACCGTCAACCGCGTGCAGGCCATCTTTGATCGGGCCGGGCTCGACGTAAACATTTCGACTGATACGCGAGACTTCGAGTTTGAACCCTTCTCCACCATCTTCCTGAGTTCCACGGTGGACCCGATCAGCAGCCTCGCACAACGCGACGTGATCCGTATCATCGGAGGCGAAGAAGCCTTCAGCTTCGGGCTGACGTTCGGCTTCGGCGAACGCATTGACGCGGGCAACGCGGACCGGTCGGACGAAGCCGTCGTGTTCGTTCCCTCACTGGCGCTCTTGGGCTACACGCCTTCGCAGGTCGGGATCGACGCACTCGCCAACTCGCTGACCTCGGCTGTCACACGCCGCATCGGTGAGCTCATCGGGCTCAACCTCACGGCCAACGTGGGCAACGCCTCGGCGTCGATCGACGTGCTCGCAGCCGACTCGGTCACCATCATCCCGACCGACGGCACGCAGGTCTACAACCTGGTCAACGCGGCTCGGTCTCTCTCGACCGAAACCGATGCTGCTGAGGACGTCACGTTCTTCCTCGGTCAGCAGAACGCGCTGCTTCTGGCGAGCTTTATCCTGCAGGACGATTGAGCCAGACTGAAACATTTCTGAATCTCTGTTCGTAAGAGATTCTCAAGATCCACCCTCCGCCGGCCCGGGTTCTTCTCCGGGTCGGTGGTGTTTTTAGAGGGCGTATTTCTGTGCGTCTAGGTTTGCACGTCTAGGAAGGTTCCCGAATGCCAGCCGACCGAGGCGGCTTAGGCGTGCTGCGTGCGAGCGGGCTTCTTGGGTTTGCTTACGGCTGTAGTTGCGTCGAGTGCAGCCTTCTTCTTGTTCGCTGCGCGCGTTGGTTTAGTTGGAGAAGCCTTGGTCGCTTTGGCGGGGGTGGCCGCCGGAGCTTTGGATGATGAAGCCTTCGCGGGTGTGCGCTTCTCTACCGTCGAAGGTGCCGTCGATGGGGTGAGTGCGATGGATGCATCACTGGCGGCCTCCACCTGCCGCTTGGCGTCCTGCGCCAGCATGTCCGCATCCGCAGCAAGATCATCAATCCGTCCGGCCAACCGATTGGCAATCGAGCCCGCCCGCGCCTCGAGCCCGGTGAGGCTGTCCTCGACGCGGTCGCACAACTGCGTCGAGTCAACCGCTGTGGCATTGAGCCGGGCGAGCAACGTCGAGTGCAGGTCGTCCGCACGAGTCGTCGCTTCAACCCGGCGCTGTTCAACGTGCTTCGGCAGTGCCTCCGAGGCAGCAGCAAGCTCGTTGTGGGCGCGTTCGAGTTCCGCGTCGATACGCTCGGTGAGTTCTTTGAGCGTGTCGCTCGTCTTTGTTTCGAGAGTCGTTTCGAGTGTTGCAGCAGAAGTGGTGCAATCAGAACCGATCTGCTGCGCACGCTTGGACGCGGCTGCGATCGCTTCGAGACAATCGCCCACACTCTGCGTGATCCGGCCTTGTGCTGCCTCGACCATCGGCTCAAGAGTCGAGGAGATTGTCGTGCCGATCGCCTGCTCGACCGCGTGTTCGATCTTTGTGCGCACAGCCTGCGAGACCATCGCTTCCGCCGAGGCCTCGGCCGCCTGCACGCCGCGAGCAAGGACACTCTCCGCCGACACCATGCGTTGCTCGGCGCGCGCTGCCCGTTCTTCCAAGTCCGCGACTAACAACTCGAGCCGATCGACCTGCGCATCCACCAGCCCGCTACAAATCTCGCTCAAACGCGAACGCTCAGCCTCGAACATCTCGCTCTGCTCGCGGACGGCATCGGCGCACCGCTGGGTCGCAGCCTGTGTGACTGTTTCGAGCGTCGGCCCGAGCAACGCCTCGGGATCGGTCAATCGCTCAGCCGCTTGGCGTGCCTGCAGAATCCGGTCGTCGAGCGTCGGCACCAGCCTCGCTGCGGGCGCAAGGCTCGCCTGGAGCTTGGTCAGCGCTTCATCGACGCAGGCGCGCTGGATATCAGATTGCTTGAGCGTGTCGGAGAGCTTGGTCTGCTGCTCGCCTGCGTGAACCGCAAGCGATCGCAACGAGCCCGCAAGCTCCTCGAACGTCGCCGCATCGACCACGCGAGGGCTCAGAAACAGTTGTTCGACAATCCGATCTTCACTGACCAATGCCATCGAGCGGTCCTCCGTGACCCGGCGTCCTCTGACTTCAGATGCGGCGCTTCCTGCGCAGCAACCCCCATCGGGGTCCAAAGGGCGTCATGCCATACTATCGGACGATCACACACTCCGTGTCAAGTATGATGCGTGTGGGCAGCGGCGTAGACTCTGGGTATGCCCAACAGGTCCAGAGCTTCTCGTGATTCGGCCCAACAAGGGCGTTCAGGCCGACGCCCAGGTTCTTCGAGCCGAAAGCGCTCCCGCAGCGGCTCGAACAAGCCCGCCACCACGGTCCGCCTTCAGCGGGTGATCGCCGATGCCGGGCTTGCCTCTCGCCGGGCCTCCGAACTGCTCATCCAGGAAGGCCGAGTCCGGGTCAACGGCGAGATCGTCCGCATCCTGCCCGTCCTCGTCGATCCCCACAACGACCGCATCGAGGTCGATGGCAGGCCCCTGCCCAAGTCCGAACGCCACCTCTACATCATGCTCAACAAGCCCACGCGAACCATCAGCTCAGCCAGAGATGAGCCCGGAGCGGTTCGGCGAACGGTGCTCGATCTGGTCGATCACCCGAGCCGCGCGAGGCTCTATCCCGTGGGCAGGCTCGATTTCGACACCACAGGGCTCGTGCTGCTGACCAACGATGGCGAGCTTGCCAATCGTCTCACCCATCCCCGTTTCGGGGTCGAAAAAACCTACCACGTCGTGGTCAAAGGGCTGCTCGACGACCAGGCGGTCAACGATCTCGAACGAGGGATCTATATCGCTGAGCGCCGAGAAGGTCGATCCGTCGGCGGCTCGCGGGCCTCGCACGTCGGTCTGACCATCATCCGCCGCGACCGCGAACGCACGATTCTTGAACTGACCCTCAAAGAGGGACGCAATCGGCAGGTCCGCCGGATGCTCGCTGCGGTGGGGGCGCCGGTCAAGAAGCTCGAACGAGTCGCGATCGGCCCCGTCCAGCTCCGCAAGCTCGCACGAGGCGAGTGGCGAGAGCTCACCGCAGGCGAACTCGGCGCGTTGAAAAAGGCGTGCCGAGGACCCTCCAGCGGAGCGGCAGCCAGCAACGCAGAGAGTGCGGGCGAATCATCGGGGACTTCTTCGGATACCAAGAAAGTTCGGAGCACCCGCAGCCGCGCTAGCTCGACCCGTGCTCGAAGTGAACGAACCGCACAGAATCGCTCTCGCAATGACCGGTCGAGTGGCAACCGGACCGGTGGCAACCGCACCAGCAGCGACCGGACCAGTCGTGACCGGAGTGGTGGCGACCGGACCAGCGGCGGGCGTCTCAAACGCGGGCGAACCGATGGCGGTCGAAACCGAGGCAATCGCTGATGCCCCCCCCTCCCCCCCCTTCTCCAAGCCAAGACGCCCCGCGTTGGGCTCTCGCTCGATTCGCAGCCGGGCTCAAGAACATCGGGCTGCGGATGCACCGGGCGCAGCTCCCGCGGATGGCAGCGGCCCTCGCGTACCGGACCATCTTCGCCCTGATCCCGATGTTCGTCATCGGCGTCGCGGTCATCGGCACCCTCGCTGATAAAGGCCGGGTCGAGTCGGTCGTCGATCAGGTGTTCGAGCTGACGGGGATCAATCGGATCGTGCTCGATCCATCCGCCGAACCCGAGAGCGAGTCTTCGGATGAGCCCGCTGAAGAAGCGACAGACGGATCCGAAGCCGAGCCGGCAGATGTTCAAGCACCTGATCCGACTGTTGATTCGGCAGCCGATCCTGATTCCGAGGAAGCGTCGTCGCCCGAAGACCGTGTTCGTCTCGATCTGTGGATGGACAACCTCGTTTCGGGCGTTCAAGGCGAACAGGGCAGGCTCAAGGCCATCGGTGCCGTCGGAATCGCGGCGCTGGTCTACGCGGCGCTCGGGTTTCTGATCGAGATCGAGCGAGCGTTCAACAGCATCTACCACGCCCGCGACGGCCGCGCATGGTCGAGACGATTTACGACCTACACCACGCTGCTCGTGGTCGGGCCGATCTTTCTGATCCTCACGTTCTGGCTCGGCAGCGAACTCGGGCGCGCGCTCGAATGGTTTACCAACTGGACCGGGCTCGAACTGCCCGTGCTCGCTGAGCTGATCGTCCACGCGGTGGGCGTGATGATCTCGACGCTGTTGTTTGTGTTGTTGTACCGGGTGATTCCCAATGCGAGGGTTCATATCGGTGCTGCGACGGGCGGGGCGCTGCTTGCAGCCGTGCTGTGGGAACTGGCGAAGTACGGGCTGGTCGAATACATGTCCGCGTTTTCGGGCGGCGTCTCTCGGCTCTACGGCGCGATCGGGCTGATCCCGATCTTTTTGCTCTGGGTCTACGTCACCTGGCTGATCGTGCTCTTTGGCTTGCAGTGTGCGTTCTTGTTCCAGCACCGACGCGGCGTGATGGGCGATGATCCCGATCGCCTGTGGCGGGTGGTCGATCCCGCTGCTGCTCTGGCGGTCGCTGCTGCTGCTGCGAGGCGGTTCGCAGACGGCAAGACCCTTTCGCCCTCGCTCGCGGCGCGCGCAGCGGGGGTCGATGAAGACCTCGCTCGGGGATTGCTCGAAGGGCTCAAGCGGCGGGGCGTGCTCCACTGCGTATTCGACGACGAGGATGAAGAAGACCCCGCGAGCTTTGTGCTTGCTGAGCCGCCCGAGAAGGTGTCGGCTCTGACGGTGCTCGAAGCGGGATTCGCACTGACCGGGACCGAGGGCTCAAGGATGCTCCGAGACGCCCAGTTGGCCGCTGTTAAGGGGCGGACGCTCGCGGACGTGGCGGGCGAGTTCGCCGACCGCTGAGCGGGGTTCCCATGCCCCCACTGCGGTTGGTGTGAGCAGGCATGACGCCTAAACTACAGGTTCCTCATGACCCATCGGCGAACACATCACACACAACACCACCTCCCGGTTCTTCGCATCGGGCAGGTCACTCTCGCGGTGCTGGTCTTGGTATCCACGACCGGTTGCTATAGCCGGACTGTGAAGGCGACGGGTTTGCGCAATCGCGGGGTCACCGTCGAAGAGGGGTACAGCGAGGCGTGGCCCATCGAGCCGGTGGTCCGGGAGATCGAGAAATCCTTGGACAAGGGTCGGAACAAACGTAACCCCCAGAAACGAAAGGGTTACGGGATGTTCAAGCTCAGGGAAGACCGCTAACCTCCCTCCCCCTCCCTTTCCCCCTCCCCCTTTCCCCTCAGCGGCTCAACTCTCAACCCGATTCTCGTCGTATCTAAAAGGATGGAAGATCACCAGCATGCAGGTCACACGAGCACGAGAGTTTTCGGTGTATCTTCAGGACCGTCCGGGCGAGCTTGCCGGGGTGCTCGAAGCCAACGCAGCGAGTGGAGCCCAGGTCACCGGCGTCACCGTCAGCGAGGTCAACGGCAAAGGTCTGGTCAGACTCATCGGGTACCCCGAAGAAGGGCTCCGAACGGTCTGCGAGCAGCTCTGCGACGCCGGGGCGGGTCCGGTAGCCGAATCGGACGTGCTCGTGGCGCATCTCGAAGGCCGACCCAACGGCTTCAAAGAGATCGCTTTCCACCTCGCGGCAGCAGGAATCAACATCCGCTACGCCTATTTCACAGCTCAAGCGAACGGATCGCCCACGACCTGCGTGATCCGGGTCGATGATCTTGATGCCGCCGAGAAGACGATTTGCGCCCTGCCATAGAAACCCGGTAGGCTCGGCTCGCTACAGTCAACGGACGAGCGCACACGAGCGAACCATGCCCGCGGAGGTGGACTGATGGGGATTGAAGCAGCACTGCCAACCGATACGGTCCTGACGACTCAGCTTCAGCGGGTGATCAACTGGTCCCGGCGCAGCTCGATCTGGCCCATCCCCTTTGCGACCGCTTGCTGCGGCATCGAACTGATGGCTACCGCGTGCAGCCGATACGACCTAGCTCGGTTTGGTGCCGAGGTCATGCGGTTTAGTCCTCGCCAGAGCGATCTGTTGATTGTTGCCGGACGTGTGGGGATCAAGATGCTCCCTGTGCTCCAACGTATCTATGCACAGATGACCGAACCCAAGTGGGTTATCTCAATGGGTGCGTGCGCTTCGACCGGCGGCGTGTTCGATACCTACGCCACGGTCCAGGGTGTCGATCAGTTCATACCGGTCGATGTGTACATTCCTGGGTGTCCGCCGCGTCCGGAAATGTTGATCGAGGGTGTGATGGCGATCCAGCGGCACATCG
>CAYUVO010000093.1:0-10296 GCA_964448185.1 uncultured Phycisphaeraceae bacterium
GGCAATATCACGAGGTTCGCTTCCTACAATCGAAGCAAGGATCGCCGAGAGCGATCTCGACGATACGGTGCTCTTTATCGAGGAACTCACGCTGCGGTCTACCGATGATCGCTGGCCGCGTCTGGATCAACAGGGACGGGCGCTCTTGCCCGCGCGATGGTGGGTTAGTGTTTCATCTCGCGATGAAGTCCAACTCGCGACCTGGGCTCGGCTTGAACTTCACCCGATGAACCAGACACTCATGGTGACGTTCATGGATGAGCAGTTTCAACAGATTGCTGAGCCCCGACAGCTTCTTGCAGCTGTGCATGCATTGAACATCGAACAGGTCCACAACGGAGAGCATTCCGAGGCACTCATCCTAAGCATTGAGACAATGACAGGCGAAACACGACAACTCTCCCTGCCCATGGGGAGCACGCCATGAACACGCAACGCCGAGGGGTCGCTTTGCTGTTGGTGCTCTCAACACTTGTCATCGTCGTCCCGGCCCTTGCGCTGCTGGCGATTCGCGCAACGTCTTTGCACCGCTCTACGCATCAAACACGACTGGTCACCACGATCGACAGCTCGCTTTCTTCGTTCGAGTCAAGCATCGAGACATGGCTCGCTGAAAATGCATCTGCCGTGGTCTTGCCACTTGATGCAACATCGCCACGGCTCACCATCGATCAATGGAACTGGACCGCTGGCTCGCAGCAGGTATCCGTCTCGATTACCGCATTCGATTTGCAAGGGATGCTCCCGGTAACAACCGCTCGAAACACTCCGGTGGGTCACCGTCTTGCCCCAGAGATCGCGGCAACGCTTCGCCGCGTGCCATCGGACCACGCAGCCAACCTCGGGCTCGATGGCTGGTCCAAGCGATCGGTCTACAAAGGTCAGCACTCGTGGTATCCGAATCAGTATCACGACACTCATCGTGAAGTAAACCCGGGCGAAGTTGTCGCGTTTGATCTTGGCGAACTCGATCTTCCGAACGTGCTCAACGTCAACACAGCTCCTTGGGTGATGGTTGAATCTGTCGCTCGGTTCACAGGCACAACCAACCTCGACCGCCTCGCAGATGCAAGGAACAATGGCGACACAGCGGCAACGCTTCCTAGACCAGCAAGTCAAAGTCAGGGCAGCATCCCCAAGATCAGGCTCTCGACAACCTCGGATGCGTGGGCGTTCCGAATCGACGCCGCGTCTGGCTCAGCACGCCGATCATGGTGGCTCGTCTACGTCCACGGGCAAGATGGATGGAGGTTGCACCGCCGTGTCCCGATCGACGCATAATCCATTGCGATCGCTGAAGCTTCTGACTCGCAGCGTCCTAGTTGTCGGCGTACTTGCCAGTGCCGCCGCTGTGGTGTGGGCGTTCAGGTCTCGCGGAGAAGCACATACCGTTCAACAGGGCTTTGCTGCTTTGCCGCAAGCGGATGAAAGCACACAACCGGCTCAAACTATCGACTGGAGTACCTTCGACGTTGCGCTCTGGCAGCCGTACCCAACCGCTCCAAACACTGCCGATTCCTCAAGGATAGTAAATCGACAACCACCGCAAGTGCGGCTCGAACTGCTCGCCATTTCCGTTGACACTGACAAGAACCACTCGGCGATCCTCTACGACCCCAGCACGCACAAAGTGCATCGCGTCGAAGAAGGATCGATCATTGATCGCCAGCGTGTCGCGAGCATTGATGCAGGTGGCGTCGAGATCGAATCCGCTGGCCGCATCGCACGCTTATCGCTACGGGAAGAATCGCCATGAACAGTTCCAGCGGCATTGCCACGCACCTCATTCCCGCCGAGCACCTCTACTGGGCAAGCTTGAATGCTTCCACTCTCACTGGCCAAAGTGTTCGCTCTGCTGCTGCTCGTCGCAGGCTTGGGTTTGCGTTCGAGCGGTACTTACCCGTCCCGATCGAACAAGTCCACGCCGTGTATGTTCGTTCAGGCGATGCAATCATCGCCTGCGGCATCGACTGGTCTCGCCTCAATCCATTGCTCGAACAAGGCATCTTGCGCATAGAGCCAGAGTCACTGCCCAGGTGGCTCAATGCGGACGCGCAACCACTTGAGTTCAATCTCGCATCCTTCGAGGCAACCCCGCCGCACATCATCCAGGCTGGCAACCGACTCGCCGCAACGTCCGCCATTGCAGCATCGCTCGTCTTGCTGATCGTGGCATTCGGAATCAATCGGCGTGCCAACACGCTTGATGAAACTACTGCGGGTCTTCGCGTCGCATCCAATCAAGCCATCACCAATCAGATCGGCTCGGGACTCGCAGGCCAACTCCCTCAACTGCGTCTGACCGCTGAACTCCGCAGACTCCGTTCGCTTGAGTCATCGTCGTCACATTACAACGGGGCGGCCGACGCCGTTCCCACGCTCGTCGCAGCCTTTGAGGCATGGCCTACCGACATCGTCACGCACACCGAATCACTTACTGCAACGGGCTCGACTCTTCGCATGAGAACTCGCCACGAGAACACCGCAACTGCGGATGCCTTCGCGGCTGCCTGGAAACCTGAACCTGCCAGATGGACGACGCAGCAACCGGGCATGTCCACGCAACGCGGGCAAGTCCAGCTTGAGCTTGTAAGCGAACGAAGGAGCGACGGATGATCCGCAACCGCACGTTTGCAATGCTCGCCTTGCCAGTCTTCGCTCTTGGCATCTGCATCTGGCAGGCCAAGCGATTGGTTGACTCAAAGCAAGAATATCAACACGCCCAGGCGTCTACGAGGCTCGTCGCCCAAGAGCTAGCCGAACTCACGCGGCTTGAAGTCTCATCACAGCAGATTACATGGGGTGCTCGGCCCGAGGCAGACGTGCTCGCCCTTGCCAGAACCGCTGTATCCGATGCCGGGCTGCCCTCTGGAACCCTCCAAGGCGTAATCCCCACGGGTGATCGGCCCGTCCCCGGCCAACCCAACACCGAAGTGCAACTCCGCGAACAATCCGTACGCATCAACTTGCGATCTGTGACCGCACCAACGCTTGGTTCATTTCTTAGAGCCTGGCAAAACGCAGCGCCGCGATGGACCGTCACCTCGATCGAGATGACCGCCGGGAATACTCGCGGCTCGCGAGGCGGCACATTTGCAACCACGCTCATTGTCACCGCGCCGTACGCTCAGGGGGGTACTCCATGAAGGTCACCATCATACATATCTGGTCCCTGCTGCTGAGCTTGATTCTGGCATCAACTCTCACCGGCTGCGCAAGCAGTTCGGGCCCGTACCGGCCAGCTTCCGCAGACATCAGAAGCCCGCTGCGGGCAGAGCGACTCACCCAAGAGGCAGTCGCTGCAATCGATCGCGGCGATGATGCACGCGGCGAATCTTTGCTGACCCAAGCCCTAACCGCCGATCTCTACCACGGTCCCGCACACAACAACCTCGGAGTGCTCTACCTCAATCAAGGCAAGCTCTACGAAGCCGCATCAGAGTTTGAGTGGGCTCGCAAGCTCATGCCCGGTCATCCTGACCCGCGTACCAACCTCGCCATGACACTCGAACGAGCTGGACAGATCGATAGCGCTATGGACGAATATCGCTCAGCACTCGAAGTCTGGCCGGGCCACATGCCCACGATCCAGGCCTACGCCCGCTGCCAGGTCAAGCACGGCCAGCCGCAAGAAGACCTCCTAGGTCTCGTCGAACAGATCGCGCTGCGAGGAGAGACACCAGAGTGGAGGCAGTGGGCACAACTCCAACACGCCAAGCGGTAACACACAAGCATTGAATGCTGGCATCCAAAGCACATCTTCAATCTGTCTTGATTCCCTTGGCGAGGACTCACTCGGGGATATGAAGGCTCTCATCAGATTTTCGCATCATCTCACGCAGCACCTGAATCAGCTCCGCAGATCGATGACGCTGCTCAACAGCCACGGCCGACCGCTCGCCGTGTTTGCGAGCGTTCTGCGCACTCGCCGCCTTGCCCTCAGCCGTCCGTGGTCCTGTGCTCTGCTCCCACGGCTTGTTTCGCTTGGCCGAGGACCTCAGAGAGGCCAGGCCCTCCGGAGTCAGCCGGTAGGGCCGCCGGGGCTGACCGCTCGGGCAATCCTTGTTCGTTCGCCGCGTTCTCTGTTTGTGTTTTCTCATTCTGAACCACCTGCTGGTTGGCGATGTTGGCCTGCTTGATGGCGGTGAAGGTGTCCCCGGCTCGGGGTGGCTTGCGGTACTCAGCCAGCGCGAGCATGAGCCGTCGGAACGTATTGCTCGCACGATCGGCGTACTCGTTGACGGTCTGGATCGACTTCAGATCAGTCTGGCTGCCCGAGAGCTTGGTCAGGTGGAGCACCCGGACGTGCGCCAGCAGTGCCTGCACAACAAGCATCTCTTCGAGAGCATCCCGAGGGGCCATCTCCCGCATCAGCCAGTCCATGAGCTGATGAGCTGAGACGGGCACGTCGATGCCTTCGAGCAGCATCCCGAGATGGGGCACGAGGGCATAGCAGTACGTCGCAGCTCCGAGCGCCCTGACGTGGACATCGGCCGCAGCATCCGGATCAGATGAAGGATCGGCAGAGGTGGTGCATCGAACACCCCCATCAGTTGGCTTCACACCGACACCCCTCTTCTTACGAGTCATGGTCGGTCTCCTTCGTGGCGCAGGACGCCCCCACCATCGCCGCGATGCCCGCACGGATCGCAGGCGACAGCGTGGGCCAAGCATCGATCAGGCGCTTGAGATCGGGATCGAAGAGGGCGTCCGATCCCGTTGCTGTCTCTACTGCTGTTACGCTGTCTGGCGAAGGCGTAAGTCCACGTATTGACAACGGCTTATGATCGGCTGTCCCGGACTGTCGATCCGGATGTTGCGGGTTCGATTCCCGTCCGCCTCGCTTGTAAAGCGGCCTTGGCATGATGCCAGGGCTGTTTTTGTGTATCGAGGTTCGTCGCGCCGCATTCTAGAACGGCATGTCTGGATCTTCGGCACGCCAAGTAGAAAGCAACTCAGGTGTTGAGTGTTCGCCGACCTGCCCCGCTTCCGGGTTCGCACCGGCATCGAGCAACAACGCGGTCATAGCTACGTCTCTATTTCTAACAGCGGCCCATAGAGGCGTCGCTCCTCGAACATCTGGCTGATCCAACCAATCCTCTGACATCGCCAACAGAGCACACTCCGTTGAACCAGAGTGCGCAGCGGCCAACAGGGGTGTCACGCCAGATGCTGTGACGCACGAATCTAGTTCGCCGCACTCTTTCATGAGCACTTCCAAACAGCGAGGTGCATCATTGATCGCAGCCCACGCGCTTCAGCCACCCGCGGGCCGCCTTGGCGGTAAACTCCGCGTCACCGATTCGCGTGATCGACGCGGCGTGATGCACTTTACTTCTCCCATCAAGCCATGGACAGGCACTCCGCAAAAGCCTCCTCTGAAAGATTCTGAGAGTTGTCTTCGAGGGCACATGGCCGCGCCTCTCGAATCAAGCGATTAATCGCACTCGCAAACACGCGGCGTTCTTGGTGGACGCGGTAACGTTCGGCCAGACTAGAGCGAAGCAGTATCTCATATGCAACGGCCTTCGCAATTCCCGTCCGTCTTTGATCTTGCCCTGCCTCGTACTGAAGCAAACACTGGGCGGTGGCCTGCTTGAATCCATCGCTGCCGGCCAATGTGGTTCGCATGACTCGCACGCAAGCGCTGAGCCAAAAATTCTTTGCTTCGTTGTATTCTTCTTCGCCCTCTGAGCACAACACCACTAAAGACCAAAACGCCAGAACTGGGTGCTCTCTGGGGCTCTCGTCATCGAGTTTAATACTGAAACCAATGATATCGCTCAGGTATAGATACTGGCAATCGCTCGAATAGTTTATTATCCTAGATAGCAGCAACTCCTCTGTTTCGATGAGCCGCCGCGTAAATGTGTCCAGTTCCAATATGATGTCGGGTTCACTCGCAAACGGCGCGCAGACTCTTGAATAATCTACATGCAAGATGCCTAAGCTACAAAACTCCTTGATGACTTCAGCAATAGGGTCGCTTGTTATCAGATTGAGTTTCTCTAGGATGTCAAGTGGATAGTTCATCTATCTAGTTCTCGTTGTGGTGACATCGTTCTTGATAGCCTACTTGTGTGTGTAAATACAATCAGCGCTTACTCCGAAGCATCACACCATCTGGCCATTTTTTCTACGCAGTTGTATATGCGGCCTCTAAAGTGCCTCAGAGTCTTCTTGTGCCTGGGAACCAAGTGTGGCGCATAGCACTTTGCATGGAGCAATGCTTCCCTCGCAGCAATGCAGGCCATCAAACTGCCCATTGCAAGCGTAGCATGTGTTGAGCATGCCAGTGAACTCACTTGTGTGCTGTATCACTCCACCCACATGCTCGCACTCCAAAAAACAAGCACCCCCGGAGAACCGAGGGTGCCTGCGTAGAACAGATGGTGGCCGTCGATCAGCGACGACGACGGGTGGCCACGAGGCCGCCCAGACCGAGCACCGCAGCCGAGGCCGGGGTCGGGATGTACTTGTAGGTGATCTCGTAGCTGTAGGAAGCGTCGGTGTTGAACTGGCTGGCCACGTTGCCGCCGCCGACAGCCTTCGACTGGCCGCTGGCATCGGCTTCGAGATCGATAAACGCCACGTCGATGAACTGGTTCAAGATGAACGGGTTGAAGAACTCGCTCGAATCCATGTCCATCGCGTTGAGACCCAGGAACGACTCGCCGGACGGGCCGTCGAAGTCGGTCACGCCGTCGTAGATGGCGGCCATAAAGGTCTCGTCGGCGAGAGGAAGAACCTCAGCCAGCGTGAGGAAGCCGGGGAGATCAAGCGAGATCATGGCCGACAGCTCGAGCGTGATCGTGTCGGGAGCGGTCGTGCTCAGGTTCTCGCCCTTGGCGTCGCCCGAAACTTCGCCGATCAGCTTGACGTAGATCGAGGTCAGCTCGCGGCTGCCACCCATCGAGTCGAAACCCGGGATGGTAATCGTGTTGGTGAAGTCCGTGTCGGCGGGGCCGAACGAACCCATGTGCGTGATGCTCTGGGCGGAAACGCCCCCAGCAACCGCGATCAATGCTGCAATAGCAATCTTCATCGGTGATCCTCTCACAATCTCCGCGCCCTCCCCCTTAAGGGTGTGACGCTCAGACAAGTTCTCCCGCGCTGCGAACGCTCACGGCGCGTGCCGCAGACTAGGACAATTGCCCACGATCTCCGCCGATAATCGAGGGGATTCATCTACTTCGTGTTTTGGAGCGTGCCAGCCATTTACGAGATTATTTTCATCGACGGTTCACTCCCTGAACCACTGCATCTGGCACCCTGTAGTATCACCTCTCCGCACCCTCGAAGGTGCCGGGACTGCTGCGGCACCGATGTTGTCGAGAAAGAGCGAACTGGTAAACTCATCACCCTTGCTGATAAAGAAATCAATGACACTGGAGTTGAAGTCGATGACGATGGTCTCCTCTGACCCCGATTACCGGTCGAGCCAATGTACCTGGCCCGAGTCCAAGTCATAAATAGCTCCAACGATCTCGAGGTCGCCAGCACGAACCATCTCGGCAAGCACTGGGCTCCGAGCGTGAATGTCCGAAACAGTTCGGCGAACATTCGACTCGATGACAGAAGCCAGCAAGGCCTTATTCTTGGAGCTGCGTTCACCCGGGATACCGGTGGTATCCACAACGATGTTCTCAAGTGTCGCAGTAAGGTTTCCAAGTTTGGCCTGGTCGATCGCGCCCTTGACGGCGCCACACGACTCGTGCCCGAGGACCACGATGAGCTTGGAGCCTGCGAGCTTGGCCCCGAACTCCATGCTCCCGAGCATGTCCTGGTTCTCAAAGTTGCCTGCGACACGTCCTACAAAGATGTCGCCGATCCCCTGATCGAAGACCATTTCGGGAGGAACGCGCGAGTCAAGGCAGCCCAGGATGATCGCCTTTGGGTACTGGCCCGAGGCTGTGGCACGGGCTTGAGCAAGCAAGTCGTAGCCTTGGGTCTGGCCCGTGACAAATCGTCGATTGCCCGCCTTGAGGTCCGCGAGAACCTGGCTAGGAGAGAGTGCAGCCTGTTGTTCTTGGGTTGCCACTGCGCCTAAAAGGGCTCTGGATTGAGTTGTTTCACAGCCGGTCTGGGAGAGCCCGAGCCCGATGAGAACTGGGGTGATAAGAGCGATGGTTCTGTAAGACTTAAACATGACCTCTGTGTCTCCAAAGAGAAAGTTGCGGTGGTGCGGGCTTGCTCAGAACTGACGTTCGTGCTCGGCAAAGTTGCCGACAGTATTCTCATTGCCTGTATTCGGGTCAACACGATCCGACGCAAAAGAAATCAAACCGGCGAAACCGTTTTCCGTGGAATCCGACCCGAGGAACATGGCAAAGGAGAAAGTCGCATGCCACGATCACCGAAAGACCGTACCTCACACTGCTCTCACGGCGAGACTTCCTCAGCCGCCTCCGGCTTCACGCTCTCGGTCTCAGGCTCGGCCATCTCCACCTCGACAACCCGCGTGACCTCCAGCGACACCTTGACCACCGATCGCATCGGCTTGGAGGGTGCGAAGTCCATCGCCAGCTCCGTGGTGCCCGTGTACTCAAACGATCCAACGCCCTCGCCGAGTTCCTCCATCACCGCCCGGCCAGAACCCGCGAGTTGGAACGACATGTTCTCTATCTCCATCTCGGTGGTAAACCCGTTCTTGATGTCCTTGAACTGCTCATCGTGTGACAACACGAGCACACGGCGTGTGCCTTCTCGCTCAAATGAATACGTGATTGGCGCAAGCTCCCCGATCCCGATCTCTCCCATCACAACCGGCACGACCCGAAACTCGGGAAGCTCATCCGCCTCATCCATCACGCGGCCCTCTAAGAAGAACGGCATAAAGCACGGCGTGCTCCAAGGCGAGATCGTCATCGGTATCAGCGCCTTGGACGCGGGCATCTCGATCAGCTCGCCCGACGCCTCGACGAGCCCCGTCTCGGGATCATGTCTCAGCGTGTAGCTCATCCCCACCAGCGGCCGAAGACCAGCCTCAAGCACGTTCCTGGGGTCGGGCTCGCCTGCGCTATCAAACTCCAGCACACCCGCCGGGGTATCGAGCACCGACATCCGCAGCGACACGACGGTCACTTCTAATGTGTGCTCATCGAGCCGGTCTATTCGCACTCGGACGTGCGTATCGGCACGCTGGGTGCTTCTGGCCACCGCTTGGTTCTCGCCGAAGCGTTGTTCGCGAGTCCTAAACGACCAGTCGTACTCCGCCTGCGCCGTGGCGAGCCCAGCGGCCAAACTCACAGCCAAGAGCAGTACGCCAACGATCAACGGTGTGATTCTCATGGAGCCATTCTATCGACGCATCGCGCCGATAACGAGCCCGAGGGAAGGCTTAAGAGGCGTAGGGTTCGCCACTGGGCCAGAACCGTCCTACTTACTTGCTGGAAGCTTCGCTCTCCGTCTCTGCCGGTTCGACGGCGTTGGCCTCCTGAGGAGCGACCGCCATCGTGAACAAACCATCGATAAGCCCGCGTATGAGCTGCTTGGGAGCAGAGTCAAACTGCATTACGGTTTCGCCGACGTAGCTGTAGCTCCGCACGACATCGGCGTCGATCTCCGCCCTCCCAGTACCCCTGAACATGATCGTGGTACTCACGAGCTCCGAGAGCGGGCCCTCGGTGATCCCCTTGAGCGTGTCGTTGTGCGCAAGATCGAGCACTCGCACGCCCTCGATATCTTCAAGGATGTACTCGATCGGTGAAGGCTCACCGTCCCAGACCTTCGCAACCGCCATCGGCAGCACCATGAACTCCGGCCGCTCGTCGCCCGCGCCCACAAAGAATGGCATGTACGTCGTCGCGATCCACGGATCGCTGGTCATCAGCGCGATCGCCTTGGCCGCGGCCATCTCGATGACCGCGCCCGAGGTCTTGATGAGCCCCGTTTGCGGGTCGTACGTGACAGAATAACTCTCGCCGACCAGTGGCCGAAGCTCCGGATCTAGCGTGCTCTCGGGATCGGGCTCGGCCGCGCTATCGAACTCCATCGCGTCCATCGGCGTGTCCGACACCGACATCTTGAGCGAGACGATCGTCACCTCGAGTGTGTGTGTATCTACGCGAGTGATCCGCGTGCGAATATCGGTGACGGCCCGCTTTGTGGTCGTGGTTACCTTCTGGTCCACGCCGAACTCGTACTCTCGCATCTGTATCGCCCAATCGTACTCGGTCTGGGCCGAGGCCAGGCTCGCAGCCGGACCAGCGATGCAGAGCAGAGCCATAGCGATCAACGGTGTGATTCTCATGGAGCCATCCTATCGAGCCGTCCCCCCCCTATCGAGCCGGCCCC
>CAYUVO010000094.1:0-10219 GCA_964448185.1 uncultured Phycisphaeraceae bacterium
GAGCGACGCAACATGAATCGGTATGGAGGGCCTGAGATTTCACAAGACACGGGAGAGGGGGAAAAGGGGTTCAGGCGTCGTCCTGATTCTCTCGGAGCTGAGCGACCACCGCGTAATCTTCGAGCGTGGACGTGTCCTGGGTGATCTTCTCAACCCCGGCGGCCACGTCTCGCAGCAGACGACGCATGATCTTGCCGCTACGGGTCTTGGGCAAGCCGGCAGCAAACCGGATCTGATCGGGCTTGGCGATCGCTCCGATCTCCTTGGCGACGTGGTCCCGCAGCTCCTTGACGAGCCCATCGCCCGGCTCGTGCCCGCTGGCGAGGGTCACGAAGGCTGCGATGCCCGTGCCCTTGATCTCGTGGGGCACCCCCACCACCGCCGCCTCGACCACCGAGGGGTGGCTGACCAGCGCGCTCTCGACCTCCATCGTGCCCAGACGGTGCCCCGAGACGTTGATGACGTCATCGACCCGTCCGAGAATCCAGAAGTAGCCGTCCTTATCGCGTTGTGCGCCATCGCCCGGGAAGTACATCCCGGGGATGGGTTTCCAGTAGGTTTCGAGGAATCGTTCGCGGTCGCCGTGGATTCCTCGGAGCATCGCGGGCCAGGGCTTGCGGATCGCGAGCAACCCGCCTTGACCGAGTTCGAGTTCCTTGCCGGTTTCGTCAACGATCGCAGCATCCACGCCGAAGAAGGGCAGACAGCACGAGCCGGGCTTGGTGGGGACCGCGCCGGGCAGGGGCGTGAGCATGTGCCCGCCGGTTTCGGTCTGCCACCAGGTGTCAACGATCGGACAACGATTCCCGCCGATGTGCTTGCGGTACCACATCCACGCCTCGGGGTTGATGGGTTCGCCCACCGTGCCCAGCACGCGGAGTGACGAGAGATCGTGCTTGGCCGGGTGCTCGTCGCCCCATTTCATGAACGCTCGGATCGCGGTGGGCGCGGTATAGAACTGCGTGACCTTGTGGCGTTCGACCATCGACCAGAAGCGATCGGGCTCGGGATAGTCCGGGCCGCCTTCATACATGAGGGTGGGGACTCGGTTGGCGAGCACGCCGTAGAGAATGTAGCTGTGGCCTGTGATCCATCCGATGTCGGCGGTACACCAGAACACATGGTTCTGATCGGGTTGCAGGTTGAAGACGTGCTTGCTGGTGAGGTAGGTGTAGACCATGTACCCACCGATGCTGTGGGCGATGCCCTTGGGCTTGCCTGTTGAGCCCGAGGTATAGAGCAGGAAGCTCATGTGCTCGCTGTCGAGGGGTTCGCAGGCTCGCGTGCCGGGTTGATCTCCCACGAGCTTCGCCCAGTCATGGTCCCTGCCCGCGACCATGTTGGATTCGCAGTGGATCCGGTCGAGGACGATGACCGCGGTAACGGGCGACGCATCACCGAGTATGTCGATCGCGGCATCTACGTTTTCTTTGAGTGGCACAACCTTGCCCCGCCGCCACGAACCATCGCAGGTGAGGATCACGCGGGATTTGGCGTCGGTCACACGGTCGGCGATGGCTTGTGCGCTGAACCCGCCGAAGATCACGCTGTGGACCGCACCGATGCGTGCGCACGCGAGAACCGCCACCGCGAGTTCGGGGACCATGCCCATGTAGATGGTGACGACGTCGCCTTTGGTGATGCCCAGGTGTTCGAGGGCTTCGGCGAGCTGCGCTGTTTGCTGCTGAAGATCGGTGTAGCTCAGCGTGCGACCCTCGGGCCCGGCGTCGCCCATGGGCTCGCCTTCCCAGATGATCGCGGGCTGATCGCCGTGGCCATCGACGACGTGACGATCGACGCAGTTGTAGCACAGGTTGGTCTTGCCGCCTACGAACCAGCTCACGTCGGGCATCTCGCCCTGGATCACTTTGTCCCAAGGCTTGAACCAGTGCAGCCCGCTGGCAACCTCGGCCCAAAAACCCTCGGGGTCTTCGATGGACCGCTTGTGCATCGCACGGTATTGGTCCATCGACTCGATGTGCCAGCGGTCAAACCCGATCGACTTCGCACTCGGAGGCTCGAAGACACGGGACTCTTGGAGGACGGTTTCGATGCCGGTGGATTTGGCCATGCGTGGTGCTCCGGTGTGCCCGGCTCACACGCAGCCTCGCGAGCGAACCAGTCCAGCTATGAGCATACGCATCCGTCCCCGCTTGCCTACTCCCGCGCTCGATAGCATTAGTTCTGGGCGCCGCCACCGCCTTCAAGCCCCCCACCGCCTTCACCGGAGTTCTGCTGGCGGATGATGTCCTCAGCCGCACGGAACGCGGGTGCCCAGTCCTGATCGAGCCGATCGAGCACGACGGGCAGAGGCTGGTGGCTTCCACGATCCACATAGAACTGTGCGACCGTGCCCCAGAGGAACACGCTGTCCGCGCCGTACATCCTCGGGTAGAGCATCTGTGCCGCCACGTTGTCGGCTGTCAGAAAGTAGTACTGAATGTACGGCTCCGTGATGGGGTGCGACTCATGATAATAAAACATCATGAACGGCACGATCGGATGCTTGGGGGCGTAAGTATCACGCACACGAACTGCTTCGTCGAGGTTGACTTCGTAGTAGCGTTCGAGCAGTTCGGACGATCCCTGCTTGAATGACGGGTCATATTGACCCTGCGAATCCATGTACGGCATGACGTAGAGCACGGGGGCCAAGAAGTCGATCGCGGGCCACAGCCACTTGAGCTCGTCGTGCGAGGCTCGGAACGCCCCTTCGATCCCGCGATCGAAATTCGGATTCACGGTCGTGTTGGGATAGAAGTAAAAGCCCCACAGAGTTTCCGGCGGCGAATACATCCGGCACACATTGAGCGTCCGCAAGATATAGTCACGCGCAAAGTGCGTGTACGACTTTCGCACCAGTGCTTCGTCCTCGCCCGTCTGTACCAGCTCATCCCACGAAGTCGCGGTCGTCTCGTAACGGACGAACCGTAAGAACTCCACATCAAGGCCGTCGCGATTGATCTCTCGCACCGCTGCGCGCCAGGGCTGCGAACCCACACCGCCGTTGAACGTGTTCTCGGCGTGGAATGACCAGTCGAACGCTTCCCAGTCGATCACCGCGAAGGTGGGTTCATCGCTGACGATCGGCTTGTCGGTGAGATACTGCCGAATCGAAGTCAGGTGAGCATCAAGAAATTCGAGATAGGTATTGAGCCACTTGCCGTTGCCGCTGTCGAGACGTCCGACCAGGTATTCGAGCCCTCGAGGTGAACGCCCGAACTGAGACTCGTACAGCATCCGCACGTTGCCGCCCACAGGCAGGCGGTTGTCGACCGGGCCGATCTCCGGGGCGTCTGCACCCGCAACCGCCCAGAGCAAGCGAAACTCGTCGAGATTCTTTGGCTTGATCGCGTTGGGCGGAGCCTGCACTTGGTTCGGATCTTGAGGGCGTGATGCATTGCCGAGTGCGGTCAGTACGGGGATCTCGTCTTGTGCGAGAGCCACACTGGCAGAACACACGCACGCCATCAGCATCAGCCCACAAGCGAATCCCCAGTGTGTTCGGCTGCCCTGTCGCTTCATACCCGGCCTCCTCGTTGCTTCTACCCGACTTGAACCACTCATCAAACTGGAACATCCTCGGATCATCCTTGATCCCGAAGCCGCCCGTGCTCCTCGTGAGCTGGTGTGCCCATTGGAACATACGGACGCTTCCCGCGTTCTGTTCTGAGTGGCCGGGCGTTCGCTTGATTCTTCGCACATTCCAGGGGATGTGACAGGAAGAACCTCGGGGGCTCGGGCTGATTGTTCGCCTCAGAGTTTCGCACTCCAAAGCATTCTTCTTCGCTCGCGTCGGCTTAGCTCGCGTCCGCGACCCGAAGAACTTCTGACACCGTGGTGAGGCCATCCCTGACCTTCTTGAGACCGTCCTGTCGCAGCGTGACCATGCCGCGGTCTATACACATTCTACGAAACTCGCTGACGTTAGGATTGCTGGCAATGACATCTCGGAGTCTATCATCCACCGTCAAGATCTCGTACAAACCTACGCGACCGGCATAACCGGTGCTTCTGCACCTGTCGCACCCCTTGGGCGCCCACAGTTGCTCGCCCGAGAACCCTTGTAACTCGAGAAACTCGGCCATTTCCCCCGAGGGATCTTCCTGTACTTTGCAATGCGTGCAGAGTCTGCGGGCAAGACGCTGCGCGAGCACGCCGTTGATCGCAGCCCCGACGAGGAACGGTTCGAGCCCGATGTTGACAAGCCTAGTGATCGAGCTGGGCGCGTCGTTGGTGTGCAACGTGCTCAGCACCAGGTGACCGGTGAGCGCCGCCTGAATCGCGGTGTGCGCGGTTTCGCTGTCGCGGATTTCGCCGATCATGATGACATCAGGGTCCTGACGCAAGAGCGCCTTGAGCGCCTTGGCAAACGTCATCCCGATTTTCTCATGCGTCTGGGTCTGGGTGATGCCGTCGAGGTGATATTCGACGGGATCTTCGACGGTCGAGATGTTGAGTTTCTGTTTGTCGAGCTGGCGGATCGAGGCGTAGAGCGTGGTGGTTTTACCCGAACCCGTTGGCCCGGTGACGAGCACGATGCCGTGAGGCATCTTGACCTGATTCGACCACAGCTCGAAGGTCTGCTGATCGAACCCGAGCTTATCGAGATCGACGTTGATCGATCGGGTATCGAGGATACGCATCACGGTTTTTTCGCCGTAGGGCGTAGGCAGCGTCGAGACACGCAGGTCGAGCTTGCGGCCCGCAACCGTGCATCGGATCCGGCCATCCTGTGGGATACGCCGTTCGGAGATGTCGAGATTGGCCATGATCTTGAGGCGACTGGTGATCGCCGCCGCCATCCCGCCGGGTGGGTTCATCATCTCGAAAAGCACACCGTCAATCCGAAACCGCACCTTGATGCGTTTCTCCGCGGGCTCGACGTGGATATCACTCGCGCCTTCTTTGATCGCGGTCTGGATGATGTAGTTGACGTAGCGAATCACCGGGCTCTCGCCAGCCTCTGCTTCGAGATCGACCGCGACATCGGATTCGAGCTGCGTGACCTCAACGTCCGCTTCATCCACATCGCTCAGCAGATCGGCGATGTCCATCTCGGTCGAGTCTTCGCCGCCGAGCGCATCGTGCGTGCGTTTGAGATCCCCGGGCGTGAGTTGCACGAGCATGACAGACGCCACGCCCAATCGCCGTTTGATGTCGTCCGCAAGGAACACGTCTTCGGCACGCAACGCCCCGATCACCGCACGCGCCCCCTTGCTCCGCAACGGCAAGAGTTGCTGCGTCTTGCAATATTCGAGCGTCAACCGTTGAAGGAGCTTGCCGTCGATCGCGTCCATCGGGTCGCTCTCGAACTCGATCCGCTCGAACGGGATGCCTGCCTGTTGGGCTGCGACGCGGAGGACTTCTTCTTCGTCCGCGCCCTGATCGAGGAGGATCATCGCAAGCGATGAGCCGGGGGTCTGCTTGACGACTTTCTCTGCGAGCGAAAGCTGTTCGCCGCTGACCGCACCGCTCGCAACGAGCATCTCGCCGAGCCCTACGCCCTCGTGTGTGTCTTCTTCATCGGGAACGTAGATCGACTGCAACGCCTCGCGTTGCGGCTCGTCCTTCTCAAGCGAGTTCTCGCCCTGACTCGATGGCGCAGCAGGTAACGGCACACCATCAGCGCCAGCGGACTCCCCCGGGGGAAGCCGCTCAGGCTCTTTGCGCACGCGCAGCTTCGGCGGCTCCGCCAACGCCTCGCTGTCAAGACCAAGCTCGTTCAGAATGTCGTCGATGCCATCACGGGCCACCCTCGTCCTCCTTGCTCACCGCACGGGTCCACTGCACCCCCGGCTCGCCCATCGAATAGGCGTAGTAGGTATCCCCGCCGATGAACACCACGACCCGGCCGTCGATCGCTGCGACCGTGAGCACATCGAACATGGTGTCGCCCATGCGCACCATCTTGCCATTGATTCGGGCCAGCGGGATCGGGCCGCCCATGACGCTCTGGACTTCGATCTGTTCGGTCGCTTCAACAATCTGTGCTTCGAGCTTGCGCCGAGCGCGTTCTTCGGGCGTGATCGTGGTGCGCACGGGAGCAGCGACTACCTCGGCGGCTGGCGCACCGCCTTCGAGCACGAACGGGTCCTGCTCAAAGATCTCCGCGGGCACCTGCACGGCCATCCGGCTTCTCGCCAGTTCGTCGAGCACCGCCGGGTCGCCGGGGCCTTTGGTGAATTCGTTAGGGTTGTAATCCACGACGATCGACGCGATAACCGAAGCGGCACCAAGCCCGACTTGCCGCATCAAAAATATTCCGCCCGAAGCCCCGATGACGATCAACATCGTCACCCCGATACGGCGCGACTTGTTCGATCGTCCCGAGCCCGAACCGATCTCTTCGGCTGCTCCAAAGTCACTCAGCAACGGAGCCCCGGCCTGATTCTCGGTCATGTCCATGCTTGATTCGTGTGATCCGTCGTTCATGCCTCGGGCTCCTCCTGAAAGAAGATGCTCAACGTGAAGGTCACGTCGACGAGGCCGTCCTCGGTCGGGCGCCTGCGGATCGACATCTCAGGAATCCGCGTGACTCGTGGCAATCGTTCGACCGATTGCAAGAACTTGTACAATCCCGTGAAATTGCCCGAGGTCTTCATTTCCAGCGGCTGCTCCATGTACAGCACCGCGTCGATGGGCTTGCCGCTCTTGACCGATGGAGCTTCGAGGCCCGCTTCGATCGCGAGCTGTGAGACCTGGCGGATGACCCGATCGACTTCTTTCCCGCTCGGGAGCCGATCTTCGATCTCTTGGATCTGCTCTGCGATCCGTTCGTTGGCTTCTTCGAGGCTTGCGTTGCGCGCCGTTTCTTGTTGGAGCGAATCGAGCTGATCCTGCTTGTGGCGGACCTCGGCCTGCGCCGCATCAATCGCTCGGTTCTGCGGCACGAACACCAAGTAATACGCCGCCACCGGAATCAGTAGCAACAACAGCATCATCGCGAGTTCACGAAGTCTCATCGCTTAACCCTCCCCATCAATCGCATGCGTGAGCACATCGCGTTCGACTTCCTCGGCATCGTCAACAGCGCGTGCATCCGCATCATCCCGCAACTCGGCGGTCAGACGGAAGCCCCGATACGACTCGCTGCTGATGACCTTCGTCTCGATGTGTGTCAGTTCCACACGGGCAAACAAGGGCGAATCCTGCAGCGATTCCAGATAATCAGCCACCTGCTTGTTCGCGCGGCACACCCCGTCGATCGTCAGCAGATACTTGAACTTGGGTACCACGATCGCGGGTTTCTCGGCTGCGGGAGCTCCGCCGCTGAGCGTGCCGGTTTTGGGTTTGGCTTTCTTGCCCGACTTCGGGGCTGCGGGCGCTTCGCGGATCCGCTCGGATTCGAGCGCGATCGTGAACAGCGTCACGCCCGCGGGGAGCCGGCCGACCAACTCGGCCATCATCACTGAACGCGGGATCGGTTCGAGCAACGCCGAGGTCACCTTGGCTCGTTCGAGCATGTCGGCGCGGTGGAGTTCGAGCTGGCGGAGCTGTGTGAGCTTGACCTGTTCGCCCTCGAACACCGAGTTGATATCGAGCTGCGCAGCACGCACATCGCTCCAGCGGCGCTGGGTCACAACAAACGCACCGGCGACGCCCGCCATCACCACAATGAACAACAAAAACACCACGATGTAGAACTTCGCCTCTGAACGACGCTCTACGTATTCTTTGGGCAAGAACCCGGACGTGTCCGGCCTGCCGAGCGGATTGATCGCCATCGCTTATAGCTCCGTGGGGCTCTCACAAAGACCCAACGCAAGAACCCATCCCGGTTGCGGCTCGTCCATGTCGAGCCCGCTGACCTTCACACCAGAACCACACTCAATCACCGAAAATGGATCGGCGACCTGTGTCGGCACCCGTAACGCACGGGCCACCCGCTGGCACAACACTCCATCACGAGCCTCGCCACCGAAAATCACCGCACGGTGCAATCGGCGAGGACCGAACAACGCCTCGTGGTATCGCACGCACACCGCGATTTCGTCTGCCAAAATGCTGTACGAATCGTCGAGCCCCGGATCGATCTCCAGAGCTTGCAACTCGACCGCGCCGGTCAGCCCGGTGGGCCCGCCGCCTCCACGTCGATCTTCGCTGCCCTGGGCACCCTGTCCCGCTGCGACCTTCACGCCCACACGATTCACCGCGACCGGCTTGAGCCGACGCAACCGCTCAACGCGCCCGGCCATCTCGTCGAGCTTGTAGTGCGCCGCGTAGCCCTCGTCGAAGAGTCGGCCTCCGACTTCGAGTGAACGCGCAAATACCAGGCTGCTGCCGTGCGCCACGCTCACCCGAGCGCCCCCGTTCCCGACGTCGAGGTACAGCGTCGCGGTGCTCTCGTCGTCCGCCCGGCGGTGGAGCCGATCAAACGCGCGAAGATCCGCGGTCCATTCGTTGTGGATCCCGACCGGATCGAGCTTGGCATGCCGAAGCCCGTTCATCAGTTTGCCCACGAGCCCCTTGCACGCCGCCATCACGACCGCTTCGTTCCGGCTCGCAGCAGCCCCGATCGTCCCCTCCACCGGGTACCAGCGGTACGCGAGCGTATAAGCATCACGCCCGAGTTCTGCGCTGAGCAACTCTTCGACGACGGCGCTGCGTTCATTGCCTGCAGCTCGACCGAGCTGGAGATGCTTGCAGAAGGTCTGCGATGCGGGGATCGCGCACACCGCGCGTTTGCCCTTGAACCCGCCGGTGCGGATCACTCGGGCAAGCTCGTCAAACTGGAACTCGAGTCGGCCTTGGATGTCGCTTCGCAAGTCGTCGGGTGTCACGACCGTCGCAGCTGCCACAAGACTCGGCTTGCTCCCGGGAGTGATCTGCAACACCTTGAGCGACGACTCACCAAAGTCCACCGCGATAGGCGACTGGGCGAAGCGTCGGACGTTCTTGCCCGCTTCGAGCGCCATCGACCCGGCTTTGGCGCCGCTGCTGCGCATGCCTCCGAGCTTGCCTCCGAGCAATCCCTTGAGATTCGAGAGTCCAAAGCCGCCGCCCGAGGCGTTGCCCGGTGACGATGAAGATCCTGATTTCTTGTTCGATGATCGGCCCATGCTCGCTCCTGGCCTAGGCGTTGCTCGCCCGAGGTCACTCACGATCCGGTCATCGACCCCTCCAGCCCCGACCATCAGCACAAGCCACGCCCGCGGGCAATCCCGACCCGAGCACCCCCGAGCATCTCACCCGCAACGCCCGAGAACCCGAACAACTCCTCGGACAACCACCAGCTAGAGTCTGCGGGCCACCGCTTCGAGCCGAGCCATCGAGAGCTCAAGATGCCACCGCTGACGGTCGCGATCACCCGTCATGTTGCTCACCACACGCACCTCGACAAAGGCTACACCCAACCTCTGTGCCACCAACCCCACCGCAGCTCCCTCCATCGCCTCGACCGCTGCCCCCGTTCGTCGAACGATCTCGACCGCTCGACTATCGGTCCCAGAGATTTCGCTGAGCGTGGCAATCACGCCTCGACAATCCGCGATTGAACTCACCGCCTCGACCGCTCGGGCATCCACAGCCACCGCGTCCCCGCCATCGAGCACCGCAAAGCCCAGCTCGTCTATCGACACCCAGCCAGCAGGCGTCGGCATGCCCTCATCGCCGAAGACGCTCGAAGTGCCCACCACCACCGAGCCGATCTCCAGCCCATTGGCCTTCTGCCCACCGAGCAGCGGCAAACCCCCGCCAATCCCTAAACTCATCACCAGCCTGTGTTTGGCGGGATCGAGCACCCGGCTCACCCCCGCTGCCGCGTTGGATTTGCTCACGCCCGTGAGCACTCCATGAGTGCGATCACCCAGCTCCACCAGCGTCCAAGGCTTAGGGGGGGTCTCATCAACCCCGGGGAAGCCACGAGCCACCGCCCGCCATTCGAGCTCCGCAGCTACCGCGATCAAGACCCCCCTCCCATGGCCCCCTTGTGTCCGATAGCTGTCGAGCACTCTTGATGGGTCGGTTGAGTTCATCTCTATCGGCTCCAATCGCAAGGTGAGACTGTGATTCGATCGCTCAAAGCTCTATCATGAAAGCTGCACCCACGGGGGTCATGGGCCGGTATCCCTCATGAAGGATTCATTCGTGACCCTTCGCCCCACCGGGGGCGTATGTACACCGTAGAGCTACACCCAGACGAAGCCACCGGGGCACGCCAGAGCCGCGGGGGGGGGGGGGGGGGGGGGGGGGGGGGGGGGGGGGGGGGGGGGGGGGG
>CAYUVO010000095.1:0-9822 GCA_964448185.1 uncultured Phycisphaeraceae bacterium
TCAGGATCGGCCCCTCGGTGAGCCGCCAATCTTGAGCGCTCGCCGCCGACGCCCGCCCCATCAGCACCCCCCCCATCAGCACCCCCCCCATCAGCACCCCCCCCAATAGCCCAGCCGCCAACATCACGAACATCTGTGCAGTGTGTCTCATGCGAACAGGATACGCTTGTTGCGAACATGTCTCAGCCCCAGCTCAACATTCTGCATGAGAATGACCAGTTTGTGATCGTGGTCAAGCCCCCCGGGCTCCTCAGCGTGCCCGGCAGAGGCGAGGACAAGAAAGACTGCGTCGCCTCAAGAATCCAGGACCACTTCCCGCTGGCCACCGGGTCGCTCACCGTGCATCGGCTGGACTTCGACACCTCGGGCGTCATGGTCTACGCGCTGAACCCGTCCGCTCACCGAGCCCTGAGCCGCCAGTTCATGCACCGCAAGGTCGGCAAGGCGTACACCGCCCTGCTCGACGGCCAACCCGACGCAGACGAGGGCGAGGTTGATCTGCCCTTGATCGTTGATTGGCCCAACCGCCCGCTCCAGATGGTCTGCTACGAGCGGGGCAAGCCCTCCAAAACCCTCTGGCGGATCATTGATCGAACCGATGGCAGAGCCCGCGTGGACTTCCGGCCCGTTACTGGCCGAACCCATCAGCTCCGCGTTCATGCCAGAACCCCAGTCGCGGACGGCGGCATGGGCACGCCCATCCTCGGCGACCCGCTCTACGGCGACGCCTCGGCGTATCCCCGCATGTGCCTCCACGCGCGGAGCCTCTCGTTCTGGCACCCGACCAGCGGGGAATGGGTCGTGTACGAATCGCCCCCGGATTTCTAAGAGAATGTGCCGGCACAGCAAAGGGCATGAGGCGCAGAGCCGCGAGTTCTTTGTTCGAGCCCCGAGCGGAAGCGAGGTGGGGAGGGGGACAAGGCACGCCTTCATAACAAGCCCTGAGTGTCAGCGATGGGGCCCTTCGGGCTGTATTTACAAGCCCTGAGTGTGAGCGAGGGGGGGAAGGGGGGAGGGGGACTTGTTTGGTGGCTCGCGCGTCCAACGCTGGACGGCGCTCGAGGCCTGGGTTCATAAGCATTCGTCGGCGCGCCGCGAGGGCGACTTGATGGAAGCGCACCACAAACGTGCACTTTGTTGTTATCCCGCCATTGAACATGGCTTGGCATCTTTGAAAAGTGATTTCACATCTATGAAAAACGACTTTGCACCCATGAAAAACTGCTGCGCATCTATGAAAAACGACTTTGCGTCCATGAAAAACGACTTGAAAGGGATGCGCAACGACTTGAAAGGCATGTGAAACGACTTGAAAGCCCTTTCAAACGACTTGAAAGCAATGCGCAGCGACTTGAAAGCCCTTTCAAACGACTTGAAAGCCATGCGCAGCGATTTCAAAGGGCTTTGCAACGACTTGAAACGGCGTAAGGCCTGCCGCAACGCCGCCGACCGGTCCTGCCCGAGCCTGCCCCATCCCTTCGCCCCATCCTTTCGCCAGAGGCCGGGTTATCGGCGGGCCGAGGTCCAGATCTGGAGAGATTGGGGCAGGGTGGATAAGGAAGGGAAGGGGGAAGGGGGAAGGGGGGCAGAATGTCCTTGCAGTGGGCTGGTCCGTGTTGGTAGCATGGGCGCTCAACCCCCCCCCTCCCAACCCCCCTCCCAACCCCCCTCCCAAACTCCCGGGCTCTTCGCAAAAAGGATGCAGAGATGAACAAGATTGCCCCCGTTCTGCTGCTGGCCGCGACCTTCGTCGGGCCAGCCTCCGCCCAGCCGTGCAGCCCGGATGAGATTGCCAAGTTGCTTGCAAGTGACGGGGCGGGGGGTGACCAGTTTGGCTGGTCAGCTTCGGTCTGGGGCGATGTTGCTGTCATCGGGGCACCGTTCGACGACGACAACGGGAGCGGCTCTGGCTCGGCGTATATCTATCGGTTCGACGGAACGAGTTGGGCGGCCGAAGCCAAGCTACTCGCCGCCGACGCGGCGGAGGGCGATCGCTTCGGTGACTCGGTTTCGGTCTCTGGCGACACCGCCGTGATCGGGGCCAACGCGGACGACGACAACGGGTTCGATTCAGGTTCGGCGTATGTCTTCCGGTTTGATGGAACGAACTGGGTGCAAGAGGCCAAGCTGCTCGCCGCCGACGGGGCGGAGGTAGATTTCTTTGGTGATTCGGTTTCGTTCTCTGGCGACACCGCCGTGATCGGGGCCTACAGGGATGACGATAACGGGAACCAATCCGGGTCAGCTTATGTCTACCGGTTTGATGGAACGAGTTGGGTGCAGGAGGCCAAGCTGCTCGCCGCCGACGGAGCCGTGGGTGACGAGCTCGGATTTTCGATCTCGGTCTCAGGTGATACCGCTGTGATCGGGGCATACAGGGACGACGACAACGGGACCAACTCCGGCTCGGCGTACATCTTCGATCTCAACTGCATCACCGCCCCTGGACCGAGCCTCATCGGCGACGACTACATCGCGGATCTCTATGCCTTCGGCTCGTTGTTCGCGAGCAACAACGACACGGCGTTGGTGGGACCGGACGCCGACGGTACGTGGTCCGGTGCCGAATCGATTCCGTACGATCTCGAGGCCGACACCATCAATGTGGAGTCGGCAGTCACGATCGGAAGCTGGGCAAGCGGCGTCGTGTTTGAGTTCCGTGATCTCGACTTTGATGTGCCGGACATGCGCATCGTGGGCGTGAACATCGTCCGCGCCACCGGAGCCGGTTGGGACCAGATCGATCTTTCCGATATCAGCTTCACCGATAACAGCGTCCGCATCGACGCCGCTGAGATCGCCGGCATCACGCCCGCGCTCGATCAGGGCATCACGGTCCAGGTGATTTCCGGCCCTCCGGCCCCGCCCTGCCCGGGTGACATCGCGGACGACTTTGGCACACTTGGGGCTGATGGCATGGTGAGCTTTGGCGACTTCCTCGCATTGCTCGGATTGGTCGGGCCATGCCCCGGCGGCACTCCGGGATGCACCGGCGACATCGCGGACGACTTTGGAACCTTGGGAGCTGACGGGATGGTCGGCTTTGGCGACTTCCTCGCGCTGCTCGGCCTCGTCGGGCCGTGCCCGTAAGAAGGGGGCAAGAAGCGAGCAAGAACCACACCCAAGATCATGTGCTCACGCCTGCATGCGGTGATTGACGCGGTCCCATTCGCTGGCGAGTACGCCCCAGCCGATCCGATCGGTCGAGCCGAAGCCCTCGATGAAGTAGTCACGCCGTTGGCGGACCTCCTCGACGAGCCCGAGCTTGGTCGGCACCCGTTGAGACGCTGCGTTCGCCGACGAACAGAAGATCCGCGCACGTTCGAGCCCTAGCCCGCCGCGAGTTGCATCATCATCTTGAGGCGTAAACAACCAGCTCAAGAGATGGGCGACAGCCTCGGGCGCATGCCCCTTGCCGCGATGGGTCGAACGCATCCAGTATCCGATCTCGCATGACGCGGTCTTGGGTTGCAGATCGTGGATCCCGATGCCGCCGATCTGTTCGCCGCTCTTGGCATCGAATACGCCAAGCCCGAGGACTTTCGCCGCTTCGAGCCCGCGAGCCGCCTGCATCTGAGCGGTGACATACGCCATGCTCTGGTGCAACTCGCGGTGGTCGTTCTTCGCCCAAGGCATCCAGGGAAGCAGCGTGTCGCGGTCGGCGACGATCGCCTCGAACATCGCGCCCGCGTCGTCGAGGGTGAACTCGCGGATGACCAATCGCGGCGTCTGGATATGGACGATCACTCGGTCAGGGGCCGTCCATCGTTGATGAACTGTGAGCTCGGGTTGGTGGGGCGATTCAGGCATCGGACCAGTCTATACGCGAGCACTACCATGGGGCATGGCGTCCGATCCTGTGTCACGACCCAACCCGAGCGACCGCCACCATCGCCAGGCGATCCTGCCCATGATCGGCGTCGAAGGTCAGCAGCGGCTCGCGCGTGCGCACGTCTGGATCATCGGGTGCGGCGCGCTCGGCTGCGCAGCCTCCGATCAGCTGGTGCGAGCGGGCGTGGGGGGGTTTACGCTGATCGATCGAGACATTGTCGAGCTGACCAACCTTCAGCGACAAACTCTGTTCACCGAGCATGATCTCGATGAGCCCAAAGCAACTGCGGCGTGCGCTCGGCTTCGCGCGATCGACGATTCGATCAGGCTCGATGCGCACAACGCGGACTGCACTCCCGCATTTATCGAACGACTGCTCGAAGCGGGCACGCCCGATCTTATTCTCGACGGCACGGACAACTTTGAGACCCGATATCTGCTCAACGACGTTGCGGTCCGCGAGCGAATCCCGATGGTCTACGCAGGCGTGATCGGGACTCGGGCGATGGCGATGGCAATCCTGCCGGAGGTGGTGGGGGGAGGACCCTGTTTGCGGTGCATCGCGCCGACGCCGCCCGCACCGGGAACTGTCGAGACGTGCGATACCGCCGGGGTGCTTGCACCAGCCGTGCAGATCGCGGCATCGATGCAGGTGGCCGAAGCGATGCGGATTCTGCTCGGGCACGCCGACGGCTCGTGGCTCATCGAACAAGACGTCTGGGAACGCACGCATCGCAAAGTGTCGATGGATGCAGCGCGCGATGACGAGTGCGTTTGCTGTGCGCACGGCCGGTATGAGTTTCTGGATCATCGCTCAGCGGGCAAGGGGGGGGGGCTCTTGGGAGGGGGGGTGCTCTGCGGCCGAGGCGCGGTGCAGATCTCGCCACCAACGGGCGGGATCGTTGACCTTGATGCGTTGGGCGAACGCTTGCGTGCGCACGGCGAGGTGACAGTGACCGAGGCGTTCTTGCGATGTGTATTCAGTCATGAAGCCACTGAGAATGGTGAGGGCACGCTGAACCTGATGGTTTTCCCTGATGGGCGGGCGATCGTGCGCGGGACGTCCGATCTTGTGCGCGCCCGGGCGGTCTATGCTCGCTACATCGGCACGTGACGTGCTGAACAGGAGAACGCGCATGGGACAGTATGGAACGATGATTCAAGAGATTTCAAAGATGCCCTTTGCCTACGCGCACGGCTTGCTCGACGACCTCGACGCTCAACGCTTCGCACGCACCACCGCGCCCGGCGGCACACCGATCAACGCCAATCACCCCGCATGGCAAGTCGGACACTTGGCGATCTACCCCTCGCTGGTCGCGGGGTTCTGTGATCTTTCGATTGATGTGACGAGCAACACCGATGCGGAGATGAAGCTCTTTGAGAAGGGCGCCGATTGCTGCGACGATGCTGACGGCTCGATCTATCCCGCGATGAGCGCCATCAACAGCAAGTTCTTTGATGGGTACGGAAAGCTCGTTTCGGCTGCTGCGGCTGCGAGTGACGAGCATCTGATGATGGCGCACACCGGATCCGAACCGATGCGTGAGAAGTTCTCCACCCGCGCTTCGCTCATCGGCTTTATGGTGGTCGGGCATGTGATGATGCACATGGGGCAGATCAGCTACTGGCGAAGATGCGAGGGCATGGGCTCGGCCATGTGAACATCATTGGTGCGAACACCATTGGTGTGAACACCGGTGGTGTGAGCGAGAGCTACGCACCTGCTACACACTTGCAACAACTGATACCGTCGATCACTCAGCCTCGAACAAATGGGTTCGAGGCTTTTTCTTGTCCGATGGTTGTGGCTTCGCCGTGACCGGGGAGGACGAGCGTCTGGTCGGGCAGCGTGTAGAGCTGCTCGCGGATCGAGTTGGAGAGCTGCTCGGGATTGGCTCCGGGCAGATCGGTTCGCCCGACCGACCCGGCGAACAAGGCGTCGCCCCCGATGAGCACCCCGGAGTCTGGGTGGTGGAGCGCGACACTGCCGGGCGAATGCCCGGGAACATGGATCACCCGCCAGGGTGCGCACGAATCAACAAGGGAGAGCTGGTCGTCGTGTTCGAGCAAGCGGGCAGCAGCGGGGGTGGTGCTGGGCATGCCCGCCGCCTCGGAGAGATTGAGCGACGGGTCGAGGAGCCATTCTTGTTCGTCGCGGTGAATCCAGATCGGGACCTCGCCGATGGCCTCAAGCAGATCCCGGACGCCCGCGAGGTGGTCGACGTGGGCGTGGGTGAGCACGATCGCGGACACTTTGAGCGAGTGCTTGCGAAGATGCTCGATCATGGGTTCGGGCTTGGCTCCGACGTCCACGCACCAGCAGGCGGTGGGGTTGTCGCTGCCGGGAAACCTGATGACGAAGCAGTTGGTCTGCCAGGGCTCGCTGAGCACAAAGGACGCGATCTCGGGCTCTTGGCTCTTAGCGGCGGGTTTGGTGGAAGCAGAATCAGTTGAAGCGTGTTCGGTCATAGAGGCAACTCTAGCTACACTGGAGAGAGCAACCCGCAGGATCTCACTCTGGAGCCCCGTTGATGGTCATCCGCAATATCCACGACACCCCGACTGCGCCCGTCGAGATGGATGGCGTGCTGGGAGCTTCGATGGCCCTGATGGTCGGGCGTGATGATGGGGCTCCGAACTTCGCGCTTCGACACTTCGAGATCGCACCGGGCGGCCACACGCCTAGGCACGCCCACGACTTCGAGCACGAGGTGTTCATCGTCGAGGGCAGCGGCGAGGTGCTGCTCGATGGCGAGTATCGGGCGATCCGATCGGGCGATGTTCTGTATATTCCCGCCGATCACGAGCACCAGTTTCGTGCGGATGGTGAAATGACCGATGCAACGGGGAGTGTCGGATTGAGGTTCTTGTGTCTGGTCCCGATGAGTCGCACTTGCGGCGACCCGACACCCGGAAGCTGAACTTCTTCTTGTTCTGAGTCCGTATTCTTGCCTGCACGACAGGAGCACGCATGGCATCTTCAGACCGCCGAGAGACCACAGGGATCATCATCGCCAGCTACATCACCGCCGGGTTGCTCGCGTTGGTGCTCCTCGCGTACGGGGCGTGGAAGAACGACGTCGCGGTTTCGGCGATCGGGGTGCTCGGGCTGATTGTTGTGGGTGCGGCTGCGCCGTTTAGCTTTGTGGGCCGCGCGAATCCACGCGCGGACACGATCGCTCTGCTCCACGAGATCAACCACTCGATCAAGCGGTTGTGTGAGCAGCAGGCGCTCTCGGATGATGCACGCCGAGTGTTGAATCGGGAGAGCGAGCGGGAGTTGCTGCGTGCTGCGATCGAGGATGACATACGCCGCAGCGACTGGGAAGCCGGGTTGGTGCTGGTCCATGAGCTCGCCGAGCGGTTCGGGTATCGCGCCGATGCCGAGGAGATGCGTTCACGCATCGAAGCCGAGCGTGCAGAAAAACACGCCAGCGAGCTCAACACCGCGATCGCGCAGCTCGATGGCTTGATCACTCAGCGAAGGTGGGACGATGCTCGTAGCGAGGCCGAGCGGATCGGGCGTTTGTTTCCCAACGTCAGGCGTTCGCAGGGGCTTGTGGGCCGGGTGGATCGTGCGTTCGGGCAGTTCCGGATGGATCTCGAACGTCGTTTCCTCGAAGCGGCAGGTGAAGAACGCATCGATGATGCGATGACGCTGCTCACGGAGCTCGATGCGTATCTCTCAGCGGACGAGGCCGAGCAGTTCAAGGAAGTCGCACGGGGTGTGATCGGCAAGGCACGCGAGAATCTCGGTGCCCAGTTCAAGCTCGCGCTTAACGATCATCAGTACCGCAAGGCGGTGCTCGTGGGTCAGCAGATCATCGAGCAGTTCCCGAACTCGCGGATGGCCGACGAGGTGCGTTCGATGCTCGATGATCTGCTTCGGCGAGCTGCTGCAACAGACGCGCTGTAGATCGAGCTAGTTACTTTCATTCGCGTGTAGGCCAGCCTCTTGGTCGTGGTGTTCCTGCGGCGTGCGCCATACATGGATCACCAGTGCTGCGATCCCGAGCATCAGATACAGATCTGCGATGTTCGAGACGTAGGGCCACAGCTCGCTTGAGCCGCCGGGCCAGTGCAAACCGAACGGCATCTTGACCCCGGGCAACGGATGCAGAAAGTCTCGCACGCATGCGTACATGAGCCGGTCGTACAAGTTGCCAAGCCCGCCCCCGAGGACGAGTCCGATGGCGGTGTGGACGGGCCATTGGTTGGGGTGGGTCCATCTGCTAAAGCCAAAGAGGGCAAGCCCGACTGCGCCCATGGTGAAGGTCACGAACACCCAGCGGTGCCCGGCGGCGATGCCGAAGACCGCGCCGCGGTTGAGCACGAGCGTGAACTCCAGCAGGTTCGGGATGCCTTTAGCCGGTTCGTGGGGCGGGATCAGCACGCCCGGCCCGCTCGCTGAAGCGGATGCGGCGAGCACCTCTTGGCGATCGAGCACTACGGGCTGACCGGTGACGGTCTCGAACGCCCAGTGCTTGCTCCAGAGATCCGTACCCATCGCAGCAAACGTCACCGCGAGCAGCAAGATCCACGCACGAACCGAGCGGCCCGAGAGCGGCTGGTGCTGAACGGGATTTTGAGTTGAGGTGGTGTTGCTCACCGACGAAAGCTGCGATCGCTCGCGCGGGCTGCCTCGATGGACAGCTTCGCCCAGGGGAGTTCTTCGAGGCGGTCTTCGGGGATGGGCGTGCCGGTGCGTTCGCACAAGCCAAAGGCTCCGTCTCGGATGCGTTCGAGGGCCGCGTCGATCTCGCGGATCAGGTCGCGATTGGTGCTCGCCATGCCCAGATTGATGCTCTGCTCGTTGGTGTCCGAGCCTTGTTCAGCGGAATGCTGGGGCAGGCTCGAGAGAGCACCCGAATCACTCTTGAGCGCTTGATACTCAAGGTTGTTCATCTCGTCCACGAGCACGCGGCGTTTGGCAAGAAGGATCGCTTTGTACTGATCGAGTTTGCGCTTGTTGAACGGGCTTTTTTTCCGCTTCGAGTTGTCCGCGTCGATCAGTGCTTCCTCTTGAGCCACGGTGTTCTTGGGGCCCGAGGCAATCAACGGCGAACGGCGCTTTGAACCCGGGCCGAGCAATGGACCGCCGGGCGAGATGAACTTGGGGATCTCGATCTTGATTCTTGCTCGCCGGCTGACCTTTTTGGTCACGATGGTGATGCCCTTGCGTCCGGCCTTTTTGTCGGCCTCGGCTTGTTGAGCCTTGGTCAGCTTTGGCTCGGGCTTACCCGCTGCGGTCTTGGCCGGGGTGCTCGCAGCTTTCTTTGTCACGATTTTTTTGGTGACGATCTTCTTCGTGATGACTTTTTTGGTGACGATCTTCTTCGTTGCGGGCTTGCTGGTCGGGGCCTTCTTGGTGACGGGCTTCTTGGGCACAGCCTTTTGCGCCGGTGCTGTCTTGGAGGGGGGGGCTGCCTTGGAAGCGGGTGCCGATTTGGAAACAGGAGCCTTCTTGGTCGTCGCGGGCTTCTTAGCGGGCGTCTTCGGAGCCGATGCCTTGGTGGTGGTCACCTTCTTTGTGACAGGCTTCTTGGTGACCGCTTTCTTGGCTGTGGGTGCTTTGGCAGCAGGCTTGGGGGTTGGTTTCTTGACAGGTGCCTTCTTTACCGGTGCCTTTTTAGCAGCGGGCTTGGCCGGAGCCTTCTTCGTCGTCGCTTTGCTGGTTGAAGAAGTCTTCTTTGGCATGTTCTGTGTAATCCCTGCGCCGAGCATTGACGCTTCATCTGACTCGTGCGTCGGTGAGCGAACGTCGCTGTTCAAGCTCGATCAGACGTTGTGCGCACTGCGGCGCATCCCAACTCGGCCTGCCCCAAGGGGCTGACGTTATGGGGCCAAGCGTAGGAATCATGCCCCGCAGAGTCAATGGTCGGGATCTGAGCGGGAAGGCTCGGGCTCTGAATGTGGAGGTGGAAGGGGGGGGGGCGTTCATCAAACCGTCCCGGCTTGCGCAACCGCGCGTTCCGCTCTACGTTCAGG
>CAYUVO010000096.1:0-9712 GCA_964448185.1 uncultured Phycisphaeraceae bacterium
GACGCACCACGCTGGTCGTCGCGCACCGCCTGAGCACGGTCATCAACGCCGATCGCATCGTCGTCCTCGATCACGGTAAGATCATCGACACGGGGACGCACGCCGAACTGCTCGCGCGGTGCGACCTCTACCGCGATCTCGCCGAGCATCAACTGTTGGCCACCGACCCGCCTTCAACTTTATCAACGGAGGCCTGATGCGACGCGAAGGTACCGACGAATCCAACGTGCAGATGAGCGATGTGATCTGCGATTCCTGCAACTCGGTATGGACCGACGACCGCCCGATGGTCGAAGGCCACCAGGGCAGTTGCATCTGCGGCCCATGCCTGAGCGTTGCATACGCAGAAGTAGCATTGCAACCCAATGACGATGAGCCTTGCATCGAACGCACCTGCACGCTGTGCCTTGAAAACAAGGGCAAAACGCCGGGCGAAACGAAATGGTGGGTCAGTCCGATGGACGAGTCAGCCGTGTTCTGTCGGCAGTGCATCAAGCGTGCTGCGGGCGTGTTGCACAAGGACCCGGACATCCCGTGGTTCAAGCCGACGTCTTAGACGCGAGATTGATCGCTGCGACGTCTGCGGCTGGGTTGGTAGTAGTTCCGCACTCGGGGCAGATTTCACAGCCGGTGATGTCGTAGCCGCAGTTGATGCACAGCCCGCGACGATGGCGCAACCATCTTCGGCCAGCAGGAACAAATACGAGAACGATCGCCCAACTGAATCCGTAAAGGGCGGTACTTGCAGCAAACGATCTCCAGACGATCTCGCCGGGCAATATCTGTGAACGAAAACGAATAGTGTTGTGCTCAAATCCGCCTGACGGCGTACGCACAATGGCACAAGTTCGATAGAGAACAGGGATGGGCCACCCATAGATTTGATATCTCCACCCATGCGCACGTTCATTGATATTTCGCAGTGTTCCCAGCTTTGATTCACCCGGATATTGGACGCGATCAGTGAATGGAATACCGCGAAGCACCCACGCGGTAAAATCGTGTTCGACTTCCCATTCTTCGAGAAACGGATGTCGGGCATATCGATTTGATGTGCTCGATAGAGGGGTAGCAAAGAGACGTCCTGGATCTTCTGAGAAGAGCCACATTGTCTTGTGGACTACTTCCACGTCCTCGCGGGCCATATTGCGAAGTGGAACACGAGATTGGAAAGCAATCGCCAGCGCCCACGCGACCAGCACGCTCGTCGCCAATCCGAGCAGCAGGAGGCCAGCCGACACGCGCAGAGTGTTCAAGGAGCGACGCATCACTCACCGCCTCGGATTGCGCGACCGGTTGGGGCGTGCGGGACGCAGAGGGCGTTGAGAGGTGGGGGCGGAAGTTGGTGGCGGCTCATCAGCCGATGGCGTTTCCGCTTCTGGAGGAGCCGCTTCGTCAGGAGTTGCATCAACTGATGGCGGTGCTGATTCTGGTTCTTCTGGGTCCGGCCCTGTTTCGGGATCGGGTTGTTCGTGCGTAGGCGGCAAGGGCTCGGCCCCGACGCGACCAAAGATCATCCGGCCATTGGCGGTCTGAATCGCGGTGATGACCGTGAGTTCAACATCGTTCCCGACGTGGTGCTCGCCGTCTTCGGCAACGACCATCGTGCCGTCGGCGAGATAGCCCACGCCTTGGCCGGGTTGCTCGCCCACTCGGATGATTCGGACATTGAACGTTTCGCCCGGGATCAGGCTCGGCCTCATGGCGGTCGCCAGCGCGTGGAGGCTGATGGTCTCGACGCCACGGATCTCGGCGACCCGCAGCAAGCCCGAATCGGTGGTGATGATCTTCGCGGGCATGCTCATCGCAAGCTCCACGAGCATTGTGTCCACCGCGTTGCCCGGCATGGCGAACTCCTCAACGCTCACATCAATCGGTGAACGCAGCAGCTTGCGGACGACATCGAGCCCGCGTCGGCCCCGGTCGCGTTTGAGCTTGTCGTTGCTGTCAGCGAGGCGTTGCAACTCGTCGATGACAAACTGCGGGATGATCAAGGGCGCTTGGAGCACCCCGGTCATTGCCGCCTCAAGAATGCGCGCGTCGATGATCGCGGACGTATCGAGCAGCATCGGCCGGATGCCTCGGAGTTGCTTGGAAAACTCGACATACGGGATTACCAGCCGAAAATCATCCTGAGTCTGGAGCACGGTGGTGATGCCCAGATACACAAGCGAGATCCCGACGAGGATCTTGAACGTGCCGACGATCCTCGGCGAGTCGCTCAGATTCCACGTCTGCGCGATCAAATCAATCACGAACGCGAACGCGAACGTGACAACCATCCCCGCGATCAACCCGATCGCGATGCCCGTAAGCGTTGCGATTTTCTTGCGGGGCGTGAGCACATCGACCGCGATGAAGATCCCCACGAGCAGGACCGCCACGGTCACCGGTAGGTACCACAGCGTCGCCAGAGCGATATCCCCGAACCCGGTGTTGGTGGGGTTGTTGGAGACCTCGATGATGTTCAAGAGGGTGACGGTGACCGCGAGGATGAAGAACGCCGATCGGAGCACCACGATCACGGTGCGTTGGCGGGCCTTCTCATCGGGGCTGTGGGTATCGATCAGGGGTCGGTGCATAGCCCGTGAGTCTAACGTGACGAGCGGGCCGGGCGTGCTAGAATCTGCTTCGATCGCTTCTGGGAGAGGCGGCCGGGCCCGGTGCACGGGTGGCCCGTGAAACTGGTCAGGGCTTGATCGCAGCAGCCATAAGCGGCCGTCGTCCGGTGCCTTCGGTGTCCTGGCCGCCTCTCCCTCGAGCGAACACTGCACGAGGCGTTGCTAGCCGAGCGTACAGCAGCGACCTCACGCCGCAAGCGTCTCTCCCTACAAGCACTCACGCTCGTTGAGTAAAAATAAAGCTCCCCTTGCAGAGGTCCGTACCTCCGCAAGGGGAATGTAGAAGTCTCACTATTTGACGTTTGCCGACTTGGCGTTTATCGGTTAGCTTTTTCTTGCTCGATCAGGGCGATCAGGTCATCGACCTTATTGATTACGCCGTCATTATTATAATCACCGTCTTCGCCCGCGGGTACCGTGTCGCCCTCGAACGCGGTGAGGATTTTCTCAAGCCCCTCCTCGAACGTCGCCGGTGCCGGCGGCGTGTCGATCGCATAGAGCTGCATGAGATCAATCTTCGCTACTTTGCCTACAGCACCCGAGTACGTCAGTCGGACGTCGATGCTGCCGTCAATGATGCCGTCACTTGGTGCGATATACAGAGAGAACATGTTCAAGGGACAGTTCAAGGCAACAGTCCCTGTGATATCAATCTTCCAGCGGAGGATTTTGTAGTTGTGATGTTGTTCCCACCGGCCTTGGTTGATCTCAGTGAGAGTGGCCGAAGCAGTTTCCCATAAACCACTACAATGGTTCTTGATTTCGAGCGATCTGTTCGAAAGGCCAGAGTCTTCGTTCACCTCAACGATCAGTGCCAGATGGGTCGGTGCTGGAGCCCCGCCGGCCATGCTGAACTCGGCCTGGACGGTGATGACGCTCGCATCGATTTTGAGTTCGATCGGATCCTGATCGCTCTGCTGCGCCAAGTCGGTCGTATCAGAGCTAGACGTCGTCTCGTTTCCTTCAATGACTGAAACCTCATCGAGTTGGTAATCCCACACCTGATCGATCGCTTGTGACGTAGCGTCCCATGCATCGTATCTTTCAGTTAAATCATCTCCCGAGACGGAGGCAGGCCCGTGCCGCTGTCCCCACAGAATGTACTCCGTCACGCCTTTGGCGCGGCACATCGCAACCATGTCCCGGAAGAACGCCTTGGAGGCCACCTGCACACCATTGCCATTGCATTTTGTCGAGTTGTCAACGATGTTGTAGTCGCCGTCACTCCGATCGAGATCAGCAGTCAAGAGCCATGGCACAATTCCTCGATCACCGGGAGAAGTATCGCTCTCCGCAATCGCGTTGAGGTTGTCGCGATGAATCCGGAGCGTTGCGTCCATGCGATCCTCGCCGGTCTGGACGTAGCAGTTGCTGACCGGATAGAGCACGGGCGAGTCAAAGCTACCAGCGCCGTGCCAGTCAAACTTCGAGGCGTCGCGTGTCGCTTCGTAACTCCGGCTCTTGAAATATCGCTCGACTCCAGAATCACCCTCATTATCAAGTGATATAGAGGAGTCGTAGTTCGACCACTTGAGTTCGGTTGTCCAGTCATAATCTCCTGTGGCGCCGCTCACTTTCCCGTCACGAAGGGGCTCGATGAGTCCTTTCTCGATGGACGCCGCCCGGACTTGCTGCGAAACGCGCGACCATGCTACGCCGAGATACTTTCGCGCATGGTCTATATACAGGGGTGGGGACGATGGGTTTGTTCCGTAATTGAGTAACAACCAGTTCGCGACGTTGATAATTGACGGAGGCAATTCGCCATCCAAGCCGTCGGGGAAGCCAGATGGTGGCTTAGACATGGGGGCTGAGTCCCAGTTAATTTGCAAGACATCCACATACAGATCCGGCTCGTCCCGAACGATATCGGCGGCGCTGGTCTTGTTTGCAAACCCGTAAACCGTGAAATCCTTCGTGAGATGCGTATTCTTGTACATTTCAATGTCGTCATCGAGTTCCGCGATCCCCACTACGCAATTCCAGTCCCAGTATTCTGCTGCGATCGGTTGTTCTTCATCCAGAATTACCACTGTAGGACTAGGGATGTCGCCTACTTGACCCGCCGCTTGGAGCAAGTTAAATTTGTCATGCATGTCTCCGATGTAAGTTTCAGCCGCAGCGATGCCGTGGTTGTACCACAAACTATAACCTCGCGTATTGCCAGAAACCGATGTGTTCATGTGGTGATCTGCTGAAGTCTCAAAGCCAGAGGCGGATGCGAAATTTTGAATCATAATGACAGGGTTTGAATCAGTTAGCACTTCCAATTGATCTGCGATGAGGATGGCGCCGGCTTCTGGGGTCGCGGCGACACCAATATTGATGCGGACATCGATGATCCGTGAGTTGCTTGCGGCATCCTCCCTGGGTTCAAAGAAGCTCCAGAACTTTGGTTCTGCCTGGCCGACGGCTTGGCCGGCAACCGCGGTCATGATCAGGATTCCTACGAATGCATTCATTTTCATAACGATCTCCTCATTCCGTACGCCCATGGACTTCGATGAAACACATTGCTTCATTGCACACCGACTAATTTCTATTGTCGCAACGAATGAAACGGGCTCATGACAAACACGTGACACCTTCTCGCCCACATGGACGAGTGCGGTCTGAGCATCACTCTGGGGATTTTCTTATTTTTCCCGCCCCGACCCCGTTCCCCTGAGCCGTGCAATTCAAGAATAACGATATCCACTGACAGGCACAAGACATATTACGCATATTTGCACAGAATGATTCTTTACGCAATAAAAAAACCACACAAGCACTGCGTGATTCTTAGGTTAGGGCAATGCCGGCTACGTGTAATTTTGTGAGCACGGCACGAGAGAGCCTTCGGCCAGCGTCGTGCCCGAGCGCGGGCCGCTGACCGCTCCACCCACAAGCTGGCTCCACAGCCCCATCTCCAAGCGGTCGTACATCAGCACATTCGAGTTGAACAACGCACCCGAGACGCCAAACTCAAGCGTGATCGTGCTCTTGGGGTTGTCCGCGTCGGGCACTCTGCGATCAATCGCGGTCGCCGAGTTGCACAGCGGGCAATAGGTCGCCGCCACCGGCACGCCGCCCACGGTCATGTTGGCGATCTCGTGCCAGTTGAGCACCAGAATCGGTACGCCCACAACTTCATGCGCATCGCCCTCGCCCGCTTCGAGCACGACCACCCGGGCATCATCGGCCCACTCGGAATCGGCAAGGCTCGCGGTGGGCGGATCGGTCAGTGCCGGGATCGCGTCTCGCGGCAGCAAGGTGTGGATCTGATCGAGCGGAATGGTGATATTCGAGAGGTCGTAGGTTTCTTCAAGATCCACCCCTCGACGCACCAGATGGAAGTCGTCGGGCGTGTTGGCGGTGGGCGTGGATTGGCTGGCCTCAGCAGAAGTTTCTTCAGCAGCGTCCTGAGCGAGTGCCTGTCCAGCGACCAGTCCCGTGCTTGCAAGTGCAATCGACAGGCAAAGACCGGCGGCTCGGCGATAATCAATAGGGGTCTGGTCGGGCATAACGGTGCCTCTCTGGTGATGGAGTCTGGTAATCCTCGGCGGGGTCCAAAGTGCATCTACCAATCCCATCGAACCGCTATTCCACAGGCACTACACTCGCACTATGGCGTACACCGTACTCGCGCGACGCTACCGCTCGCAGGACTTCGACAGCGTGGTGGGTCAAGAGCCCATCGCCACTACCCTCCGCAGCGCTATCGCTACAGGCAGGGTCGCCCACGCCTACCTCTTCTGTGGCACCCGAGGCGTCGGCAAGACCTCCATGGCGAGAATCTTCGCCAAAGCACTCAACAGCACCGAAGCAGACGCTCCGCTCTCGGATGAGGTCGTCCGGGCCATCATGACGGGCCAAGATCAGGACGTCATCGAGATCGACGCAGCCTCTAACCGTGGCGTTGACGAAGCCCGCGAGCTGATCTCCAACAGCATCTACCGCCCGATGCGTGGCCCCTACAAGGTCTACATCATCGACGAAGTCCACATGCTCACGCGCGAGGCGTTCAACGCCCTGCTCAAGACCATGGAGGAACCGCCCGAGCACGTCAAGTTCATCCTCTGCACCACCGAGGCGCACAAAGTCCCGCCGACGATCCAGAGCAGGTGTCAGCGGTTCGATTTCCGCGACATCCCCTCGACCAAAATCGCCGACCACCTCACCAGCGTGCTCGTTCAAGAGAAGATCGAGGCCGAGCCCGCGCTCGTCCAACTCGTCGCCCGCCTAGGCAACGGCTCGATGCGCGACGCCCTGAGCCTGCTCGATCGACTCCTCGCCTCGGGACAAACCCCGCTGACGATGACGCTGCTCGAACACCTGCTGGGTCTGCCCGAACGCGACATCGTGACGGGCTTCATCGAAGCGCTCGCTTCGGGCGATGCAGCTACCGCGCTCACCAGCACCGATGAGCTGCTCAATCGCGGCACGGGGATGGACCTGTTCCTCGAAACGCTGCTCGATCGGCTCCGCGATCTGATGGTGCTCGCCGCCTGTGGCAGTAAAACCGAACTCGTAAACCTCCAGCCCGAAGAACGCCAAACTGAATCACAGCTCGCCTCGAAGTTCGATGATGCAGGCTTGAGCCACTTGATCGCTGTGTGCGAATCCGTCCATCGGCTGCTGAGATCGAGCGCAGCACCACGCGCCATGCTTGACGCTGCGATCGTGCGCATGGCCCACCTCGAACGCTTTGCACTCGCGAGCGCAGTCGTCGTCAAGACCAACGCCCAGCTTGGTGCCCCACAAACCCAAGCACGCACCAACGTCGAACCTAAACCCGTGCCCGCTTCGGGGGGGGGGGGGCAAGGTAGTGGGGGTGGTGGAGGTAGTAGCGGGGGAAAAGGCTAAGGGTGGACAGGCCGGGCACCGAGCCCCAAAGACCTGTTCCGCCCAGTACCGCACCGCCCAGATCATCAGCCCCGCCCAGTTCTCAGTCCGGGCGATCTGCACCGAGCACCCCGCTAGCAAGCCAGAGCGAACTCGCCGACGTGCAGGTTCCCGCAAGCGATCCGTCCGCGCTCGCCGAAGTCTGGGCCTCGATGCGATCCGCAGCAGGCACCGGCTCGTTGCAAGCACTGCTTGCGTCGATCGAGCCCGTCTCGCTCGAAGGCGACACGCTGCGAGTGCGTGGCAGACGCTACGACTTGGCGCTCTTTGAAAAACGCAAAGCCGAGCTTGCGACACTCGCAGCGCGCGCACGCCAGCGCGCTACCGATCTCGTAGTGATCGAAGCGGGCGAACCCACAAAGAAGCAACCCAAGAACAACGAACAAGCGCAGACGCCCGCCGAGGCTGCGATGGAGATCCCGCTCGTGCGTCAGACCGCCGAGCTCTTCGAGGGCACGGTGGTCCGAGCGTTGCGCCGAACTGACACATGAGCACCGGCAACAGGAGAACGAGAACATGCTGAACTTCAAGTCAATGGGCGCCGTCGCCAGCCTACTCCAGAACAAAGACAAGCTCATCGACGCGGGCAAACGGATCAGGCAGGACCTCGACGATCAGCCCGCCCAGGGCGAAGCCGGCGGCGGCGCGGTGCGGGTCACCGTCGATGGCTCGCTGCGTGTGCGCACGGTCGAGCTGAGCAACGCGGTCACCAGCGGCAGCGACGACGCAAGCCGCCAGCAAGCAGAACGTTTGGTTGCCGAAGCCGTCAACGACGCGATGGACAAGGCCAAGCTACGGATGGCCGATTCGATGCGAGCCGAAGCCAAAGACCTCGGGCTCGACGAGCTGCCCATCGACATCTCGAAGCTGCTCGGGTAGGTCGATGACCACTGCGCACGAAGCGATCTGGCTGCCTTTGAGCTGCGGGCTCGATGAGTTGCGGCTCAATATCGTCAGCCGCGAACCTTCTGCCATGGACGCAGCAAGCGAGCAGCGCTGGGTCGATCTGTGTGCGCACAACCCCAGGCTCTTTGATGGACCGATCCTGAGCTTTGTCAAACTTGACAGCCACACGATCAACGCCCGCGTCGAAAGCTACCGTCGGCTGGTGACCCATCAGCCCGGCGTGTGCCACTTGTCGGTCACCGGCGTTCTCGAATGTGCGGGCTCGGTGCTCATGGGGCTGCGGAGCCCGGAATCAGGCGTGCATCCGGGCGTCTGGGAGTTCGTCCCTTCGGGAGGGCTCGACGTGCCCCTAGCGAATTCGATCCCGGGCAGTGTCTTTCTTGAGCAAGTGATGGCCGAACTCCACGAAGAAGTGGGGGCGAACTGGGAGATTCGTCAGCCAAGGCTGCTCGGGTTGGTGGTCGATCCATCGGTGCCCAGCGCGGACGTGGTGCTGAGGGCGGAAGTCCAGTGCGAATCCAAGCCAGCTCAGCCGCCCCAGGCCAGTTGGGAGCACACGGAGCTGCGGTGGGTGGGGATCGACGGGCTCAATGAGTTTCTTGGCGATCAGCCCAGCATACCCACAGCGGCCGCGATCGCTCGTGCGCTGATGGGGAATCTCTGAACCTCATTCCCAGAGACACCTCATCCTCGAGATCATCGTTCAGGCTTCTCTATTTCCGAGTCGTCTCCATTTCCGAGCCGTGGGCCCAAGTCCACGGGTTTACATGGGCCACGCCATGGACTTGTGGGGTGATCCGCTCGAATACCTATCCCGTATGTGAGCGAGGGGGGCACAGATGTATGTGCAAAAAAAAAGCGACCCCTGCGTGAACAGGGGCCGCTCATAAAGCATAGCAGTCGGAACTTCTTTCCTGAATGTTGCCATCCAGGTATTCGCTTTGTCTTCACCTAGGCTTTCACCGGAGTGTTGACATCGCGAGCGAGAGTGCGCTCATTTATCCGTGGTACGGATCTCTCCGCATCCACGACTAAGGAAATCCCTTAGAAAGGAGGTGATCCAGCCGCAGGTTCTCCTACGGCTACCTTGTTACGACTTAGTCCCAGTCACCGAGCTTGCCGTAGGCACGCCTGAAATGACGTGACTTTGGGCACTCCCAGCTTCCATGACTTGACGGGCGGTGTGTACAAGGCTCAGGAACTTATTCACCGGAGCGTAGCTGATCTCCGATTACTAGCGATTCCGACTTCATGCAGGCGAGTTGCAGCCTGCAATCCGAACTGGGGCGTACTTTTTGCGA
>CAYUVO010000097.1:0-4111 GCA_964448185.1 uncultured Phycisphaeraceae bacterium
CCCCCCCCCCCCCCCCCCCCCCCCCCCCCCCCCCCCCCCCCCCCCCCGCCCGGGTCTGCGGACGCCACTCGGGGCGAGAGTTCGGGAGGGGTTCCGATGGCGGAGAGCGAGCCGTCATCTTTGAGCACCCAAGCGTCGTCGCAGCGGTGCATCTCGATGAGGGGCCAGTTGGATTCGGGTGGGGAAGGCAGGCGGAAAGTCTCCGGGTCGCACCACCCGGCGAGGTCGTAGCTGAAGGAGCCGATCCAGAAGCCGTTCTGGGTGGGAGAGCCGGGAGAATGCGAGAGAGGGGGGCGGAGGGAATCCATCACCTGTTCGAGGATCTCGAAGAGGTTGTCCCGAGAGCCGGTTGGGATGGTGCTCTGGACTGGGTGGCCTGTGGCGGGGTCGAGCCGCTGGATGGCCGGGCTGTTGGGTGCTTGGGAAGAGGTAGGGGCTTCAACCCGGAGGGCCAGCCGGGGCAGTCCCAGGATCCAGGCTCGATCCGTGGAGCGGCGGGCGATCGCCAGGGGCAGGCTCGCGGGCCAGCGGTCGATCGCTTGGTCGATGCTCACTGGGAGGAGTTGATGGACGGAGTCATTCACAGCGGAATGCTACCGGTGCGGTCGTCCCAGAGGGCAAGGGTTTCTAGACTTGTTGCTCAACTCCTTCCCCCCTTTCCAGCAGCCCCCCCAGCAGCCCCCCTTCCCAGCAGCCCCCCTTCCCAGCAGCCCCCTCCATCTGCCCCCCTTGTCATTGGGGCTGGTTCGTGGGCCGAACAGAAAACAAGCGGAGTCCCCCGATGGCCAAGAAGCAATCGTCGAAGAAGACGAGTAAGAAGAAGACCGTGAGCAAGACCGCGAAGAAGGTTGTGAAGAAAGCCGCGACCAAGAAGGTGACCAAGAAGAAGGCCGCCACAAAGACCGCAGCAAAATCCACGAAGAAGACCACGACCAAGACGCACGCTCCCCGGAGCGGGTCGGGCCGAAAGACGGTCAAGAAGGTGGCTAAGCGCCGCCCGACCGCTGGCAAGCACGTCTACTACTTCGGCAAGACTCGGACCGAGGGCGACCTCTCGATGCGAACGCTGATCGGCGGCAAGGGCGCCAACCTCGCGGACATGACTTCGATCGGGCTGCCGGTGCCTCCCGGGTTCACGATCACGACGGACACCTGCGAGCGGTACCACACGGGCGGCGGTCGGCTGCCGACGGGCTTGATGAACGAGGTGCATCAGCACATGGCGGTGCTCGAGAAGGAGCGCAAGGCCAAGTTTGGTGACGCGACGAATCCGTTGTTAGTTTCGGTGCGTTCGGGTGCAGCGGTTTCGATGCCCGGGATGATGGACACTATTTTGAACCTCGGGCTCAATGACGAGAGCGTCGAGGGGCTCGCGGAGAAGACGGGCAAGCGTCGCTTTGCGTTTGATGCGTACCGCAGGCTGATCAACATGTTCGGCGACGTGGTGATGGGCGTCAGGCACGAGCACTTCGAGAGCGTGTTCGACTCGATCAAGGCGAAGTACAAGGTGTCGAAGGACACCGACGTGCCCGCCGAGGGGCTCGAAGAGTTGTGCCGCGAATATAAGAACACGTTCCGCAAGTTTACCGGGACCGAGTTCCCGCAGAACCCGTTCAAGCAGCTCGAGCTTGCGATCGAGGCGGTGTTCAAGAGCTGGCAGAGCAACCGCGCCAACAGCTACCGGCGGCTTGCGGGGATCGTCGGCCTCAACGGCACCGCGGTCAACGTGCAATCAATGGTCTTCGGCAACATGGGCGAAGACTCGGGCACGGGCGTGGCGTTCACTCGCAACCCGTCCACGGGCGAGAACGTGTTCTATGGCGAGTTTCTGATCAACGCCCAGGGCGAGGACGTGGTTGCGGGCATCCGCACGCCGCAGTTTATTGATGAGATGCCCAAGTGGAACAAGCAGATTCACAAACAGTTGCTCGATATCAAGAAGACGCTCGAAGCCCATTCGCTCGAGATGCAGGATATCGAGTTTACGATCGAGCAGGGCACGTTGTATATGTTGCAGACTCGTTCGGGCAAGCGGACGGGCGCGGCTGCGGTTCGCATCGCGTGCGACATGGTTCGTGAGAAGCTGATTGATGAGGCGCAGGCGCTGCTTCGGATTCCGGCGGGCGACTTGACGCAGTTGCTGCTGCCAAGCTTTGACGAGACGAAGAAGGATCTCTCGAGGGTGATCGCTCGGGGTTTGCCCGCGTCGCCCGGTGCAGCGGTCGGCAAGCCTGTGTTCACAGCGGCCGAGGCGGTCGAGCGTGCGCAGGCGGGCGACTCGGTGATCTTGGTTCGCAAAGAGACCAGCCCCGAAGACGTTGATGGCATGCATTCGGCCAAGGGCATCTTGACGAGCACGGGCGGGATGACCAGCCACGCGGCGGTGGTCGCGCGTGGGTGGGGCAAGTGCTGTGTGGCGGGCGCTGGACAGATCCGGATTGACGCGAAGGCAGGGATCTTTGAGATTGACGGCCGGCAGTACGGCCGCGACGACGTGATCTCGCTTGATGGCACTACGGGCGAAGTTCTCGAAGGCAGCGTGCCTACGCGGACCCCCGAGCTTTCGGGCGACTTTGCCAAGGTGATGCGTTGGGCTGATCGGTTCCGCACGCTGGGTGTGCGGACGAATGCGGACACGCCCGAGGATGCTAAGCGTGGACGCGAGTTTGGTGCTGAGGGCATCGGGCTGTGCCGAACCGAGCACATGTTCTTTGAGGGCGAGCGGATCACCGCGATGCGGGAGATGATTCTCGCCGAGACGCTCGAAGCCCGCGAGACGGCGCTGGCGAAGTTGCTGCCTTATCAGCGGAGCGATTTTATCGGGATTTTCCGTGCGATGAAGGGCTTGCCGGTGACGATTCGGCTGTTGGATCCGCCTTTGCACGAGTTCTTGCCGCACGACGACGAGACGATCGCCAAGGTCGCTCGCAGCCTGCGGACCGACGCGGTCAAGGTGCGCAACCGCGTTGCGATGTTGCACGAATCGAACCCGATGATGGGTCATCGCGGGTGCCGATTGGCGGTGACATATCCCGAGATTCTTCGGATGCAGGTTCGTGCGATCACGGAGGCTGCGATCGAGGTTGCTGCCGAGCGGATCAAGGTGCTCCCCGAGATCATGATCCCGTTGGTGGGGGTCGATCGCGAGCTGGCACATCTGCGCAAGCTGACCGAGCAGGTCATCGCGGAGGTCCGCGAGGAGTCTGAGTGGACGGGCCGTGTGGAGATCAAGATCGGTACGATGATCGAGATCCCACGGGCTGCGGTGTGTGCGGGTTCGATCGCCCAGCACGCTGATTTCTTTAGCTTCGGGACCAACGACCTCACGCAGCTTACCTATGGCTATTCGCGCGACGACGTGAACACGTTCTTGCCGGGCTATCTCGAGCACGGCATCCTCGACGGCGACCCGTTCCAATCGCTCGACTGCGAAGGCGTTGGCCAACTCGTCAAGATGGGCGTCGAGCGTGGTCGCGGCGCGAACGAGAAACTCAAACTCGGGATCTGTGGCGAGCACGGGGGCGACCCCAAGAGCGTCCACTTCTGCCACGAGCTTGGGCTTGATTATGTGAGCTGTTCGCCGTTTAGGGTTCCGATCGCTCGCCTTGCTGCTGCTCAGGCCGCGGTGATGGCCGGTCTCAAGGCCAAGGGCTGATTCGGCGATGTCTGCTACGAACGACAAGCCCCGCATTCTCACGGGCGACACCCCCACGGGCCGGTTGCATCTGGGGCACTACGTCGGAAGTCTGGAGAACCGCGTCGGATTGCAGGATGAGTACGACTGTTACTTTCTGCTCGCGAACATGCACGCCTTTACCACGCGCGCAGACCAGCCCGACGAGATCCGCAAGAGCACGCTCGAAATCGTGCGCGACTGGATCGCGGTGGGCATGGACCCGCAGCGTTCGACGTTTGTGTTGCAGACCGAGATTCCCGCGATCGCCGAGCTGACGTGGTATCTGGCGATGCTGCTGCCGTTCAATCGCGTGATGCGCAACCCGACGCTCAAGACCGAGATCGACGCGAAGGATCTGGGCGATACGTATTCGTTTGGGTTCCCGATGTACGCGGTCGGGCAGTGCGCCGATATTCTGCCGTTTCGTCCGGAGCT
>CAYUVO010000097.1:4180-9666 GCA_964448185.1 uncultured Phycisphaeraceae bacterium
GGGTTTGACCAGGTGTATTGCGGCGTTGATTCGCAGGCCGAGGACGCGGACTATGTGCGACTCGGAGGGCTGTTCCCGGTGCCCAAGGCGTTGGTGGGCCGGGTGGGCCGACTCATCGGGACCGACGGCAAGCACAAAATGTCCAAGAGCCTCAACAACGCGATCTTCCTTTCGGACACGCCCAAGCAGATCAAGAAGAAGATCAACAGCATGTACCCGGGACAGAGCCGAAACCCCGATGAGCCGGGCGACCCGGACATCAACCCGGTGTTCGATTATCTCGACACGTTCTGCAAGGACGAATCGCTGCGCGCAGAGCTGCGCGATCGGTATACGCGGGGCGACAATCTGGGCGATGGGCACGTCAAGGCAGCGGTGATCGACGCGGTCAACGAGCTGCTCGAACCGATGCGCGCACGCCGGGCAGAGCTTGAAGGCCCCAGCGGCGACGACGCGGTGATCGACATCATCAAGGCGGGCGCGGTCAAGGCCAACGCGGTCGCTGAGGAAACGCTGGCGCTAGCCAAGGACGCGATGGGTCTCGGGTTTGGGACTCGCCGCGAGATGCTCGGGCTGTAGATCGAAATCAACCTCTTGCAGACCGCATCGCCTCGGCGTACACCCGTTCGAGGTTTTCGATCATGCGTTCGACGCTGAACATCTGTGCGCACATTTCGCGTCCTCGCTGGGTCATGGCTGCTCGCTGCTCGGGCTCGTCGATCATGGTTTGGACCGCGAAACGCAGGGCCTCGGGCTCGCCTACCGGGATCAGCAGGCCGGTTGATGTATCGGCGTGGGTGCTCGGATCGAGGCAGACCTCGCGCGTGCCGTCGGTGTCAGTGGCGACGACAGCGGTGCCCGCGAGCAGCGCCTGGGGCACGGTTCGAGGCAGCCCCTCACGCGCGCTGGGATGCGCGAGCACATCCATCGCACGCATGAGCCCGGGGATTTCGTCCTGTGGCACAAGCCCGGTGAACGTGACCTGGTCTTCGATCCCCTCGGCCTTCAATCGTGCGATCAACCGACCCCGCCACCAGCCGTCGCCCACCCAGAGCATCCGCAGCGCGTGATTGCGGCGCATGAGCGGGGCGAGCGCTGTGATGAGATCGTCGTGCCCTTTATGTTGCGCAAGACGAGCGACAGTGCCAACGACGAACTCGTCCGCTCGCAAGCCCAGCCGCGCGCGCACAGAGGAACGATCGGCCTCGGGCAGCGGACTGAGATATCGCTCGGTGTCCATGCCGCTGCGGACGGTGACGAACTGTTCAGGAGTTCCGATGCCGCGCGCGCGATACTGCTCGGTCATGGCGTCGGCGACACAGATGATGCGGTGGCAGCGTTTCGCTGCGTATCGCTCGGCGAGCGCGTAGAGATGGTTCTTAAGAGCGATCGAGAGTTGCTGATCTCGGCGTCCTTCGACGGGCATCCACGGCGGGCCGTGAACGGTGTGAACGATGCCCGGGCGGTTCGCTCGGTCCATCGCGGTCCACGCAGCGAAGCGGCCGAGGATCCCGGCCTTTGAGCTGTGGGTGTGAACGATGTCGGGCTTGATGCGTTGGATGAGAGCCTTGAGGTTTCGTAGTGCGTCGCGGTCCTTATTGGGCGCAATCTGCCGGACCATGTTGGGCACTTCGTGCGTTGTGATCGTAGCGTTCGGGTGATCTTGATTGAACGCTTCGACCCGATCGAGCATGGAGCCTTCGGGTCCGAAGATCGGGCCGTAAGCCAGGTGGACGTCGTGACTGTTTGTTGCTTGTCCTTCGCACGAGAGGACGGTGTTTTCCTGACTGCCGCCGAGGATGAGGCGTGTCGAGATGTGGAGGATGCGGAGGGATTTATCCATCGTCGGTCTCGCTGGGATACTGAATCCACTCAAGGCACAAGCCCTCGGGAGGCATCGTCGGACCCGCGCGGCGACGATCGAGACTCGCGAGAATCTTCGGGACGTCGTCAGGTGCCATCTTGCCTCGGCCAACTTCATGGAGCGTTCCTGCGAGGATGCGGACCATGTTCCACAGGAAGCCGTTGCCGCTGACTTTGATCTGCACTCTTTGGCTTGGGAATGCGCCCGTCGCGGTTTCGATGGGTTCTGCAGAAACCGAGCAGTCGTGGATGGTGCGGACGGTGGTCTTTCTGCCGTGCCCGAGCGCTGCGAGTGCTGCGAAGTCGTGTTCTCCGATGAAGCGTTGCGCGGCGTCGTTCATACGTTGTGCGTCGAGTTCGTGCCAGGTGTGGAACACGGTGTTGCGGTCCCACAATGGACGGTGCGGACTCGACACGATGGTGTACGAATAGCCCTTAGAACGCGCGTCGGCGATCGGGTTGAAGTCATCGTGAGTGAGCGCGGCATCAACGACGAGCACATCGACGGGGAGTCTGCTGTTGATGGCGCGGATCAGCGGCTCGGTGCCGCGTTCGGCGGGCCAACCCCTACCACGAGCCGCGTCGATTTCGCTGCTGAACGAGGCGCACTGCGCCTTGGCGTGGACGCCCGAATCCGTTCGGCTCGCACCAGTCAGAATGATGGGCTCGCGGACGACCTCGCGGACGGCTCGCTCGACGACCGCTTGCACCGTGCGCAGCGCGATGCGACCTGGCGAGCCGGGTTCGAGGGTCGGGTCATACTTGTTTGCGGGGGGCAGGGATGCCGAGGGCGAGTCTGGACCGGGGGCTTTGGGTTCTTGCTTCTGCCAGCCGCAGAAGTTGGTTCCGTCGTACGCGATGGTGATTCGATACCTAGGCACTTCCCCCAGAGCGTAGCGCGGCGGGCGGAAAACTTGTTGAAACGTGCAATCTGGCCTGGGGCACGGGCGTTGACCTTTCGAAGACTCCGGGCCCGGGAGTGGGGGGGAAGTTTTTTGGGGGGGTTGGGGGGAACGAACGGTTGGGGTGAGTCGCCCCGACCCGAACACCACTGTTCTACCGAACAGAGTTCCAATAGCAGGTTCCGATTACAGAGTTCGCCGGAACAACGCTCTAGAAGCGAAAGGGAATGACATGCTCAGGATTTTGAGTCTGGTATCGATTGCGCTGATGACTGTCTCGCTCACCGCAACTCCTGCCCAAGCGGACGAGGCCGAACGGTTGGCCGCGACGTGCGTTCGAGCGATGAATGCGGCGGTAGATAAGCATCAGGACGCTGTTCAAGGCATCACCACACGCACGGTGCGTGCGATCAATGCGCTCGATGATGAGGGCGCCCCGGATCGTGCGATCGTGGCAGCGGGCCATCGCGGGGCCAAAGCGGTCAACCAGAGTTGCCGCCGTGCGTCGGCTCGGGTGAGAGGGCTGCAGAACCGCTGTGTGAGAGCACTTCGCCGCCTCGACGCTCCCCGCGAACTGATCGCTCGTGTGACAGGCGCAGCCCGGCACGCATTAGGCTCGATCAAGGAATCGGGTGACCGTGCCAAGGGCATCATCCGCCACGCGGTTGCCGAGGCGCTCGAATAAGAGCGGCACAGCTTTCTGCCTCATTTCAACATGCCCGCTCCCGAGAAGCTTTGGGAGCGGGTTTTTGTACTCGCTCGGAATGTTGTTCTTGTTAGACTGAACAAGAGCCGCACAGCACATGGTCGTCTGACTTGACCGGTAAGCGGGGCACTCCAACACTGTCTCATGGGTACCCACCACAACTCATCTTCTTGTTCAACGTCTCCCGGCTCGGCACTCCAAGCGAGTGATGCTCGAACTGCGTGTGATCCGTCCGACAAGATCGTGCTCGAGGGCATCACGTTTGACGATGTTTTGTTGCTGCCGCAACGCTCGAACGTGATCCCGTCTGAGGCGCAGATCACCACTCGGCTCACTCCGAACATCGAGCTGCGTATCCCGCTGATCTCAGCGCCGATGGACACGGTCACCGAATCTGCGCTGGCGATCGCGCTCGCACAAGAAGGCGGAATCGGAATCATCCACAAGAACCTGCCCGCAGAGATTCAGGCCCGCGAGGTCGCCAAGGTCAAACGCTCCGCGAACGGGATCATCACCGATCCGATCACGCTCGGACCCAACGACACGGTCGGACGTGCGATCCAGCTCATGCGTCAGCATCACGTCTCGGGATTTCCGGTCACCGAGGGGGGCTCGAAGAGCGAGCGTGCGGGCATCGGCGAACGGGTCGTTGGCATCTTGACGCGACGGGATCTTAAGTTTGTTGTTGCTGAAGACACCCCGGTGCGTGAAGTCATGACGAGCGACAACCTCATCACCGCGCCGCCTGGGACGACTCTTGAAAAGGCCGAGGGAATCCTCAACCGCAACAAGATCGAGAAGCTGTTGATCGTAGATGCGGACAACCGGCTCGCGGGTCTTATCACGATGCGCGACATCGATCGGCTCAGCCAGTTTCCCCGCTCGAACACTGACTCGCGTGGTCGGCTTCGCTGCGGCGCTGCGGTAGGCGTGCGACAGTTTGAACGGGTCGAGGCGTTGCTCGGCGCCGAAGTAGACGTCATTGTCGTGGACACCGCTCACGGCCACAGCCAAGGCGTGCTCGACACCGTCACCGAGATCAAACATCGGCACGACGTCGAGGTCATCGCCGGGAATATCGCGACGGCCCAAGGTGCTGCGGACCTAGTGGCGGCGGGGGCCGATGCGGTCAAGGTCGGGATCGGGCCGGGCTCGATCTGCACGACCCGTGTGGTCACCGGCGTGGGCGTGCCACAGGTCACCGCGATCTTCGAGGCGCTGCGCGGCGTGGCTTCGACGGGACGCGACATTCCCGTGATCGCCGACGGCGGGGTTCGCCAATCGGGCGATCTTGCCAAGGCATTGGCAGCGGGCGCTTCGAGCGTGATGCTCGGGTCGCTGTTCGCGGGGCTCGATGAATCGCCGGGCGAACTTGTTCTCTCGCACGGACGACGGTTCAAGAGCTATCGCGGGATGGGCTCGGAGGGCGCGATGAACGCGGGCAGCGCCGACCGCTACAGCCAGGCGGACAAGGTCATCGCACAAGGCACCCGCGAGAAGTATGTGCCCGAGGGGGTTGAGGGATTGGTGCCGTACCGTGGTTCGCTCGCCGAGTTTGTGTATCAGCTTGTGGGCGGCCTGCGCGCCAGCATGGGCTACAGCGGGTGCGCCACGCTCGAACGGTTCCGAAGCGATGCACGGTTCTGCAAAGTAAGCTCAGCGACCGTGATCGAGAACCACCCGCACGACATACGCATCACGAAGGAATCCCCCAACTACACGGTCGAGCATCACTGGGAGTAAGCAGGGCAGCCGGTGGCTTTACGGGCACGGCCCGACGAGGCCGAGCAGCGCAAGGAAGTCACCGAAGCTGACCATGCCGTCGGGGCCGCCGGGGGGGGCGGGCGTGCCGAAGTCGTCGGCTATGTCGCCGGTGCAGCCGGGGGTGTTGCCCGGACAGGGGCCGACCAAGGTAAGCATGGCCATGAAGTCGCCGAAGCTAACCGTGCCGTCGGGGTTGAGTTCACCGAGTTCGTTTGCGATATCACCCGGGCAGGGCAGCGTGGTGACATCGA
>CAYUVO010000098.1:0-9484 GCA_964448185.1 uncultured Phycisphaeraceae bacterium
ATCGGGCGAGGAACTAGAGGTCGAGGACGACGAGGAAAATTAATACGAAAAAACACAAGAATATTGCAAGGGCGCCCCCCACACCCCCCCCACCCTCACCCCCCCCTTGCTGCAGCCCAAAGCGACCACGCCGGTTTGACCAGCAGGCAGAGAACATTATCGCGACGAAGATAAAATAGGGGTTTACTTGGGCAAGCCCCTTATGAGCGTTGCTCGAAGCAGGGTCCGTTTGGGCTTATACTGCCCGACTCGCTTCAAGGATGGAGTTGGCGAGCGGGTTTTCCGAACACATAACCAGCCGCCGGTCTTTCTTCTGAGAGAGCCGGGCTGAGGCTGGCCAACGCCCTCCTCTCCAGAGTGGGAGATCGGGCAGAACGACGAAAGGAACGTGGGATGATCGATCGCATGCGCACGGGGCTGGTGGTTGGAATGTTGGCGAGCGTCGGGTTGGCATCAACGCCAGCGTTGGCTGTTGGGGGTGATCTGTCGGACGCGCTCGACTTTGTTCCCGCTGAGGCGGCGATGGTGATCTCGACGCACAACCTCAAGCAGACGCACAGCCGCATGTCTGCGTGGGCCAAGCTGCTCGATATCCAGGACGCTCAAGAAGGCTTGGGCATGGCCCAGATGTTCCTGAGCAATAAGGGCATCGACGCTGAGGGGCCCGCGGTGGTCATCATCCCCGAGATTGACGAGGACCGTCCCGAGCCCGAGCCGATCATCATTCTGCCGATCACTGACTTCGAGGACTTTGTCTTCGGGCTCGGCGGCGAAGCAGGCGACGGCATCACAATGATCGAGGCCCCGTTTGGGACGGTGTTCGCCATGGAATTGGGTGATGGGTTCGCAGCGATCGCTCAAGAAGCGGACATGCTCGACTTCATCGATCCTCAGGGCGGGAACATCGAAGACCACATGGTGGTGGTGGGCCAAACCGGGATCGACATGTCGCATTCGAGCGACCTGATGGTGGCGGTGAACGTGCAGACGGTCGGTCCGCTCATCGAGGACGGGGTCGACGGACTCGACGACCAGATGGCGATGGCCGAGATGGGCGGGGTTCCCGCCGAGCAGCTTGAAGCGATCACCGCGATGATGGAGCAGGTCGCCGAGTTATTCATCCGCGATGGACGCGGCGGGATGATGGGCGTCAACCTTGACCCGGCTGGGATCTCGCTCGACTTTGGGGCAAACTTTGACGCCGAGTCTGAGACCGCTGCGTACTTCCAGAACGATGGTGATACATTGGCTTTGATGTCGCAGATGCCTTCGACGCCGTTCTTGTTCGCGATGGCGATGGACTACTCGGGCGAGGGCATCAATACGCTGATCGCCGAGATGGGTGAGATGGCTCAGGAAATGGGCGGCGGCGGCTTGGGCGGCGTCAACTTCATGAAACTACTCGACGACAGCAATGGGCAGGCCCAGCTCGTCGGAGTCACTCCGGGGCTGTTCTCTGGCGGGCTGTTCGCCAACGCGATCTCGTATTACGCTGCCAGCACAAGTGCTGAGGAGCTTGGGGAAACGCTCCGCGGTCTCTATGCCGATCTTGATGGCGCGTCCGAGGGCGGGATCGAGTTTGAGACGACGTACGAGCAGGCGGCGGTCAATGTCAACGGCGTTGATCTTGATTCGTGGTCGGTCGATATGAGCGTCGACCCGAATGATCCTGATTCGATGGCGGCCCAGCAGGCGTTGCAGGCACAGATGATGTTCATGGGCGGCGGCGGGCCGCAGGGCTATATCGCGCGTGCGACCGATGGGATCTACCAGACGATGAGCCGCAACTCGGAGCTGATGAGCAAGGCGCTCGAGGCGGGTGCGGGTCACTCGCTCGCCGAGCGTGCTGGCATCAGCGCGGTGGCCGAGTTCCTGCCGGCGAACCGTTTGGCTGAGGGCTATCTCGATGTGGGCGAGGTTGTCAATCTCGTCGGGTCGTTTGCCGGGATGATGGGAATGGAAGTTCCCGCGATCGAGGCCGACATGCACCCGGTCGGGTTCGGTCTCACCGGCGACACCGGCGGCGTTCGCTTCAAGATGTTCATCCCCGCGGATGTCATCACGACCATCCTCGGCGCGATCGAAGACATGCAGGGCGATATGGAGTTCGAGGACGAAGAAGGCGGCGAGCCCCGCTTCTAAACCCGAAGCATTTTGATACGGATCACCAGCTTCGGATAATCAGATTCACTCGACGCCTCGGGAGACCGGGGCGTCGTGCTTCACACATGACCGACGCGAGCATTCCAAACAAGCCCGAGCGGTGGGTCTTCGCCCGAGGGTGCGCCATCGAGTTCGATCGTCCGAGGCTGATGGCGATCATCAACTGCACACCTGACAGTTTTCATGCAGCGAGCCGGGCCACAGATGAAACCGACGTACTCGAACTCGCACGTCGCGCGGTTGATGAGGGCGCCGACATGCTCGACCTGGGGGGTGAATCGACCCGGCCCGGAGCCGAGCGGATCGGGGTCGATGAACAGGTCCGACGAGTGGTTCCCGCGATCGAGGCGATCCGGTCACAGGCTGGGGCGCTCGGGGAGATTCCCATTAGCGTGGATACCACGCGCTCGGCGGTGGCGCGGGCTGCGTTGGATGCTGGGGCGGATGCGATCAACGATATATCGGGTGGGTCCGAAGACAGCGGGATGCTCGCGTTGGCAGGTGAGCGGGGTGCTGGGCTCGTGCTGATGCATCGGCTGACGACGCCCGATCGGGATCGGTATTCGGATGCGTATGACACGCCGCCGGAGTATGACGATGTGGTGAGCACGGTGCTCGACACGCTGTTGGTGTTTACTAAGAACGCGATGGGGGCCGGGGTCGATCCGGCCATGATTCTGTGGGATCCGGGGCTGGGCTTTGGGAAAGGGGTCGGGGACACGCTCAAACTGATTCGGGGGACCGAGCGTCTGGCATCGCATGGCTTTGGGGTGCTCAGCGCTCTGAGCCGAAAGAGCTTTGTGGGCCGATTGAGCCTCGGGCGGGATTCTGTGCCCGATGAACGCCTCAGCGGCACACTTGCCATGAGCACGATGCACCTGGTCTTTGGGGCTCGGCTCTTCCGCGTTCATGACGTCGGGGCACACCGCGAAGCGCTCGCTGCGGCGTGGTCATTGCTGGGAGAGTGACCCCGAGCCCGAGGCGAGGGCTACGCTTGCGGGCAGCGCGAGGAGCGATGATTCGCTCTTGAGCGCGTGCGGCTGGAGACCCGAGACGCATGACCCCCCCCGGCGCTATTGAGTTCACGCAAGATCGCTTTGACGCAGAGGTTCTGGGTGCCGATCGACCCGTGCTGGTGGGCTTTGGGGCCGACTGGTGCGCGCCGTGTCGTAGGCTCGAACCGATGCTCGACGAGCTGGCGGATTCGGTCCAGGGTCAGGCTGTGGTGGGGCGGATCGACACCGACGTGTACCCTGAACTGAGGGCTCGATTTTCGATCTCGGCGATCCCGACGGTGCTGGTCTTTGATAAGGGCGAGATCGTCAAGAAGCTCATCGGCGTGATGAGTCGGGACGAGCTTGCGAGCGCACTTCAACAGGCGGTGAACACGTGAGTGATGCAAACGATCGGGTGCTGCGGTGCGGAGCGATCGGTGTTGGCCGGATGGGTCGTCACCATGCGCGTGTCTACAGCCAAGAGGCCGGGGTCGAGCTTGTTGGCGTGGTCGATGCCGACATAGATCGTGCGGAAGCGATCGCCGATCAGCACGGCGGTCGGGCTTATTCGGAAGTCGAACAACTGATTGAAGCGGGCGTTGATGCGGTGAGCATTGCGACGCCGACGATTTATCATGAGCAGGTGGCGAGACCCTTGCTCGAAGCGGGCGTGGCGTGCTTGATCGAGAAGCCGTTGGCTGCGACCGCTGACGAAGCCGATACGCTCCGCCGGATCGCACAGACCCACGACACGGTGCTGATGGTCGGGCATATCGAACGGTTCAACCCGGCGATGCGGGCGATGCGGCTGGCGACCGACGACGGGCGTTCAATCATCCCTCGGTTTATTGAGGTACACCGGGTGAGCCCGATGACGTTTCGTTCGGTGGATATTGGCGTGGTGATGGACATGATGATCCATGATCTCGATGTGGTGCTGATGCTCATGGGGGGCCAGGAGCCCGACGAGATTCAGGCGGCGGCGGTGAGCGTCGTCACCGAGCACGAGGACGTGTGCAACGCTCGGCTGACGTGGCGTCGGCCCGAAGGGGTCTGCGTAGCGAACATCACCGCGAGCAGGCTCGCGCTCAAAACCGAGCGGGTCACGCGGATCACAGGCGAGCGTGCGTACATCAAGATCGATTACGGCAACAAGTCGGGGACCATCATCAAGAGGCTGGCGAACGAGGCCCAAATGCAGGAGGTCCGCGAGCAGGTCCGCAATGGGGTGGATCTGACGGATGTGGACTGGCACGAGGTGGTCAATATTGAGCCGCTGGTGATTGATGATGCCGAGCCGTTATTGATGGAGATCCGTTCGTTTCTTGATGCGGTGCGGACGGGAGATCTGCCCTCGATTGATGCCAATGCCGGGTGGGTCAATGTGCGGACCGCTGAGCGGATTGTCGCGGCTGCCCGAGAAACGATGGGCGCTGTGGCGGGGACTTCTCAGCCGGGCTCCTTGACTGGAAAGAGCCGGGCTGCCCCGACCACGACGGCTCGATAATCTGCCTGATTTCGCTCTGGTATGTCTATCAACCGTGCGAGAGAGCCTCAATCGGATCAGAATGTCCAGAGCGTGCTGTTGCCCGCGTGCGAGGGCGATACACTGTTTGCGTCCGTGAGGCTTGGCCTCGCATGTTGTCGTTCGAGGCCATTGAGGCTTCGGACATTCTCATATTCGATCCCCTCGCAACGAGTCCCAGGCATGACCAGCCCCTCAAAACCAACCCCCACCCCCCCCACCCCCCCGTCCTCAACCCCTCTCTCTTCCTCAGAGCCCACGCCTTACACGCCCGACATTCCGGCGGTGCCCGCTGTGAGCCCAGATGCTCAGGCAGACGCTCAGGCGAAGAGCGAGCCCGTGCTTGATGCCGAGGTGAATGCCGAGATCGAGGCTGCGATGGAGGCGATGGAAGCGGCGGTGGTCGAGCACGCCGACGCCCCCAAGGGCGGGGCAGCCCCGGCGAAACTGCGCGGGCCGAGAGTGGTGCAGGCAGGTCGCGAGCACCGCACGGGTCAGGTCGTCAGCGTCGGACCCAACGACATCTTCATCGAGTTTGGCCCCAAAGAGTTGGGCGTGATGGAGCGTTCGCAGTTCAAGAAGGATGACGAGCTTCCCGAACCGGGTCAGCCACTCGAAGTCGTGATTACTCGGTACGAGGCGCAGGAGTCGTTGTACATCTGCATCAGGCCGGGCTCGATCGAGAAGGCCGACTGGGAGATGCTCGAACCCGGGCAGCTCGTCGAGGCGATGGTTACGGGCGTCAACAAGGGCGGGCTCGAGCTTGAGATCGCCAAACGCCGGGCGTTTATGCCCGCGAGCCAGGTCTCGTACGAGCGGATCGCGGATCTGTCGAGCTTTGTGGGCCAGAAGCTCCAGTGCAAGGTGAGCCGAATCGACCGCAGCGGCAAGGGCAATATCGTCCTGAGTCGCCGCGATCTGCTTGGCGAAGAACGCAAGGTGCTCGCTGGGAAGTTGCGGGAGACGCTCAAAGAGGGCGACGCGGTGGAGGGCACGGTCCGCAAGATCATGCCGTTCGGTGCGTTCGTTGATCTTGGCGGCGTCGATGGGCTCGTCCACATCACCGATCTGACGCATGACCGCGTGGGCATGGGCGAGAAAGCTGTCGCGCGGTTTGTGAGCGAAGGCCAGAAGGTCCGCGTGCAAATCCTCAAGCTCGATTGGGACGCCAACCGTATTAGCCTCGGGCTCAAGCAGTTGCAGGACGATCCGTTCGAGTCGGCGGGCACTGATCTGACCGAGGGCGAGACGGTGACGGGCCGCGTGACCAAGCTGCTGGACTTTGGCTGCTTTGTCGAGGTGGCTCCGGGCGTCGAAGGCCTGGTACACATCTCCGAGCTCGAATGGCACAGAGTCGAAAAGGTCAGCGATGTCGTCAAGCCCGATGAGGTGGTGACGGTCAAGGTGCTCAAGATCGATGCTGGTGAGCGGAAGATCTCGCTGAGCATCAAGCAGACCAAGGAAGCTCCCGAGCGGCCAGCGGGTGGTGGCGGGGGTCGTGGCGAACCCGCCAAGGCGGGCAAGACGCCCAAGGGCATCCGTCCTCGCGAAGACCGCAGCGGCGGGCGAGCAGCACGCGACACACGCGACCCGAGCGAGATTCTCAAGGAAACGCCCGCGTTGCGTCGTCTGCGTGAGCAGGGCAAGACCAAAGAGAAGAAGACCATCGGCAGCGGGCTGGGCCAGAACGGCGGGCTCGGGATGGGTCTCGGCGATCTGAAGCTGTAAAGCGACGCTTGCGAACAACTAGGTTCTGGACGAGCCCCGACCGTGAGGGAGGGGGTGGGTTCTAGCGGGCCAGTGCTCGATCTAACGATTCTCGAATCACTTTCGCGTGCTGAAAGAGATCATTGGGACCAGATACTTGGATCCGTACTTCTGATTTGTTGTCATCAAACACGCCGAGGTATTTCGTGCCACCATTGAACCAGAGTCGGCAGATTGGTTTGCGGTTGTTGTCATCCAGCAGTATTCCAAAATAGGATTTCACATCTCGCGCTACGACACGATGCGGTTCTACCATCTCACACAGGATTGCTTTCACCGCGTACAAGCCCTCAAGTTCCTCTGCAGTCGTTACGATTTCGTCGAGATCTTCACTTTCGGGCAATGCCGGGTCAGATGACTCTGGGGTTCCTGTACTCGTGGAAGCAAGTGCTGTTCGCAATCGATTTTCTACCGCCTCACTTATATGTGTACGGACCGACGTGCTGACGATGCTGCGAAATTTATCGAGCGTTTGCTGTGTGAACCGGCCGCTGAATATGGGGTCCACAAGAAGGCGGACAAACTGATCGCTGGGGTTAGCGAGTTCGAGTTTGAACCGATCAATAATCTTACCCTGATAGCGAAGATACTCGGCGGCTACAAGCACTTGTTCAAGATCAAATGTTTCCTTGGTGAGTTTTTGAACTTGATTGACTGCCCCGCGTTTGAGGTTGATAAGATTGAGCGAGAGGAATGGCTCGGCATCCAGCTTGTTCGATTCGAGTAGATCAGAATAGAAACGGTATTCAATGCCGTCGGTGAGAATTGCGATTCGTGCATCTGAAACACTGAAGTATCGGTACAGCTGTGAACTGTACTTGTCCAGTCTGGCGCCGTGCGGTTTGCACTCAATCAATATTGCAGCGACATTCTGATTAAATATAGCGTAGTCAACTTTTTCGCCCTTCTTGATTCCAACATCGGCCGTGAACTCTGGCACTACCTCTGCGGGGTTGAATACGTCGTAACCGAGAGCTTGGATGAACGGCAGTACGAGTGCCGTCTTGCTCGCTTCTTCGGTTTCGATACGCGAGATCATTTTGCTGGCTCGTTGTCCAAGCGTGCTGAGTTTGTCCATGAGATCCATCAGAATGCTCTCCAAGTAGATTGTTCATACAGAATACAAACAACTCGGCATAAGTCCAGAGGCAGTCTTTCAAGACCCCTCGCTCGCGCTGCGGGCTCGTGCGATCAACAAACTAGACCGCGTGCTCACGTCCGCGGCTCTGTCAGAGCGTCAGCAAGGCTCATCGCAATCACACGCCGGTCTGTGCGTGGATGCGTGCTGCGTTGGCCCAAGCAGCGCCGTGGACAATGAGCAGCGTGAGCAGACCTGCGAGGAGGTCGTCGATGACGATCCCCCAGCCGCCGGGGATGCGTTGGAGCCCGCCGATGGGCCAGGGTTTGATGACGTCGAGAATCCTGAACATCACAAAGCACAGGCCCACCGTGAAGACGGCCATGATGAACCCATCGTTGGCTTGAGAGGGCAGCCAGAGCATGGCCACTGCCATGCCGGCGGTCTCGTCGGCGACGACCTGGCCCGGGTCTTTGCGGTTGAACCGGGCCTCGGCTTCGTCGCCTCCCATGATGCAGGCGATGGTGAACGCGACGACGATCAGGGCCATGGTGATCGTGATGATCCACGCGGGGGTGCCCGTTAGGAGCATGAGCAGCACGATGATCGCGGGGGGCATCGAGCCCCAGGTGCCCGAGGCGGGCCGGAGGTAGCCGAGCCCAAAGGTGGTCGAGGCACGCACTGCGAATGAGGGTCGATGAGAGGGCGAGTTCATGAAGTGGTTCCGGTGAGGGTTGCAGCACGAGTGATGTAAGGCCATGCGCTCAGGGCGGTTACGCCGACAGTGAGCCAAACGCAGGCGAGAATGAGGGTTCGCCCGGTCGAGCCGGGATCGGTGTTTGTGGTGGCGATGATGATGAGAATGAGCGGGACCGCGATGCTTTGGAGGATCATTTTGGCTTTGCCCGCGAGCGAGGCGGAGAAATCGCCCCCAGCTCCCTCGACGAGCCCCCGCAACGAGGTGACGAGCAGCTCACGAGCGAGGATGATCGAAGCCAAAGCGGGGGTGACGCCCGAGACCTGAAAGACGCCCGAGGGGTCGCTTCGGGTGAACGCGGGTCCGGCGAGGCAGACGAAGGCTCCGAGCACAAGGAGCTTGTCCGCAAGGGGATCGACGACTCTGCCAAAGCGGGAGATGGCGTTCCATCGTCGGGCGAGGTAGCCATCGAGGGCGTCGGTGAGGGCAGCGGTGATGAAGAGGCCAGCGGCCCAGAGCAGGCGGGAATCGCTCGGCGATTCGAGGGTTCCGAGCATGGCGATGACGACCCCGGCAGCGACGAGGCGAGCGGTAGAGAGGGCGTTAGGGATGACCCTTTGGAGGGGTGTTGGCGAGATGGATGAGGTGGGAGTCACGGGGTGATGCTAGCGGCTGAGAAGGACAAGCTAGTTGATGCTCACCGGGGCTTGTTCTACGCTGTTGCTCCTGCACCGGAGCGGGGGCTGCGCCGACCTTGTGGTTGGGGCAGTCGACGGGCAAAGCATCCGGGTGGTCTTTCGGCGGTGCCGAGGGGTCGTCCGGGTCGTAGGCGGGCTTCCGGGAGCCTGTTCGCGGTGATCTGTGACCGAGATCGTAAGCCCGTACCTGTTGTTCATTGGCCTGCTGATCGCTGGGATCGGTGTGGCTGTGGGGATTCCCCGGCGGCGGATCAATCCGCAAGCCATCGGAGCGATCGTCGCGGGCGGCGGGCTCGGGCTGGTGCTTTTGAGCCTGGCTCTGACAAATCCCGATGCGATCCCGAATCTGCATTTCTACGTCTTTGGGATCATCGCTCTTGGAGCGTCGTTTAGGGTGATTACGCATCCGCGTCCTGTGTACTCGGCGTTGTTCTTTATTCTGACGATTCTGAGCAGTTGCGGGCTGTATGTGATTCTGGCTGCCGAGTTCCTGGCGTTCGCGTTGGTGATGATTTACGCCGGTGCGATTCTGATTACCTACCTGTTTGTCATCATGCTCGC
>CAYUVO010000099.1:0-9439 GCA_964448185.1 uncultured Phycisphaeraceae bacterium
CCCCCCCCCCCCCCCCCCCCCCCCCCCCCCCCCCCCCCCCCCCCCCCCCCGTCGAGTGACGCTTGCTTCGTCGCCCGTAGATGTGGCGCCGATGCTGCGCACGGATTTGTTCGGTGCGGATCACAGCACGATCTTGACCAGCGCGACGCTTGCTACGCGATCTGCGAACGAGGATGAGCCGTTGGAGCATCGCGAAGCGGGCTTTACGCACATCCTCAGCAGGCTCGGTGCGGAGGGTGCGCAGACGCTTCAGCTTGGGTCGCCGTTTGATTTGGTGAATCAGATGGAGGTGTTCATTGATCGGTCGATGCCCGCTCCGGGCCGCTATGGCGACAACGAATCCCAGCGCCGATACGAGAACGAACTAGTCAGCCGGGTGCTTGAACACGTGGGCGAAACCGATGGCGGGGCGTTCGTGCTGTTCACGAGTTACGCGGTGCTCTATAAGGTTGCGGACCTGCTCGAAGCCCCGCTCGAGAGCATGGGCATGCCGATGCTCGTGCAGGGTCGAAGGGTGCCTCGAGGCGAGCTGCTCGAACGCTTCCGTGAGAATCCGCGATCGGTGCTGCTGGGGGCAGCGAGTTTCTGGCAAGGCGTCGATGTGCAAGGTGACGGCCTGCGGAACGTGATGATTATCCGCCTGCCGTTCGAGCCTCCCGGAAGGCCCTTGACCGAAGCGAGGCTCGAACGGATCCGCGAGCGGGGCGGGGATCCGTTCCGGGAAGATTCGCTGCCCCGGGCGGTGATCCGGTTCAAGCAGGGCATAGGTCGGCTGATCCGCTCGAAGGAGGACCGTGGCCGGGTGGTGGTGCTCGACCCGAGGGTGGCGACAGCAGGGTACGGGCGGGCGTTTATGGCGGCGTTCCCGCCCGGGCTCGAACCCACTGTGATCGACTAAGCGAAGGGCAAGCTTTGTGGCAGTTGCCCGCTACGATGCGGTGTGACGCTGCCCCGGGGCTCTCTTGGGGATGATCGGCGATCCCTTCGCAGCTTTTGACCACAGGTGACAAGCGACATGCTCGGACGAGTCTTCAAGGCATACGACATACGGGGTACTTACCCCGACCTTCTGACCGATCAAATGGCGTGGCAGATCGGGTACGGCGCGAGCCGATACCTGCTCAGAGAGGCCGAAGCCAGCGGCCACACCACCCCCATGATGCGCAACATCGTGGTAGGCAGAGACATGCGAACAAGCAGCCCGGCATTGGCCGCCAAGCTCATCTTGGGCATCAACACCCAGGGCGGGGACGTGATCGACGTCGGGCTCGTGGACACCCCGTTTATCTACTTCGCGGTCAACTATCTGGATTGTGCCGGAGGGATCGAGGTCACCGCGAGCCACAACCCTCCGAACTACAACGGGTTCAAGGTTTCCAAGCGTTTGGCCAAGCCCGTGGGCGAGGACACCGGGCTCGGCGAGATCCGCAAGTTTGCCGCGATGGTGGATAAATCGACCCCGCCCCCGAGCGGTTTGTGCGAGCAGCGTGATCTCTGGGAGCCCTACACCGAGCATGTGCTGGGCTTCCTCGACCTCGATGGCAAGTCGCTCAAAGTGGTCATCGATGCATCGAACGGCATGGCGGGGACCGCGGTGCCCAAGATCTTCGGCAAGAACGGCAAAGACATCGAGGGTCTCGATATCGTCGAGATCAACTTCAAGAACAACACGGGCGAGTTCGTCCACGAACCCAACCCGCTCGTTGCGTCCAACGTTCAGCAAACGATCGACGGCGTGCGCAAGCACAAGGCCGATCTCGGAATCTGTTTCGATGGTGACGCCGATCGGTGCGTCGTGGTCGATGAGAAAGGCTCGATCGTCGGGTGCGATCACCTGACAGCGGTGCTCGCCAAGCGGTTCCTGCGGGACAACCCGGGCACCGCGATCATCTACGACCTGCGTTCAACCAAGGCGGTCGAAGAAGATATCAAGGCAGCGGGCGGCGTCCCGGTGCGCGGCCGCGTGGGGCATGTCTTTATGAAGGCTGCGCTCGCCGAGCACAAGGGAGCATTCGGCGGTGAGCTCTCGGGGCACTTCTACTTCCGGGACAACTTCAACGCGGATTCGGGCGTGATCGCGATGGCCACGGTGCTCTCGGCGCTCGCTGAGTTTGAGGGCACGATGAGCGAGATGATCGCACCCGCCAAGCGGTACTCGCAATCGGGGGAGATCAACTTCGAGATCGAGGACAAGGACGAGGCGATGGCGATGGTGCGAGAGACGTACTTGGGACGCGGCACGATCGACGATCTCGACGGAGTGACGGTGGATTGTTTTGATACAGAAGGCTGGTGGGCGAACATCCGCAAGAGCAACACCGAGCCGTTGCTTCGGCTCAACGCGGAAGCCAAGACTCCGATGGCTCTTGAGAACGCGCTCGAAGAACTCGCCCCGATGCTCGGAGAACGTGTCGATCACTAGGCTCGATATCGCTAGAACTCACACGCTGCCGCAGAGGCACGCAGGGATGACCCGCCCATGAATCTCACCGATTTCTTCGCACACTGGAAGATCGAGGACAACCCGTTTGCGGGTGAAGAAGCCCGGCACGATGCGGTGTTTGCGCGCATGGCGCTGCGCACGGGTGTTGATGCGCATCCGCAAGCTGCGCAGCATTCTGATTTCGCCAAGATCGTCGGGGACATCGAACACCCATCGACTTCGGTCGTCTTCGGTGAAAAAGGCAGCGGCAAGACCGCGATTAGAATGCAGATCGCCCAGCGAGTCCACGAAATCAACGAAAGCTCGAGCGACGACCGGGTCTTCCTGATCGCGTACGACGACTGGAACACGTTTCTCGACCGGATGCACGAGGTCGCGGGCAAGGCCAACGCGCTCGAATCACTCAAGAAGATCCGCCTCGTGGATCACATGGACGCGATTCTCTCGCTCGGGGTGACGTCGCTGGTGGATGAGATGCTCGGCGAACGCCCGAAGGAGGCGCACACCAGCGGGATTGATCCGGTGATCGCACGTCACCCGGCGCGGCTTAATGCAGCAAGCAAGCGAGACTTGCTCTTGCTCCAGGCGGTGTACGACCGATCGACGCACGCCGGTGAACGCACCGCTCGGCTCCGTCGCAATCTGCGGATCCTGCCGACACGCGCCTCGGTGGGTTGGGCAAGCGCTCAGTGGCTTGGCTGGCTGCCCGCTGCGGGGTTTGTGACGTGGTCGCTGATGAATCCGCCCGAGGCTGCTGCGCAGTGGCGGTGGTGGGTGTTCGCGGTGCTCGCGGGCTTGTTCGGCATCGTGCTGTTCAAGACGCAGGTATGGGATCGGCTCATCCGGCGCACTCTTGGGGTCAAGCTCCGCAAGCAGGTCCGGTCGATGCGCCGGGCTCAGAGCTCGTTTGCTGCGAGTCTGAGCAAGCTGCCCGAATCCGACCGCACCCCTGCGGTGCTCCCATTGACTTCAACGGACGACCAGCGGTACGCGATGTTCGATCGTTTCCGTCGCGTGCTGCGGGGTGCGGGGTGCAATGGCTTGTTGGTGCTGATCGATCGGCTCGACGAACCGACGCTGATCAATGGCGACGCCGAGCGAATGAAGGCTGCGGTGTGGCCCCTGCTCAACAACAAGTTCCTCCAACAGGACGGCGTGGGCTTCAAGATGCTCTTGCCCATCGAGCTTCGCCACGCGATCTTCCGCGAATCAAGCTCGTTCTTTCAGGAGGTCCGCCTCGACAAGCAGAACCTCGTCGAGCGGCTCACTTGGACGGGGCCGATGCTTTATGACCTGTGCGACGCGAGGCTTCGGGCGTGTGTCGCCCAGGGCGCAGATCCGGTGTCGTTGCAGGATCTGTTCGAGGCGGATGTAACGCGGCAGGACTTGGTTGAAGCGTTGGCGCAGGTGCATCAGCCGCGAGATGCGTTCAAGATGCTGTACCGGTGTTTGGGTGAGCACTGCTCGAATGTGACGCTCGATCAGCAGGCGTGGCGGATCTCTAAACCCGTGCTCGATCAGGTCCGCAAGCTCGAAGCCGACCGTGTGCAACAGCTCTACCGAGGGGTGCGTCCAGCGTGAAACGCTCGATTCTCTTCGCACTGGTGTCGATGCTCGCAGCGTTTGTCGCTGTTGCTCCCGCATCGGCTCAAGACCGGTTCACGCACGACGCGATGGGCTGGTCATGCGCTCCGCCAGAGGGTTGGTCGCGTGTCGTAGGGACGACGCTCGAATCCATACGTTCGGATTTGCTGCGAGGCCCGGGCGGAGCCAGGATCGAAGCGTGCTGGGCGATGGGCGCAGCGGGCAGCCTGCCAAGAATCGTGCTGACCATCACGCCCGGCGAGATCACCAGCATCGAAGCTGCGAAAGAACTCGTGCGTTCGCTTGCAGAGGGCACCGCGCTCGACGACCCCACTCGGCTCAGCGCACGATCAGGCCTGGCATCGCTCGGAGGCGAGGTGATCGTGCTCACCGAGGGCATGGTCGGATCACACGGCCTCATTCAACTCGTCGCGTACACCCGCGTTGAATCCGTCGATGCGGTCGAACAAATCTTGCTGGACATGATCGAATCGGCGAAGTTCGAGGAGGGGGCCAGCGTAGTGGAAACTCCACCGCCGCCGCCCAACCGCATGGTTGACTGGGGCATCCGCGGCGCGGTGATCGGCGCAATGCTCGCGGTCATCATCTTCGGGATCAGGATGCTCCGCGCGATGTGGGCACCGGCTGCCGATTGACCTGCGAGCACCACCCGATCACCAAAGGATTAGCTCATCGGCGTGAGCCGGGCGTATTCGAGCACGAGGGTTTTGGTCCCGGTTTCTCGGAACTTGACCTTTGCACGCACGCTGGCGCCGCCCTCGATCGCTTCGATGATGCCGACGCCGAACCTCGGATGACGGACCTTCGAGCCCACCGGAAACTGGCTCCTGGCCTCGGTCAGAGCGCTGCTGCGATCGCGCGAACTGACGCTCACCGTGGGCACGTCATCGCTTATTCCGGGGTCATACGCGGATTCAAACGAATCGACGCGCACGACGTGCTCGGTGCCGAGCTCATCGAGGAATCGGCTGGCCATGGTGCGTTCGTAGACGCCGCGCTGGTTGCGCCGAGAGGCCGAGGTCATCAGCAGGTGCCGCATGGCGCGGGTCATACCTACGAAACACAATCGGCGTTCTTCTTCGGTCTCGAGCGGATCGGCTGCAGCCCGCGAGTGGGGAAGCAGGCCCTCTTCGAGCCCGAGCATGGCGACCGCTTTGAACTCGAGCCCCTTGGCTGCGTGCAACGTCATGAGCGTGACAGCGCCCTGCGAGGGATCAACCGTGTCGGCGTCGGCGACCAACGCCACCCGTTCGAGATACGCCCGCAGCAAGACGAGCATGGGGGGAGTGGGTGAAGGGGGGGGGGACGAAGCATCAGCAGTTGCGGCTTGAGAATCGGGCGACGGGACGAACGCTACGGGGTCCGCATCGGCGTCGTAGTCTTCCTCGAACTGCGCAGCCGAACTGACCAGCTCGTCGAGATTGTCCACGCGATCGGTGTCGGCTTCGGTCTTGCCGGTCGCTGCCTGCGACTTGTACATCTGGCGAAGCCCGGAATCATCGATGACGCGGGCGACCAAATCGGCGAGCGATTCGCTCACCGAAGAGCCCATGAAGCTGCCGCTGCCTGTCCAGTCGTCGATCATCTGTGCGAACTTGCCCGCCGAGCCCGCGGCCCGCGTGCTGACTCCCGCGATCGTGTCGGCGACGCGAACGGACTCGAACACTGGCGTTCCCGCTTGTTCTGAATGCGTGATGATGCGATCGAGACTTGTTTTACCGAGCCCGCGTGTGGGCACGTTGATGATCCGCCGCAACGAAACGTCGTCGGCTTGATTGGCAACAACCCGCAAATACGCGAGCGCGTTGCGGACTTCTTCGCGGTCGTAGAACGCGGTGCCCCGTGCGACGGTGTACGGGATGCCGTTGGTTCGCAGCGCGTCTTCGATGGATCTGCTCAGCGCGTTGGTGCGGTAGAACACCGCCATATCACGCCAGCGAACCTTGTCATCTGAATCACCAACGACTTCGGAATCACCTTCTGCGAGCGCACGGAACCAGTCGATGATCAGCTCGGACTCGTGACGATCGTCGCGGCAGCGGTGGACCTGTATCGGGCACCCGCCGGGCTTTGAGGTGAACAGGTCCTTGTGCTTGCGGTTTTTGTTGTGCCGGATCAACGTGTCGGCGACCGCGAGAATCGGCTCGGTCGAACGGAAGTTCTCGCCCAGCGTGATAACCTTGGCAGAGGGATAACGTTCCTCGAACTCCATGATGTTGGTGATGTCGGCACCTCGCCACGAGTAGATCGCCTGATCGGGATCACCCACGACAGTAATGTTGGGCAGGTGGGTATCGGTCTCGTCACCCGCGAGCAGCGAAGCGATCATGAACTGCGCGTGGTTGGTGTCCTGGTATTCGTCGATCATCAGATACTGCCAGCGCTCTTGGCATTCGCCCCGGACCATCGCGCTGTGCTTGAGCATGTTCGCAGTCAGCACGAGCAGGTCGTCGAAGTCAACCGCGTTGGCTTTGCGCAGCGCGTCTTCGTAGCCCGTAAAGAGCCTCGCGAGCGTGCGGGAGTAGAAGTCGTTGGCGCTGGCTGCGAAAAATTCGGCGGACACGAGCTTGTTTTTTTCACTGCTGATCGCCGAGAGCACGCTGCGTGGCGGCCAGTTGGTCGTTGACAAATCCGCCCTGATGATGACCCGCTTGATCAACGCCTGCTGGTCGCTGGAGTTGGAGATCGTAAAGTCGGACCCGATCGGGAGCGGGTGGCCGTCATGCGCGGCGAGTTCGCCATACCGGCGGAGCAGCCGAGCGCACAGCGAGTGGAACGTCGTGACCGTCAGACCCCGCGAACGCCCCGGCACATCACCGAGCAGCTTGAGGGCACGCTCACGCATCTCGGTGGCGGCCTTGTTGGTAAAGGTCAGCGCCATGATCTGCCACGGGGGCACGCCGTCGGCGATGAGCCGAGCGATGCGGCGAGTCAGTGTGCGGGTCTTGCCCGAGCCCGCTGCCGCGATGATGAGCAGAGGGCCATCGGTGTGCGCGACCGCCTCGGCCTGTGGCTTGGTGAGTCCCTCAAACAACGCCGATTCGTCGAGTGAACCCTCGCTCTGAGGCTGCTCAGATGGAGTCGGCGGAGCTGGCTCAGACGCTGCGGGCACAGGCGGATCGGCTGGTGCGGGTGCGACGGGCCAGGCGTTGTCGTCGTAGGTTTCACTCATCGGTCGCGTGCGCCGAAGGAATGTGGGGTGTCGAGGCCGAGCGGGTCACAAGCGAGACTCCATCGGGCAGCAGACTCGCCACACTCGATATCACGTCGCCCTCGATCTTGCGTGCGAAGAGCGAGCGCCGGGTTTTACCCATGATGAGGGTGTCGCAGCCGTAGGTCACGGTGTAGTCCACGAGTTGCTCGGCAATCTCACTCGACACAACATAGATCGGGAAGTAATCAACGCCCGCTGCTTTCGCGAGCACAGCGGTGGTTCCCAGCGCGATCTGCGCGTCGTGGTCGTCCTCGATCCGGGGGACGCCGATGGGGCCGATGTCCATGACCCGCAGCGTGCGCACAAACACCGCGAACAGCGTCGCGTTGCGGCGGCGTGCCATATCGACCGCGAACTCGGCCTGGTATCGGCCGCGAGCAGCGAGCATGATCTTGGGCTTGGATGGGTCGATCGCAACCGCGCTCTCTTTGACCGTCGCAAGCCAGCCCTGGACGGGTTCGGGCAGCGGATCGGGAGCGGTTGCACGCCGACTGCTCAAGGCACGAAAGCTCAGCACCAACGCGACAAGCCCGCCACAGAACGCGGTCGAGACCCACTCGGTGACGCCGATCGTCACCGTGATCGCGAGGAGCAATGCAGCGAGTGTCCAGAGCCCTGCGCGTTCGAGGGTGCTGGCCTTGAGCTTCTTGTTGAGCGCACACGAGAGCATGGTCGTCGAGATCGCGCCGCACACGCCGAGCACATAGAGCTTGGCGAGTGTTGTGACGTCCTGCTCGATCGTGATGACCCCAATCGGGATCACCACCGCGACCACGAGCCCGACCCAGGGCACGCCCGAATAGTTGAGCTTGGTGAGCTGGCGGGGCAGCTCTCGATCGCGGGCCATGGCAAAGAGCACCGAAACAGTCGCCATGATCGCGGTGTTAGTCGCGCTGAGCAGGAGCAATCCAAAGGTGATGCCCGCAGCGGTCCCGAGAATCTTGCCGCCGGCCTCGCCAAAGAAGTGCTCGCCGCTCTGCTCGGCAATGACCTTCATCGCGGCGTTGGTGTACTCCGCGACCTCCGCCTCAACCGCGACGACTTGCTCAATCGCGATCTCGCCCGCAGCGGCCTGCGCATGGAGCTGTTCGAGCACATGGACATGCGGCACATGCTGATCGGCGAGCGCCACGTTGTTGACCGTGTACGCAAGCCCGGCGAGCGCGATCCCGAAGACCATGTTGAGCACCACGACCTCGATGGTCACGGGCCAGATGGTTTTCTTGGCCTCCTTGTCCACCGGCTTCTTCATCAGCCCCGTCATGTTGGCGACCGCTTCGATCCCGGCGAGCGCTAGACAAATTCTGGTGAAGCTGATCCAAATCTCGGATGGTGGGGCAGTCTTGAAGAAATCAAGCGAGAAGGTCTGGAGCCCGATCTTGAAGAACGGGATGCATAGCACAGCGACTACCGCCGAGACCAACAACGCGCCGAACGCGATAACGAATGCAAAGCGGGCAGCCGAGCGCGCACCGAGCCAGTTGATCCCTCCGATCAAGACCGCAGCACCGATGCCCAGCGGCAAGATCCACCCATCGCCGACCCCGAAATAATGAAACGCCTCGATCAGGCTGATCGCAGCGGTCATGATGTACCCGCTGAGCAGCAGGGTCGCCCCGACGACCCCGAGCGCCGGGTGGATCTGTCGGCCCGCGGTATAGACACCGCCGCCGTCGGGGAAGCTCCGGCAGACGACCGTGTAGGCCCAGCTCACCGCGATCATCAGCAGGCCGATAGCAGCGAGATAGACGACGCTTGCATGCGCTGTGTAGAGAAAGGCCAGACCGAGGACGTAGAGACGGCTCGTGCCCCAATCTCCGTAGAGGAGCGGGCCGGCATGGACCCATCGAAGCGTTCGCGGTCGACTCTCTGCTACGAGCATGGGGGTGAGGGTAGCGGGTCGCTGGGGGCGCCGCGACAGCCTGAGGGTTGAGTTCTATGAGCGGGTAGTGATTACGGGAAATCGACGCCGCGAACACCATCGCGTGTGGCCCAGAAGTACGCGGGCGAGTCATATCGCCACTCGAAATCTTGGCGAGCGGAATAGTCGTAGGCCCGCATGATGCCTTCTGAGATGCCTCCGCCTCCGAACGTGCCGCTGGGAGCGAGGATCTCACCCTTGAGAGGATTATGCGCCAAAGTGGTTTGTTTGGTATTGCGCTGAGCGCGAGCCGCGT
>CAYUVO010000100.1:0-8842 GCA_964448185.1 uncultured Phycisphaeraceae bacterium
AAGAACATCCGTGCATGCGAGAGTTGCGTGGCTGCAAGTTCATGTTGCGTGGCTGCAAGATCAAGTTGCGTGGACGCAAGTTCAAGTTGCATGGACGCAAGTTCATGTTGCGTGGCTGCAAGATCAACTTGCATGGACGCAAGAGAGTTTCGCATGGACGCAAGTTCATGTTGCATGGACGCAAGTTCGTGTTGCGTGGACGCAAGTTCAAGTTGCGTGGCTGCAAGATCAACTTGCATGGACGCAAGCTCATGTTGCATGGACGCGATTGAGTCCCGCATGGACGCGAGAGAGCTTTGCATGGCCCCGGAACAGTACTTGAGTGTGCCCGAATCGTTCCCTCAGGCCGCCGATGGGCTCGACGAGGCCGCGTGGTTCTTGCGCGTGCGACCCACCCCGCCCTGATGCCCGCACTCGGGGCATGGCCGCGAATAGTCGAACACCCGGTCGTACTTGCACATCGGGCAGAGCCCGCGTCGGAACCTAAGAAGGTGGCGTGTGCCTTTGACAAATCGAACAAAGCCGAAGAACAGCAGCGCATAGAACGCGGTGTTCAACGCGAGCCCCGACCAGATGGGGTAGTAAGGCAAGGCGCGAAATTTCTCTTCGCCTGAGAGAAGTTGCCCTACATGATCCGGAAGGAGGAATCCTCCGTGTAGGTGGTCGCGTCGTAGATCGCTCCACGCCCATGTCCCCGATTCGACCTGCCTCGGCGGGCGTGTGGCCCACGTGCACCAGACAGCTAGGAACGGGAACCCGCGTGCGTCGTCGATGACCCGCGTTCCTGGCCCTTCTAATTTCTCGCCGGTGGCCTGCATGCCCCAGTTGTCGGAACTCCCAAGTTCCGCGACACGACCGAGAATGGACCAGTCTGCGTGCCCGGTGGGATCAGGAAACAAAGAGAGCTCCCAGACTCCTGGTTCAAATTCGAACCGTGAATCGCCCCAGAACAGGTAGTGCTTGCGCGCTGATCCGAGCCCACCTCGGTAAGCGGTGGCTGCGCCCAGTGATCGGACTGTTGAAGAATCGTCGCCCGTGCCGTAGGCATCGCCCGGCGGCAGCAGGGCCAGCCCCCATGCGACGGCCCATGTCGTAACAAACCCGAGCAACAGGTACACCATCACCACGCGGCCGATGGACAGGGCTCTTCGCATCAGATCAGCGTACCACATCACGGGCCAGAGACTCGGGGGGAGAGGGTGTGGGGGGTGGAGGGGGGGGTGAGACAAGACAGTCGGCCCTCGCCGCGAGCAAGCACACGCTCCCACTGCTCGGGCGTCTCCTCGATGGGCTCGGTCGTCACCGTCACCCGATCTCCCACGACTTCGACGCTCGTGATGCTCACCGTCCGTGCCCCCACCCGGCTCATGCAGACACTCTCGGACCATCGCCCGGGCCACCAACCGGCCAACCGACCCGATGCTGAGTGTTCATCGCGACCGTGCCTGTGAAACCGGTCCTGAGATTCGACGCTCGGATCCGCTGCCACCATCGACTCGAACACCCCGAGCCTCGGCTCGACGACTTCGTCGCCCAGCCCCGAGCTCACAAACGCGATCGGTCCCGAACGGTGCCATGTGAGGTCGCCGCACTGGCCGTCCCATCGCAGATCACCGATGGTGAGCATCCCGCCTTGGGCGTCGGCGGCGACCAAGCGAAACGGCGAATACGCCGAGAGATCCAGCGCACTCGCTCGCTCGAGAGCTTCGAGAGTTGACGGAGCACTGGCGACGAACGGGATAATCCCCCCCCTCGAAATCCCACCCCTCGAAACGCTGCCACGGGGAACCTTCGGCAGATTGACATTGAGCAAGCTCAGCGCCACACCGCTGCTCGTGCCGGCGATCCATGTGCCACCACCGATCGGGTCGGTCGGCCACAGTCCTCTCGTCCCGTTGGCGAGTTCGTGCCAACGCTCGGGGAGTGCCCGAGGTCGATCGCGGTGCTCGTCGCGGTTGCTCACGAGCCGCAACCCCACGACGTCGCCATTGGCCGATCGCAACGGGATCACGCTGACCGTACACACAGCGTCTTATCCCTTCGTCTTGCCTGACGCCTGACCTGACGCCTGGCAGCCCGCCGCCTGATGCCTCAGCGTATCGGGCGCCATCCCGAAGCTTTCGGGTGCGGTGCCGCCGTGCTCGACAACGATCGCGCGGATCATCGCCTGATGATGGATCGCGTGGTGCATCGCAAACGCAAGCTCGCGGCCCACCGTCGAACCCAGCACGCTCTGCTCGCCCGAACCCGAGAACATGAACCGCACCTGCACCGCGCGATCAAACTCGCTGCCATCAAGAGCAGCGAGCTGTGCGCACAAGGTGTTGATACAACTGCACGCCTGGGCTCGATCCGTCTCGACCGCTCCGCCGCGCTTGCGGTGGTCGTAGTCGATGATGCTGTCGTCGCACTCGACGATCGCTGCAACATGATCGAGCGCGTGCCTCAGGTGTTGACCGATGGTGCCACCTTTGAACACCGTCGAGGGCTGGGTGTATGCCTTGTCGTCGAGATGGCGCGTCAGTTCGGCGCACTGTTCGAGAATGCAGCAGCACGCCTGGGCGACCGCGCGAGGCTCGGCGTCGGGAGTTCTTGTGTTCTTAGGTTCGGTGTTGTGCATCGTGTTCATGAGCTTGAGGATAGACCCGAAGCGGCCGCCATTACGCCCTCGACGTACTCGCGGTGATTGGCACACCGGGGGCACTTGTGCTGACCTCCGAGTTTGCCTTTGCTCGCCATCCAGCGGTGGAAACTCCCCGGCACCACCGGCGTTACCCGGGGCAACGCCATCCCGCGGCCAGCGGTCCGCTTGGTCGTGTAATCCACGTTGACCGCTTTGATCGCTCCATCAAACGCCTCGCAAAACTCGGTCCGTGCTGAGGGCTCGCGGCGAAACTCGATCACCAGTTCAAGACGCCCCGGCTGGCCCTTTTCGGGATAGGCCGGGCACGCGGTGAACTCGCCGACCTCGGCGTTCGTCGCGCGCGCTGCCGCCGCGACCGCCTGCTCGATGTGCTCGACGATGATGTTCTCGCCAAAGGCGTTGATGAAGTGGCGATGCCGACCGACGATCCGCACCCGCGCCGGATGTCCCTCGCGCAGCACGCTCTCAAACTCTACGACGTCTCCGAGGATGTATCGCCAGAGCCCGGCGCAGGTCGTGAGCACCACGACGTACCGCACGCCGCGCTCGACTTCGTGCGCAGCGTGCGCTCGAGGATTGGCGTCGTCGATCTCGTCGATCGGCACAAACTCGTGCACGATCCCGATGTCGGTGTTGAGTCGCATGCTCGGCTGCACAAAGCACTCCGCATTGGGATCATTGGGCGCATCTTGCATCGCCAAAAACCCTTCGCTCGCCGGGTACAACTCGAACCGGTTGGGCACATCACGCCCCCCCCCCTTCCCCCCCACCACTCCCTCAGCCTGACCCGACCACAGCCTGCGGAACCTCGGCTCGAACGGCTCGAAGCGAACCCCGCCATGAACGAGCAGCTCGAAGTTGGGCCACACACGCTCGATGCACGTTTCGCCCGTGATTTCAAGCACTTTCTCACACAACACCAACGCCCAGCTCGGCATCCCGCTGACCATCCGCACATCCCGCTGTGCGCACAACTCGGCCATCGCGTCGATCTTCGCGGGCCAATCATCCATCAGCGCGATCCGCTTGCCCGGGAGGTACACCTGCGTCAGAGGCCAACGGATCAGCCGCGTCGCAAGGCCCGAGAGATCACCCGTGCGCACGCCGCCGGGGCCTTCGCTGACCGCAGACGAACCGCCAAGAAACAACGCCCCACCTCCAAAGAGTCTCGGGAGCGAGATCCCGAACCCCTTGGCGTACGCAAAGATGTCCAGGCCCGCGCGGTAGTTTGAGCGCATCATCTCGCGGCTCAGCGGGATGAACTTGTCGCCCGCAGTCGTGCCGCTGGTTTGTGCAAAGTCGCGGACCAGTCCGGGCCAGAGCACATCGGGCTGTGTGCCTTCGCGCATGAGCGTGATATCGTCGGCGAAGCCGTACCAATCTCGCACCGGCACCGCCTGGCGATAGGCGTTCCAGAGGTCGTCGCCGCTGAGCCTGGAGAGTTTGGCAAAGCCGTGCGCACGGCCAAAGCGTGTGCGCGCTGCTTTGGCGATCAGTGAACCGAGTGTTCTGGTCTGTATTTCGCCTGTATTGGCGGCCCACCACGCTTCATCGCTGAGCTTGCGGGCACGTCGGGCGACTCTCGCCGACAAACCCGCTCCGACGAGCGAGGTCCAGCTCACGATTCTTGCGCCGCTTCGATCTCGGCGACAAACTCGAGCAGCGCCTTGGCGAACTCATCGGGCCGCTCGACCATCGGCACATGCCCGCACCGGTCGAACCAGACCGTGCGCGCATTGGGCAACAATCGGTGGAACTCCCTTGCCGCTTCGGGCGGAGTCACCACGTCTTCTTTGCCCCAGATCAGCAGCGCCGGAGCCGTCAGCTCACCGATGCGATCGCCCAAGTGGTTCTTGCGCGCCGACCGTGAGAGCCGAATCATCGCCCGTGCCCTGCGCCGATGGCTCAACGCCTCGTACGCACGCTCGATGTCCGCATCGCTCACGTGCTTGCGGTCAAAGAACAGCTCGCCGATCTTCTCGACAAGCCACTCCCGGCTCGGCCTGACCTGCACCTCACGCACCGTCGTGCGCTCGATGAGCCCGCTCGAACCCGCGAGCACGAGCCCACGGATCAAGGCCGGGTCGCTCAGCGCCAAGTGCAGCGCCACATGCCCGCCGAACGAGTTGCCCACCACTACTGCCGAATCCCCGCCCAGGTGTGTCCGCAACGCGGCCCGCGTGAGCGCAGCAACCCCCAGAATCGAGCAGTCGTCGCCCCGAAGGTCGAGCAACGGCAGCTCGACCAGCACGCATCGGCACTGCGATTGAATGCGGCTCGCTACGTCTTCCCAGTGGTCGTTGAGCCCGACGAGGCCGTGCAGGAACACCACCGGTGTCCCGCTGCCCAGGTCGAGCACCTTGCACTCGACGGGATTGCCCGAGGCTCCCATCAGGGTGAGCGTCTGCGCTTCGACAGCTTGTTCAACGTGCGGGGTCACACTCACTGGTTGTGCATTGCCTTGGCTCGTTTGCAACATCGCTTCCTGTAGGCACCAACAGACCACCACGGGGCCGATATTCCCGCGATACTTCATGCCCCTAAAGAGGGTAGTCCCAGCAAACTTCACGATTGATGAGACCCGATTCAGGACCATTCTAGTCGGATCTGAACAACGCTGTTCAGCGGGCAAGCACATCGCCCGCAGCCGGTTGAGGTCCCTGAGCCGGATTCGCATCTCCGGCGAGCTCTCCCTTGACTACCCGACCATCTACCAGACTTATCACCCGATCGGCTCGTCGGGCGATGGTCACATCGTGCGTCACCATCACGAGCGTCTGCCCGGTAGTGGCCCGCAGCTCTTCGAGCACCTCGATGATTTCGAGCCCGGTGTGCCGATCGAGATTGCCCGTGGGTTCGTCGGCCAAGAGCACCTCGGGCTCGTTGATGAGCGCGCGAGCGATCGCGACGCGTTGGCGTTCGCCGCCCGAGAGCTGACTGGGCTTGTGCTTGAGGCGGTGGGCGAGCCCGAAGCGATCGAGCAGGTCCTTGGCCCGCTTGCGGGTCGCAGCATCAGGCCGACCCGCGGGGCCGCTGTGAACATCCGCCGCGAGGAGCACGTTCTCGACAACGCTCAGCTCGGGCAGCAGGTGATAAAACTGGAACACGAACCCCACCGAATCGGCGCGGAAGCGGTTGAGTTCGCGCGCTCGCATCGAGGCCAGAGACTTGCCGCGATAGCTCACCTTGCCGCCGCTGCCGCCTTCACGCTTTCGGTCGGGTCGATCGAGCCCGCCAAGCAGGTGCAACAGCGTGCTCTTGCCCGAGCCCGAAGCGCCCAAGATCGTGACCCACTCGCCCGCATTGACATCCATCGAGACGCCACGCAGCACGGGCACCTTGACCTTGCCCATGCGATAGGTCTTGTAGAGATGGTCGGCCCGCAGCACCGGCGTCTTTGATTGGTCTTGATCGCTCGTCTTCATGTGATTGAGTTACTCAAACCGCAACGCCTTGACCGGGTCCATCCAAGCGGCACGCACCGCAGGAACCAGCGCACCGATCAGGCAGCTCAGCACACCGCCGGTGAGCACATACGCCGCATGCACCGGGTCGATCTCGTCGGGGATTCGTTTGAACACGTACACGCTCGGGTCCCAGATATAGAGGCCGAGCGATTCGCCCATCCAGTCGTGGATCGCGTTGATGTTCGAGACGATGGCGTAGGCGAGCGTTCCGCCGAGGATCGCGCCGATAACACCGATGGCTGAGCCGTAGATGAGCCAGATCCACGCGATGCCCGATCGGCTCGCCCCAATAGCGCGGAGCACCCCGATGTCACGGGTTTTCTCGCTGATCATCGACCAGAAGATCGACACCACCAAGAACACCGCGGTCATCGAGATGAACGTAAAGATGAACAGCACGAGCATGGTTTCTTTTTGGACCGCTGCGATCATCGTCGCGTTGGCTTGTTCCCATGTCTCGATAATCATGATCTCCGCAGCGGGCACCTCGCCCGGGTGGGCTGCTGCGAACTCGGCGTAGACCAGCCTGCACAGCTCTGCGAGCTCGTCCACGTCGCCCTTGTCATCACGGTGGCGCACGAGCACGGTCGTCACGCGAGCCGGGTCAACGATCGTGCTCTGCGAAGGATCGTCCACCAGCGCATCGAATCCTTTGACCATTCGCCGGCCTTCGCCCATCGCCAACATGGACTGCAACGCATCGAGCCGGATGAGCACATTCGAGCGATCAATATCAAAGAGCCCCGACTCGAACTCGTTGGCCACGGGCATGAGCCGGGCGACCGAATCGCGGGGCCTGCCTTGGCTGTCGAGCGGGAAGACCCGCAGCACGAGCTTGCCGTCGATGGGCAGGAACTGATCGAGATACGACACCGAGCCATCAGCCGCCTGCTCGGGGATCATCAGCGGCGAGTAGTACCCGCCATTCTCCCGCCGATTGAACATCGTCACCCCGATGCCCAGCACAATCCCCGCTTCGCGTTCGCCGGTGACAGCATCTGGCCGCGAGAGCGTCAAGCCGTTGTATTCCAGATCGGGCCAAGTAGGCGGCGCGTTGCCCATCGCCCGGTCAGAAAGCCTCGGATCGAGCCTTTCCTTATCGCGTGGCATGGGGGTATCGATGGCCTTCCACCAAAGCGTGTCGCCGAAGGTCGTGACCTGTGCGAACGAGGGGCCATCAATGCCTCGGATCTGGACGCCCTCGGTGCGCCCATCGGGCAAGCGGATGGCTCCGAACGAGTCGATCACGGGCGAGGCAGCCTTGACCTCGGGGTGCGCTTCGAGCCGATCGATCAGGTCTTGGTAATAGGGAAACCCGGTGTTGGGCCACGCGATGCGGACATCGCCTATGAGTGACCGCCCGGATTCGCTCAGCGAGTTGAGAAACCCGCCCATGACCGACCAGGTGATGAGCACCATCGCGGTGCTCAGAGCCACGCCAAGCGAGGCGAGCAAGGGCATGATCTTGGTGGTGAGATATCGGCGAGTGAGCAATGACTGGTACACGCTGCGAGTGTAGAGCTTGGGGCGGTGCAAGGTTGCTCAGGGTTAGCGAACATGCGTCAATGAGGGGCTTCTCGAGAACGCCCGTAGATAAGAGGCTCCACGAAACGGGCTCGTATCATTCAATAACCATGCTCGGACAACCCCTCCAACTCGGCCCGGTGACCCTGAGCACCAACCTGATGCTGGCGCCGATCGCCGGGTGGTGCGAGCTGGCGTGGCGGGTGAGCGTGCGAGAGCTGGGTCAAGGCCAAGGCGTCGGGCTGGCCTGCACCGATCTGCTCAGCCCCGAGGGCCTGCTGCGGGGCGTGATGGCTTCGAGCGAGATTGCCAGAACCAACGAGCACGACCGCCCTTTGGGCATGCAGCTCTACGGCTCGGACCCCGCAATCATGGCTGACGGCGCACGCTGGGCGGTCGATCACGGAGCGACCGTGGTCGATATCAACATGGGATGCCCGGTCGACAAGATCACCAAAAAAGACGGCGGGTCCAAGCTCATGTGCGACCCAATGCGGGCGAGTCGCATTGTCCAAGCGGTGCGCGCAGCCATGCCCGACACGGTGCCGTTGACCGCCAAGATGCGGCTGGGCTGGGACGAAGCCGCGTATGAAGACGGCTGCGCGGGCAAGCTCGCGTGTGAGCTTGTCGCAGGCGGGGTCGCGGGGATCACGGTGCATGGCCGAACCACCGAGCAACGCTTCAAAGGCGAGTGCAGACGCGAAGGCATCAAGAGGGTCGTCGAAGCGGTGGGCGAAGCGACGGGGTCCCCCACTGACGGCGGTATCCCGGTCATCGGTAACGGCGATGTGCGCACAGCTCAGGACGCTGTAGACATGATCGAGGAGACCGGGTGCGCCGGCGTGATGATCGGGCGCGGAGCGTTCGCGAGGCCCTGGATCTTTGGCGAGGCGTGGACGCTCCAGACCACGGGCCAGATGCCCGAGCCGATGAGCGAGCAGTCCAAAGCCCGGTTCATTCTGAGGTTCTTTGAGCTGCTCAGGGAGTATCGTGGCGACCACCACGCGCTGCATGTGCTGGGGATGAAGATCTCGTGGCTCGGCAAGGGCATGGGCGAGGGCCGAAGACAGGGGCATTGCAAGCCGCTCAAAAATGCGATCAGAACAGCCCAAACCCCAGCGGACGTGATTCGGGCATTAGATGAATGGCCCGGGTGGTATGAGCAGGCTGCGACCCAGCCCGGCCACGGCACGGGACGCCGATAAAG
>CAYUVO010000101.1:0-8812 GCA_964448185.1 uncultured Phycisphaeraceae bacterium
TCGGGGCTTGTAAGAAAGATAACAAGGCCCTCTCGCTTACACTCGGGGCTTGTAAAGAAAGCCCGAAGGGCCTCGATCTGGCGCGAATGGCTCGTAAAAACAGCCCGAAGGGCCGTGCCACCGGTGAAGTTCCAGATAACAACCGGCATGCCCAACACCCGGCGAGTCTCTTACGCCTGCTTGGGCTTGGGTGCCTTGTAGAACGGCATCGCGACCACCTCGCCCTCGAGCACGGTTCGCCCAGTCTGCACATTGACCAGCGTCCCCGGCTCGGCGTGCGCACGGTCCACATACGCCATCGCGATCGGATGCCCGAGCGTCGGGCTCAGACACCCGCTGGTGATCTCGCCGACTTCTTGACCATTCACCGACACGGTGTTGTGCTGGCGTGCTACGCGCTTGCCATCAAGGCGGATCCCGGCGAGCACTCGCTTGGGGCCGCCGGCATCGCGCGAGGCACGCAGGGCCTCCATGCCGATGAACGCTTCGCCGCGTTCGTCGTCGGCTTTGTCGAGGCTCATGGCGAACCCGAGGCCGCTGGCCAGCGCGTTGATGTCTTCGCCCAACTCATGCCCGTACAACGGCATCCCGGCCTCGAGCCGAAGCGAATCACGGGCACCAAGACCCGCGAGCTTGATCGGGGCATTGGTTGCATCCAGATCCACATCTTTGAGCATCAGCTTCATCGCCATGGCGACCGCTTTGGCGGGCAGGATTGCCTCGACGCCGTTCTCACCCGTATACCCCGTCCGCGAGACGAGCACCTTCATCACCATCAGGTTCTTGGTTGTAAACCGGTACCGCTTGAGCGCGGGGATCTCTTGCGAGAAGTTGCCGATGAACTCCATGACTTTAGGCCCCTGGACCGCGATCATCGCGGTGCTCAGCGTGTTGTCTTCGAGGCTGGCGGTCAGATCTCGCTCAGCTTTCAACGTCTCAAGGTGAGACATGATTTTGAGCCGGTTCGAGGCGTTGACGACCAGCAAGAAGTCGTCCGCGTCGTTGCGATACACCAGCACATCGTCGAGCACGCCGCCGCGCTCGTTGCACATCAGGCTGTAGCGGCACTGGCCCTCAGCCATGTCATAAATCTTTCGGCTGCACGCGATCTCCAGGAGCCTGCGAGCGTGCTTGCCCTTGATCGCGAGGCGGCCCATGTGCGAGACATCGAACACGCCGATGCCCGCACGCACTGCAAGATGCTCTTCGATGATGCTCCCGTACCGCAGGGGCATCTCCCAGCCCGCAAAGTCAACCATCTGCCCGCCGTGCTCGGTGTGCAAGGCGTGCAACGGGCTCTGCAAGAGTGTGGCCGTCATGATCGAATCTCCTCATCCTCGTGTGTCCGCCCCAAGATCGTTAGGTCCTCACGATAGGCCCCGCAGGACACCGTCCTCAGGCTTCATTTCCCAAGCACGCCGGAGCATTATCAATCAATCGCACCGCATCCTCATCGTCACTCCCTCCGACCTGGCCCGCGATCAACGCACGAGCAGAGCCGGGCATTGGTGCCACATCGCCCGCGATCGGCATCAGCGTGGCCGCGTCGCGGACCACCGCGTACTGCGTGCGCACGCTGCCCGCTTCGAGCACTTCCGCCATTGCACGCTCGGCTTGGTCGGGAGTCCTCGATGTGCGCGCAGCACGCAGCGCCTCCGAGATCGAGTGCGCCTTGAGCCGATCGGCATCACTCAACAATCGGTTCCGGCTGCTCAGGGCAAGCCCTTGATCCCCCTCTCGCACCGTTGCCACAGGCTCGATGTGGACCCCGAGCCCCTCATCGCGAATCAACGCCCGGATCACCGCGAGCTGCTGCCAGTCCTTTTCGCCAAAGCATGCTGCTGCGGGCTGCGTCAGCTCAAAGAATCGGCGGACCACCCGCACCACCCCAGCAAAATGCCCGGGGCGAAACCGGTCTTCGAGCCCCGGCTCGGTCGCTACCGGTGGTAGCTCGCCGACAGGAATCTCGCGATCCTCCGGGTACACCTCGCAGGCCGAAGGCGCATACACCACGTCAGCACCCGCAGCCAACGCGACCTCGACGTCCCGATCCAGATCCCGTGGATACCGCTCAAAGTCGCTCGGCTCGTTGAACTGCGACGGATTCACAAAGATCGACACGACTACCAACGCCCTCCCCCCCCCTCCACCGGGCTGAACGCTCAGCGTCCGGGCCAGCTCCCGGGCGCGGCCGATCAAAGCCTCATGCCCCCGGTGCAACGCTCCCATCGTCGGCACCAGCACCCGCAGCCCTGCTGGGTCCGGGGAGATCAGATCAGTATGTGTGCGCACAAGCATGGCCCTTCACGGTCGCCTCTGCGGGTGGGCACGTCAAGCCGCTACGCTGAGTTCTCGTGAACCCATCCCCCTCCAACCCGCCACCAGCCGATCGACTCATGGTGGTCGTCCCGACGCACACCACCCGGCACCTGGCGTGCTGCCTGGCCTCTATGCTCACCCAGACCCACCCGCCCGACGCGGTATGCCTGAGTGTGGACAACGCCGATCCCGAGATTCTCGAACTCGCCCGATCCGTCTGGCAGCGGTCGTCTCCGCAACACGCCGCTCCCGGCAAGCACCCCCACCTCCCCCCCCCCTGATCGTCACCATGCGACCCAACCGGGGAGTCGCGAGCCTCAATCAGGTCCGCAACAACGCCCTGCGCGCCCTCGACCAGACCCTTGCGCTGCGCGCACACGACCGGATCGTCGTCATTGATGGCGATACCGCTCTCCACCCCGCAGCCCTCGGGCTCCACCGCCAAACCGATGCCGCCATTACCACCGCTCACCGCTTTGACCTGACCACCGAACGCACCGATGAGCTCAACGAACATGCGATCCGCCAAGGCGTGCTGAGTGCTCTTGATTCGTGGTCAACTCCCGCCCAGCGCCGAGCGATCGCCGAGCGTCACAAGCGACACGAACGCCAAATCTCGGTGCGTGCCACGCCCATCGCCCGCTGGTTCCAGAAGCCCCACAAGCCCAAGCTGCTTGGTGGTCATCACGCGGTCAGAGTCGATCTGCTCCGAGCGATCAACGGCTACGACGAGGCCTACCTCGGCTATGGCTACGACGACGACGATCTCGCTGCGAGGCTCAATCAACTCAGGCCGCGACCAGCATGGGGAGTGCTCACTGGCCGGGCGCATGCGTTTCATCTCTGGCACCCGACCCGCGCACCCGCTCGCCCCACCTCGGCGCCGGGCTACGCGATCTTCAGCCAGCGCAGACCGGCGTGCGCACAAGTCGGTTGGAACTCGCCTGACGAACAAGACAAACCGACTATCGAGATCATTGGCGAGATGAAGTACGGGCTCATCGGTGGCTAATCGTCACGGGCAAGAGCACCCGCCACAAACGTGCGAGCCAGCGCCGAGACTCAGGAGCGGGCGGCGTGATGCCTTCCATCTCGTGATAGCTCATCGGGGGTCGTGCGTAGAGATCGCAGCCGCAGGTGTCGCAGACGTACCATCGCAGGGGTCGATCGGTCTGAAACGCGGGGTCGTCAAACCCGCACGCCACACATCGACGCCTCGACGGATCGAGTCGATGCGTGCATCGGCTCTGCGGAGCAATCCTGAGTTCTCTCCCAGCCATGTCGCCAGAGTACCGTCAACAGGCTCTCGCCGAAAGGGCATTCTGTGAACACTCCCGATGATCTGATCTCGTGGCACCATCGCTTGCACGCTGCGGGCCTCTCGGGCATGGAAGAAAGCCCTCTAGGGCGTTCCGAGAACCCCGCGCCCGAGCGGATCGCAGCGTTCCGCGATGCCTCGGGTCAACGCCATCCCTCGATGACAGCGATGCTTGCGCGATTGTTCAACGCGGGGCCTAGCGTGCTCGCCGAATCGTCTGACGACTCTCCCGACACTGTGCTCTGGCGGGCGGTGCTCGAAAATAAAATTTATGAGCACGCCGCATTCTCGGACGATCCCGGCCCGCTCTGGCCCGAAGGAGTCAATCAAGGCATCGAAGCCTGGACCCTCACCGAGCTTCGGGGGTTGCACGCGCTGTGGTGGCTCGCGGTGCAAAGCAAGAGTGACTCGCTGCGCGGGCACGCTCTGGAGTGCGCTGCGTGGCACGTCGCCGAGTTGCAACCCGACAACGCGACCAATCGGCCCTGGGCGGTGCATGTCTTTGCGGTTCTCGCAGCAGAGCGTGACGATGCACAGGCCGATCTCTATGTGCAGACGCTCTTGCACAACGCTCTTATCACCGGCGGGGGTCGGCCTGAAACAGTGTCGGCTGCGATCCTGCTCGACGCCGCCGATGCGTTGAAGCACGAGAGATCAGTGCATTGAGAATCAGACGTGCTGCTGGGGTTGGCGCAGTTCGTCACGGAGCCAGCGCCGCATCGGCGAGGTCTCACGCAAGCGGGGCCAGATCTCTGGCTGCTCGGAATACCTCGCGTGCAGAGCGGCTGCGACGAGCCCCATGAACATGGGCTGGGGTCGCAGGGGCCTGCTCAGGAGTTCCGGGTGGAACTGTGCTGCGACAAAGAACGGGTGCGTGATGCTCGCGCGTGGATCGTCGCTTTCACGCAGGCTTCTCGGCCCATAGGGCAGTTCGAGCACCTGCATGATGGGCGAGGTGGGATGCCTGCCGCTGAACACGAGCCCGCCCGCTTCGAGGCGTTCGATGTACGCGGGATCGACTTCGTATCGATGACGGAACCGCTCGCGGACCGTGGCGATACCGTCGGTATTCATTTCGAGCTGGTCGGCGAACAAGAACGTCGCGAGCGTTTCGGGCTCGATCTGCACCGCTTGTCCGCCGAGCCGCATGGTCCCGCCGAGGCCCTCGATTTTTTTCTGATCGGGCAGCTCGCTGATGACGAGTGTGTCGCCATCGGGCGCCCATTCGGAGCTGCTCGCATCGGGCAGCCTGAGCACGCTGCGTGCAAACTCGACGACCACGGCCTGAAACCCGAGACAGATCCCAAGGTACGGCACACGGCTCAGACGCGCATGGCGCACGCATTCGAGCTTGCCCGGGACGCCGCGACTACCGAACCCGCCGGGCACGATGATCGCATCGAGATCTGCGAGCACATCTTCGGCGTTGTCGGGCGTGATCGCGGTGGTATCGAGCCAGTGCTGTTCGATTTTGCATGAATGATGCGCCTGGCAATGTTCGAGCGCCTTGTCGATCGAGGCGTAGGCGTCTTTGAGCTCGGCATACTTGCCCGCAATCCCGATGCGGACGCTCCACTCAGGTGTCCGCCGCAATGACGAGGTAAACGAGGCCCAGCGCTGGCGGGCCTTGTCTTCGTGGACCGCGTCGACGTGGCCGTGGAGATCGAGCTTCGAGAGAATCTCGCGGTCGAGTCCTTCCGAACGCATCTCTTCGGGGATCTGATAGATGCTCTCGCGGTCGTGCAGCGAGAACACCCGCTGCAACGGCACGTTCGAGAACATCGCGATTTTTTCGAGCACCGAAGGCGTGACAGGTTTAGTCGCCCGGCACGCGATGATGTGCGGCTGGATGCCCGTTTCAAGCAGTTTCTTGATCCCGAGCTGGGCAGGCTTTGATTTCTGTTCGCCCAGCGTCGGGGGCTCGATGACATACGTCAGCGCCACAAAGCACACCGAGTTCTCACCTTCCTCGAACGCGAGTTCGCGGAGCGCTTCGATGTAGAACAGGTTCTCGTAATCACCCACCGTGCCGCCGACTTCGACGAACACGACGTCGGCGGGTCGCTCGCCGTCGCCGCGCATGGCGAGCTGGCGGAGTGTGCGCTTTACTTCGCCCGTGACATGCGGGATCATCTGCACATCGCGCCCGAGATATACGCCTTGGCGTTCGCGGTTGAGGATCTCCGAATAGATTCGCCCCGAGGTGGTGAAGTTGACGGTCGAGAGGTTCTGGTCGAGCATCCGTTCGTAGGTGCCCAGATCCATGTCACATTCGGTGCCGTCATCGAGGACGAACACTTCGCCGTGGCGGTAGGGGTTGAGGGTACCCGAGTCGATGTTGAGGTAGCCTTCCATTTTGATGGGGGCTATGCACATGCCTTTATCTTTGAGCATGCGAGCGAGGCTCGATGCAAAGATCCCTTTGCCGAGCCCGCTCATCACGGTGCCCAGGACGATGACGTATTTATGCCGACCCTTGGTGTAACCCGAGGGGATGGGCGAGTAGAACTCGGTGGAATGTGAGGTGGTACCCGCTTGCGCCAGCAGCCCTGAAGCGCCGCTGACTTCCGTCGACGGCGACCGATAGAGCGGAGTCTTCGGCACACGCGGCGAGTGCGAGCTTGAATCTGGCATACCACATGGTAACAGCGCGGGCTGGCCTGCGTGGCCCTGTTCTCAAGCCTTTGTGCTGTCCGGGCTTCTGCCAGCTCTCCAGCGTTCGACAAACGCTGCATATTGCTCGGGTGTGTCGATGCCCGCGTGAGATGATTCTCGCACCGCCACCGCGATCGGATAGCCGTGCTCCAGCCAACGGAGCTGTTCGAGGCGTTCCGCCCGCTCGCAGGGCGTTTCACGCAGTTTCGTGTAGTGCCGCAAGGCGCTCACCCCATATGCGTAGACCCCGACGTGGCGATACCGGACGATCCCGCCTGTGCCATCTCGGTCAAACGGCACTCCTGCTCGGCTGAAGTACAAAGCTGGCGCGACCCGGGTTTCGGCGTTGGCTACCCCCAACGCCACCTTGACGACATTGGTGTTCTCAGCTTCCGCTTCGTCGCGGATCGGGCTCGCGACAGTGCCGACCCACTGGAACCGCTCTCCGCCCCCGGCCGAGATATCGGCCGCCGCATCGATCACCGTGGACGAGAAGTGTGCCTCGACCGCCCCATCGATCACCTGGGACTCGATCTCGGGTTCGTCGCCCTGCACGTTGACCACCATGGCATTTGCTTTGAGTTTCAGCACCGCAGCCGCCTGCGCCAGTCGGCTCGTGCCGTTGGGATGGTCGGGGTGTGTGAGCACCGCCTCAAAGCCGTGGCTCTCGACCGCTCGGACGATCTCGTCTGAATCGGTCGCCACCACCACCCGTCCCACCGCGCTCGCCATCGCGACCCGCTGGCACACGTGTACCACCATCGGCAGGCCCGTTTCGTCCGCGAGCACCTTGCCCGGGAAACGCGTCGAGGCAAGCCGAGCGGGAATGATCGCGGTCACTGATGGCTTTTTACGCCTCACCGCTCAGCTCGAATCACGCAGCGAACGGACCAGCTCTTTGAGAGCCACCCGTTGATCGCGGATGTCGCGGTAGTCGATCTGCTTGATCGCGATCGAGGACGCGATCTTCTCGGCTTCTTTTGCGGAGTCAAGGTCGCGTTCTTCTTCCGCGTGGTCGCGCAGAGCGCCCATGAGGCCGAAGCGGAGGTCCATGCCCGTGTCGTCGTCGGGGATCTGCTGGGCTTCGACCGCGTCGCGGAACGTCTGGACCGCTTCGTCGAGGAAGTCGATCTTGGAGAACGATCGGGCCAGCATCCCCAGCGCCCGGGGCCGAACCTTCGAGTCGCTCGCAGCGTCCTGCAACAGCGGGATCGCGTCGTTGAACTTATCGAGCTCAAACAACCGACGCCCGAGTTCGTACTTGTACCGCAGATCCGTCGGATATTCGGCGACTGTCGCGGTTAGCTCGCGGACCTCCATCTCGAGGAACTTCGTGCGGGCTTCTTTGTACTTGCTCTGGGCCTCGGCGTCGTCCGCTTTGGATTCCGCGTTGACCCGGTACTGTTCGAGCGTGCGGGCGGCCTGGCGGAGATGGATTTTGCCCGCTTCGAGGCGATACCTGAACTGCTCGGTCTGCTGATGCGTCTTCATGAGCAGCTTCTTGGCACGCTCTTCGTCCTCGGGTCGGCCTCGCTCAAGGAGCCGCTTGACGAGCACCTGCATCGTCGGCAGGTCGTCCGAGCGTTCCTGGAACTCCGTCTCGGCCTCGTTGACCAGGCGATCTTTGACCTCGTCGGTCTTGACCAGCCGCTCGCCCTCTTCGATCTTGCGCTGCTTGTCCGCGTCTTTGAGGTTCGAGCGGAACCCGCCTTCTTGACCCGCTTGGTCGAACCCGCCCCGGCTCATGGTCGCTTGTACCGACATGTTGCGAACGTCGGCACTCAAAGGCCCATCGGCAGGATCAAGCTTGACCGCTGCGTCACCCGCCTGGACCGCCAGATCGAACGCTCCGACCACGCCAAAGGCATCCATCAGCTTGATGAACAGATCTTTGCTCGGCTTCTTGCCGCCCTGGACAATCCGGAGCGCCTTCTCGCCGATCCAGTACGTCTGCTCGCTCAGCGAAAGCTTGCCCGCCAGTTCGGTCGCGCGGACCGCCGAGATCGGATCGTTGAGCTTGGCTCCCCACCGCACGAGCGCATCGAGCCACTTGTCGATGGCTTTGTGGTCGGACTTGCCGCTCTGCGTCGCCGAGAGCGTGTCCTTGGTCGGCTTGCCCTTGTTGTCCTTGGCCACGAGCGACGCAAGCCCCACGACCCGCTCCAACGCTTCGAGCTGATTGGGGTCGAGCCGCATCCCGCCGATCCAGAGAGTCAGTGCGTACTCGTTCTGGCCCGTCTGCTCGATCGCCTTGGCTCGCTCAAAGAACTGCCGGGCCTTGTCGGGCTGGACATTGAGCGTCGCCACGTCGAACTGTTCGGAGTCCTTGCCGCCATCTTTGCCGCCATCCTTGCCGTTGGCATCCTTGACAGCGGTGTCGCTGCCCGCTGCCTCGGTGTCCGTGGCGGCGGCATCAGGATCGGCTGGTTTCTTCTTTTTACCAAACAACGCCACGCGGTCTGTCCTCTCGGCTGGCCCGGTCTGCGAGAGACTCGGGCAAAGGTCCATCCTATCCCGTTG
>CAYUVO010000102.1:0-8747 GCA_964448185.1 uncultured Phycisphaeraceae bacterium
CTCCGCTGACTGATTCGACCGTGAGCATCGAACGCAAGACGTACTACCGTTATTGGAAGGGGACGTTCGACGACATGACCAACCCCGGCCACGAACACGCGTTGCAGTATGTGGTGGCAGCCGAGGGCTTGCGTCGATTCGATTGGCTGGATGAGACGTTCGACGAGGACTTTATGTCGGCAAACGAGACGATTCTCAAGGCGTACGCTGGGGCGTACTTCGAGTACGACACAAACCACAAAGTGGACAAGGCGTGGTTCAACGGCGAGTGCGGCTGCTCGGGTGCGAACAACGGGGTGTATGAGTTCACCTACGAGACGGTGGGCAGTGATGCGGTTGGCTTTGAGAACAGCGAAGAGCGGTATCTGACCACGTATTCAAGGCCCGACGGCACCTACGAGCGGCGGATCTTCAATGAGAACGGTCAAGGGCTGGCGAAGATCGTTCAGGACGGCCCGTTTGCTGGAACATACACGGACCAATGGGTCTGGCGTGCCACGCGATCCACGACGGGCGTTGTCGCTACGCGGTTCGGTCCCGAGACGTATTCCTACAACTACTCGGGCGGCACATTCAGCTTCAGCATTCCTATCACTGCGGGCAGTGCTGCGACTTCGGCGACTGCCTCCTCTGGTGTGACCCAAGGCCTTGTCACCAACATGAAGGGGCAGACCGGCAACGACTCGGGCACGCAGTACTTGGTGCAAGAGCGCACACTGGACACCCGCGTGCTGTCGAAGGCGGGCTTTGGCCCGGACGCTCTGCCATTCGTCTCGGATGCGTACAGCCCGACTATCGAGACAATGACCGCTCACACTACGTCTACCGATTTCCGCGAAACCGCTTGGACGAGCGGCTTGGGTGGGGGCGCTGACTGGAAAGTGGTCAATACCGACCCTGCGATCACAACGGCCACCAACGGCCCTGGCACCGGATCGCGCGGCGAGACGTCTGCGTACATCGAGGATGGCCGCTACACGGTCTTTACGAAGAACCGCGACGAGGTGATTAGTTATCGTGTGTACAACGCCGAGGGTCAGATCGTTACAGCGATCCAGGATGCCGATACAACCTTGACGGGCGGCGGGGAGGTCTTCAATGGCGTTACGATTCCGTCTGGGTTCAGCTCAGCGGGCACGCCGTTCCATCTTGTAACGAGCTACACCTACGACGCTTTGGGGCGTCGTGAGACGGCCACGCAGCCCGATGGCCGCGTGACGCAGAGCTACTGGTCCAAGCTCGCCGATGGACGGATGGTGAGTATCTCGGTGCCACGAGTGGTCTCGGGGACTACTTTCTACGGGCCTGCGAGCTTCAGTGTTACGAACCACTCGGGCAACGCCGAAATCAGCGGGACGCTGTCGATTGACGGCGGTTCGACAACGACCGCTCTGTCGAGTTGGATCGATGAAACCAAGTCCGATCCGATCGAAGCGGTCTCGGGTAGCGTGGGTGAGCTCAAGGCATTGGGCGTGACGATCTACAACGAGTCGGGTGCTATGGAGACCGAGAGCCGGAGGTACTTCGATCTTCCTACTGCGCTGCCCGGTACCGAGGGCACTCATTACGACGCTTCGTTCTCGTCCTACGACGACATGGGGCGGAGTTGGAGGAACAAAGACGCGACGGGCACCATCGGGCGGACCGTGTTCGATGATCTGGGCCGAGGGGTCGAGTCATGGGTAGGGACCAATGACAGCACGTTTGGTGGCGGTGAGTCTTCGGGCACCGACAACATGACCAAGATCTCGGTGACCGAATACGACAACGGCGACGACGCGGGGTCCAGCCTCGTGACCAAGTCAACCGTCGATGCCGATGGCAACTGGATGACGACTGGCGATCAGCGGGTCACTGAGTTCAAGTACGATGCGCGTGATCGCCGAGTAGTAACCATCACTCCTGAAGGCCCGCACAGCGTGGTCAAGTACGACAACCGCAACCGCGTGACTGCGTCGGCGTCGTACGCGATCACCACGACACCGACGACCTCTACAGATCCTGAGACCTCTGCAACTGACCGCTTGAGTCTGAACAAAACGCTGTATGACAACCTCAACCGTGCCTATCGCACCGAATCGTACAAGATCAACCAGTCGACCGGAGCGATCGTCCAAGAGTCGAGCAACGACGTGATGCTGGTGAGCCAGTCGTGGTTCGACATAGCGGGGCGATCGATCAAGAGGCTCGGCGGCTCGATCACCAAGACTACGTACGACCGGCTGGGGCGGGCCACGCACACCTTTGTGCTCGCGACGATCAATGACACGGCGTACGCCGATGCCGATGACGTCACCGGCGATGTGGTCCTCACCGAATCGCAGACGCTCTACGACGCGGTAGAGGGCTTTGTGCTCGCAAGAGCTTCCATCGAACGGCTCTACGACGATATCGGTGGTGGTGCGACCACGGGGGCGCTCGATTCCAACGCTGATAGCGATGATCTCTTGTGGACCAAGGCAAACATCTCGGGACGCATCCAGATCACTTCGATGTGGTACGACGAACTCGACCGCCTCACCGACGCCGTCTTCTACGGAGATTACGGCTTCGATGAAGGCGCGAACACGACCTTCGACCGCGACGGACTCACGGTCCCAGCACGTTCGGACACGGCGCTGCGTTCGACCACTACCTTCAACGACGACGGCACCGTCCAAGAGACGACCGGTCCCAAGGGTCTCATCGGACGCACCATATACGATGATGCGTTGCGGCCCATCGCTTCGATCGCCAACTACGTCAACGGGACTCCATCATCATCCACCGGTGACGACGACGTCCACACCCGCATGGTCTACACCGATGGCCAGCAGACCAAGCTCTGGGTCGATCTCGATGGCGACAACGTCGAAGACACCGACGATCAGATCACGGTCTACACCTACGGCATCACCAAGGGCGTCTCAGCGGGCGATTCGCAGTTCGCTTCGGGCCGCATGCTCGCTGAAGTTGAATACCCTGATTCCTCGGGACCGACCGATGTGGTCGCCTACGCCTACAACGCGCTGGGCCAACAGATCTACACCAAGGATCAAGCGGGCAACATCATCGAGACCGACTACGACGACGCGGGCCGGATGCTCCACCGCAGGGTCACCACTCTTGACAGCGATTTCGACGGCGCGATACGCCGCATTACCACTTCATACGACGAACGCAGCCTGATCGCCGAAGTCCAGCAGTGGGACAACGCTACTGCGGGCTCGGGCACCATGCAGGACGAGGTCGAGTACGCCTACAACGAATGGGGTCAGCTCACAGAGTTCAACCAGGACCACGACGGCGCTTACACAGGCGGAGGCAACGGCTGGAGCGTGGGTAGCACCTACGCCGAAGCACTCGCCACGGGCACCGGAGCCGAGTACCGCACGCTTCGCAAAACCGGTATCACCTATCCCGATGGCTCCTCGCTGAGCTACACCTTTAGCTCCACAGGCGGGCTCTACGACGACGATGCTAACCGCGTCACACGCGTCACACGCTCTTCGGTTATCATCGCCGAGTACGAGTACAACGGCATGGGTTCGCTCGTCGGCACCACGCTCCCCGAACCCGAAGCCTGGAACAACCGCTACGACCACGCGGGCTCTGCGGGCAACATGGACTTCATCGACCGCTTCGACCGCGTTACCGATGACGTCTGGACCAAGGGCATCGACACATCGAGCCCCGCCGACGGCACCTACGACCAGTACCTCAACTACTACGACATCGATCTCGCCTACGACCGCAACTCAAACATCACGCTCATCGAAGACCCACGCTACGACGACCCCTCGGGGAGCAACTACGCCAACCTCTGGGATGCCCAGTACACGATGGACGATCTCAACCGGCTCGAAGAAGTCGAACGCGGCACCTACGCCTCGGGCAGCTTCAGCTCGACCTCGTTCAACCAGCTCTGGGACCTGAGCCAGACCGGCAACTGGGAACTCCACCAGCTCGATCTCGACGGTAACGGCACCTTCACAGGTACCGGCGAACTCGACGACGACCAGACCTTCAACGTCGTCAACGAACTCACCGCACGCGACACCGACGACAACGGCACTGATGACTTCTCGCTCATCTACGACGAGGTGGGCAACCTCACCGACGACGGCGAGTTTCACGAGTACGTCTACGACGCCTTTGGCCGGCTCCGCAAGGTCAAGAACCAGTCCTCGGTCCTGACGACCGACTACCGCTACAACGGCCTGGGTCACCGCATCGTCTGGCATTACGACGGCGACGCCGATGGGACTTTGGAATCCACCAGCCACGATCCGCAGTACCACTTCGTCCACGATCAACGCTGGCGGCCCCTGGAAACCTACCGCGACGACCACACCTCGATCGATTCCGACCCCAAGGAACGCTTCGATTATCATGCCGCCGGTCTTGCGGGCATCGGCTCTTCTTCGTATATTGATAGGGTGATCCTGCGTGACCGTGACCACAACTCGGGTGGGGGGGGCTGGGCGGCAGCAGCCGACGGCACGCTTGAAGAGCGTGTGTACCTGCTCCAGAACTGGCGGGCCGACGTCATCGGTGTGATCCTGCCCAACGGCGGGCCACAGATGTACTACCGCTACGACGCCTACGGCGAGCCCATCGCCCTCCACGCAGGCGACATCGACGGCGATGGCGATGTGGATGCCGCAGACTTTACCGAACAAGCCACCATGTCCGGCTTCGATCAGCGCGGCGATTTCGCAGATGCCTTCGGCAACGCTGGTCCCGATGGCGTCGTCGACTTTGGCGACAGTCTCTGGCTGCTCGGTCAAACCGGCACCTATGGCCGGGGATATGTTGCCTCACAGGCCACAGCCTTCGGAGGCCTCCGCAAGCTCTACGCCGGCTACGAACTCGACCCCCATCTCGCAGGCACCAAGTACCACGTCAGGAACCGCCTCTTCGACGCAGAATCCGGCAGATGGTCCCGCAGAGACCCACTCGGGTACGTAGATGGAATGGGACTGTATGGGTATGTGGCATTGTCTCCGGTCAGCCACTCCGATTACCTGGGCCTCTGCATCACGTGCGACCCGGAAGATGGTGATGATGATGGGACCGGCCTGCCAAGAGAAGCACCTACCGTTTGCGAAGCTGAACTGCAAGCCGCAAAAGTTGCCGCGCAGAATGTCGCTGACCACCTAATAATGATTCCCATAGGAGATCTAGTTGGTTGGTTTAATTGGGCAGTTCTCCTTGACGAGCTTCTGACAAGATCGATTCAAGCGAATGAGGCATATCGCCAGTGTTTGGCAGATTTTGATCTTACACCAAAAATACCGCTCTCTCTGCCTGCGCTCGATCCCACATTTCCCACCCCTGGGCCTCTGCCTAACCCTTGCCCTCGGTGGCAGGGAATGTTGTGGAACATTTCAGCCCCGCGCAATCCGGAGGTCGACAGTGATTGCGGATGTGCAGAACAACTCCGGTGGAACATTGACAATGTATGTGGGCAGTGCGGCGATGGAACTGGTAGTGATAGTGACGCCTGCCACAACGCAGCACATTATCAGGCAGCTCGATGTATGGCGAAATGCAATAGCCTGAAGCCGCCACCTCCCATCGATCCAAATGTAATTCAGCCCCCTGAAATAATTTATGACCCACCCAAGGTCCCTTGGTGGGAGGTGCCGCCAAGCTATCAGCAGGGTTCGTTCTCCAACAAGTAAAGGAGTAGCACATTTCACTTCTGCAAGTAATCGATGGGGCTTGTGTGTTGTCGCTCGGTGCGGGCTTCGTCTTCGCGACCCTGAGCGCAACAGCTCGGTTCCGAGTGCCGGTACATGCTCGAACCTGCTCGCGGTGCGGGTACCCCTTGGAGGATGACACAACATGTCCAGAGTGCGGTCGGCAAGATCATTGCCTCCAACGATCTAGTCGCAGGAAACGAGCTATACGATATAACCTGAGTGCTGCTTGTATATCGGTTGTGGTTGGTGGACTGTTGGTTGTTGTGGGTGGGCAATGGGCCGAACATGTTTCAAATGGGATGCTAGCCGGCAGTCTGAAAGTACTTTCTTTCAACAGTCGTCTGTCGGACGAGTATATTCGTCGTGTAGACCATGGCGAAGTATCCTCAGAGATGATAGCTAACGGGGCGATCCATAAATATGCGAAGCGCGGGGGCGAGAATGGTGAGCTTATGGCCATAGCACTTGTGAGTCGGCTTCCGGATGCTAGTGGGGCGTCGTCGAGCGAGTTCGCTCGCTTGGTCGTTGACATGAGCCCCCTCGGCAGACGTCATGGGGCAATTCTATTGGGTGACATGCTGTCTGAACCCACTCTATTGCGGATCGATACAATAGTTGTTGTAGACGCATTGGTTGAGCTCATGGCTGATTCGCGTCCGGGAGTAAGATCTGCGGCCGCTGCGGCCATAGGTGCCGCGGGACCAGCTGGCGGACGAGCGGTCCCCCCGCTCCAGAGGATGCGGCTAGACAAAGATCGGTATTCTCGTACGGCAGCAGAGGGTTCACTGGCCAAGATGGGAGCTAGCTTATCTGCAACATTAGTAATAGATACGAGCGATCCTGTGGGTAGCGTATTGAACTTAGAGAATGCCGATCGCAGTTGGGCTGTGGATTATTGTGTTTCACTCCTCCACGATGGCGATGCGATAGCAATCTCTCCAGAACAACGATCTCGCCTCCTTTCTCTCTCTGTTCGTTTCAGTTCACATCGTGATTTCAGAGTTCGCAGTGCGTGCCAAGAATTGGATGACGCACTAGCCGAGTAGTGGAAATAGCAAAAACGCAAAGGGTAAAAAGAACATCATGCCTTGCTCCCGAATCGTTGCCGCAGGTCTTGCGGGCAACGGCTCTTCTTCGTACATTGATAGGGTGATCCTGCGTGACCGTGACCACAACTCGGGCTGGAGTTCAGCCGCCGACGGCACGCTCGAAGAGCGTGCCAATTCTAAAGATGGCCTGCTCCAGAACTGGCGGGCCGATGTGATTGGCGTGATTCTGCCCAACGGCGGGCCTCAGATGTACTACCGCTACGACGTCTACGGCGAGCCCATCGCGCTCCACGCGGGCGACATCGACGGCGATGGGCGCTGCCGTCGTACTTGCGAGCGATCAGCTCCCGATGCCAACGAAGGATCATGTCCGGCGTGAAAATCGAGCAGATCTCGGACAGAGCCTTGCGCCCGAGCGATTTGCCGAGCACCGCGAGCATTCGCCGTTGGCCATCGGCAAGCCGGATCCGCTTGCTCCCGATCTGTTCACGGAGCACCCGGTTCTCTTCTCGGAGGTAGTCGATCACGCGTTGCTGCTGGTCGTTGAGGACCCCAGCAACGAGAATACTGAGAAGTTGCCATGGGTAGAGTTGGGCACGCATAGAGCAAGAATACGATGATTAGTGCAGATTCTCGTATCTGCCGAATATTTAGACCTCATGCCATCCCCGGTGAGGAATTCATCATCTCAAAGTCTCCGCTGTGGGGTCTATGTCACCTCATCTCTTTGCCCCCTGCACTGGGTGTGACCCTCCCCCGGTTTCAGTACCACTGTCTATGTTAGTCCAACGGTGCTCTCTAGGTGCTGCTGAGGCATGTGGAGCGGAGCGGAGCATGCCTCAGCAGCGAGGATCGCCTCCGGGGCGGGAGGCTTGTTCCCCAGCGAGCTGTGCGGCCGCACCGTGTTGTAGTGTTTCCGCCAGCGTTCGATCAGCACCTTGGCCTCCCGCAGTGTGTAGAAGAGCTCCCCGTTGAGCAACTCGTTGCGTAGCTTGCCGTTGAAGCTCTCGCAGTATCCGTTCTCCCAAGGTGAACCGGGTGCGATGAACAGCGTCTTTACGCCAACCTTGCCCAGCCACTCACGCACAGCCCCGGCCGTGAACTCGGGGCCGTTGTCCGAGCGGATGTGCGCAGGCACGCCCCGCGTCACGAAGAGCCACGCCAACCGTTCGAGCACATCGTCACTCCGCTGACGCCGGGCCACATCGATCGCCAGGCACTCCCGCGTGAACTCATCAACCACCGTCAGCATCCTGAACTTCCGTCCGTCGTGCGTCCGGTCCTCCACGAAGTCGTACGCCCATACGTGGTCCCGTCGCTCGGCCCGAAGCCGCACACAACTCCCATCGTTGAGCCAGAGGCGGCCGCGTCTGGGCTGCTTCTTCGGGACTTTGAGCCCTTGCTCACGCCAGATCCGCTCGACACGCTTGTGGTTCACGATCCACCCCGTGTTCCTGATCAACGCCGTGATCTTCGGCGACCCGTACCGCCCGTACACACACGCCAGCTCGATCACCCGCTTGGTCAACGCATCCTCGTCATCGAGAGTGCTTGGTGTGTACCGCTGCGACGCCCGCGGCTGCCGCAGCACCCGACACGCCCGACGCTCTGATACATCCAAGCGATCCATCACCTGTTCGACCGCTTGGTGTCGACGCGCCGGGCTCAGAAGTTTGGGGAGGCTGCCTCCCGCAGGATCGCCTTGTCCAGTTCCGCGTCGGCCAGCAGACGCTTGAGCCGGCCGTTCTCACGTTCGAGTTCTTTGAGCCGTTTGGCCTGGTTCACCTTCAGCCCGCCGTACTCCTTCCGCCAGCGGTAGTAGGTCTGATCGGTGATCCCGATCTGCTTGCACGCCTGCGCGATAGACAGCCCCTTCGAGAGATGGGCCTCCGCCTCACGAAGCTTCCCCACAATCTGCTCTGCCGTATGACGATTTCCAGCCATGACCATTCCTCCTGGATCCAACCAAAGTACCACTCTGGAAATGGACCAGTTTGAGGGGGAAAGGTCA
>CAYUVO010000103.1:0-8620 GCA_964448185.1 uncultured Phycisphaeraceae bacterium
CAGCAGCTCTTCAAGCTCACCGCGTCCGACGCCGCGGCGGGTGACGAGTTCGGCTACTCCGTGGCCATCTCCGGTACCACCGCGATCGTCGGGGCACGGCGGGACGCCGACGCGGGCCCCGGCTCTGTGTTCGGCTCTGGCTCGGCCTATGTCTTCGATGTGGCTACCGGCCAGCAGCTCTTCAAGCTCACCGCGTCCGACGCCGCGGCGCGTGACCAGTTCGGCTTCTCCGTGGCCATCACCGGCACCGCCGTCATAGTCGCGGCCCATCAAGACGACGACGCGGGCACCAACTCCGGCTCGGCGTATGTCTTTGATCTGGTCCCGCCCTGCCCCGGCGACATCGCGGACGACTTCGGCACCATCGGCGAAGACGGCATGGTGAGCTTCGGCGACTTCCTCGCGCTGCTCGGCTTGATTGGGACCTGCCCCGGCGGCGTGCCCGGCTGCACCGGCGATTTCGCTGATGCCACTGGCACACTGGGTGCAGACGGCGTCGTCGGCTTCGGCGACTTCCTCGCGCTGCTCGGACTCGTCGGGCCGTGCCCGTAAACTGAGCTGCGCCCCCCTCCCTCCCCCTCCCTCCCTCCAACTCAACTGCATGAACCAATGAAACACGGGCCGTCCCTTTCGCAGGGGCGGCCCTTTCTCATGGTGGCGCGAGAAACTTTGGCCCCTCCAATCAGCGAGGCTCGCAGGGCCGTGTGAGGGCCGGTGGTGTTCACCGTGCCTCGAACACAAATCAAGGAGATTGTCATGCGTCAGCTCACCACACAAGCAACCCCGCAGAACTACACCAAGAACGGCTTTGAAGCAATGAAGCCATGCATTGTCATGTCGAAACACCGTGTAAGGAAAGGCAAGGCGATGAACATGCATTCCCTCATCACCGGCGCGGCCCTCGCGGCCACCACTTTCTCAGCGATGGCGGATGTCGTCGTGCTCGATTTCGAGAGTGTTGCTCACAGCGAGTTTCTGGACGATCAATTTGTGGGACTCGGGGTGGACTTCGGAGGCACCATGCAGGTGCTCAACTCGACGCTCGCACGCTCGGGCGGGAAGGAGGCGTTCGGGCCCCCATTCGTTGCCGCGCCAACCCGCATCGACGCGGTAGGCGCCCAGTTCACTTCATTTGGTGGGTGGTTCCGCGGGGACGGTCCAGGCGATGTTCTTTCGATTGCTGCGTTCGACACTCTCGGCGCTGCGATCGGCTCGGTTTCATTCTCGCCGCCAAGTTCGGGCCTCACCCACGGATTCCTCGAGATCGATCAGTCGGCCACGGCCGGTCAGCCGTTCGCGTACGTCGAGATCACGATCACGAGCGTGGGCTATTCGATGGACGATGCGCAGTTCGAGCTGGATCGGGCAGCCGATTGGCGTCCGACCTTTGCTCTTGGGTTTGAGAACCCAACAATCCAGGCGAATCCGCAACTGACAAACACAGACATCTTTGCGCCGGGCCCGTTCGGTGGTCCGCCGATGCTGGCGCTCGATGGTGGGGATGTTGGGCTGCCCGAGACATGGGCGTTCGACGATGTGGCGCACAGCATGGGGGCGAGAGCGGACGTCTTCTACTTCTCTGTAAATCGTAAGAGCCTCGGGCTGGTCAACACCGAGGTGCGAGGCCAAGCCAATTTCGGGCAGCAAGAAGGCGATGTCTATACCTCATCGCGGGATGGAACCAATACCCTCGTGGTGAATCAGGCTGACTGGGGCATGCTCCCGGCGATCAGCCCCGCAGTTCCCTGGGGTGATGCTGGCGACAACATTGTCTCGCTTGATCTGATACCCGAGGGTACTGGGCTGCCGACGGTGGGTGGTGCGGACATTGTGTACAACCTCGATTCAAACAACACGATGGGCGTCAGTGGTGCAGACATCTTGGCGCCCGGCGTCGGGGTAATCGTTGGATACGCCGACCTTGGACTGAGCTTCAACGACGAGATTGACGCGTTGCATGTCGACAACGGCTCCATCTACTTCTCGCTGAAAAGAGGCTCGTTCTCAACGGTATTCCTTGGGTTTAGCGGTGCCGATGTATTCTTGTCCAGTGGCAACGGGAGTTTCTCGCGGTGGGCAACAGCGGCCCAACTTGGGCTGCAATCTATCGACGACATCGATGCCATCGCATTCGCCTCGGATCGGGCTGCGTGCCTAGGCGACATCGCCGACGACTTCGGTACCATCGGCGCTGACGGCATGGTTGGCTTCGGCGACTTCCTCGCGTTGCTCGGCTTGGTCGGGCCTTGCCCGGGGATGACGCCCGGTTGCGTCGGTGATATCGCCGACGACTTCGGCACGCTGGGTGGTGATGGCCAAGTCAGTTTCGGCGACTTCCTCGCGCTGCTCGGACTCGTGGGTCCGTGCCCGTAACACGTTCTCGCCTGCTCTGAACACATCAACAGATCCACGAGGCTCGGGGAAAGTTCCCCGGGCTTCTTTTCTGTGGGTGCTCACTTCGATGAGGCTGCGAAAATACTTGCGTGATACGCAGAGAAAGATGCGGGCAGGGAGAAGCGAGATGACCGAGAGAACGATTCGGCGTGCGGTGATGGCAGCGGCAGTGCGCGGCGCAGCGAGCATCCGAATCGGGCGGCACGAAGTCGCATATTGGGGCGGAAGGTGATGAACCAATCGGCTTTGTGCGGGACTCTGCGATGAACCGCAAGTGCCCGCCACGAGCCGTTTCATCACCAAATGGGCAGAGGCGGACTTGAACCGCCGACACCGGCATTTTCAATGCCGTGCTCTACCAACTGAGCTACCTGCCCGATCTCTCGGCCCTCACCACCATCGGCTCGATGGCGAGAAGGGACGACAAGCGTACCCCGATCAGCCCCCGCGTCAACCGGTCGCGACCTCTCAATGGTCTAGAGCGTCCGGTTCTCACCGATTCTGATCCGCGAGCACCCGGTTTTGGCCGTACCATGCGGGCATGAGCCAGACCCAGAGCCAGAGCCAGACACACGCCCCGTCCGCTGCCGCCGCTTCGAGCCCGGAAACTTCCCAGGGCCTGCTCGATGTGAACGACCTCAAGACGTACTTTCCGGTGCGTTCTGGGCTGCTCCAACGAGTCACCAGCCACGTCAAAGCAGTCGACGGCGTGACCTTCAAGCTCGGCAAAGGCGAAACGCTCGGCCTCGTAGGAGAATCGGGCTGCGGCAAAACCACCGTCGGCAGGTCCATCCTCCGTCTCATCGAACCCACCGGAGGCACGGTCACCTTCGAGGGCAAAAACGTCCTCGAAGCAAAGGGCGCCGACATGAAAGCCCTCCGCCGAGAGATGCAGATCATCTTCCAGGACCCCGCGGGCTCGCTCAACCCACGCATGAGAATCGCTCAGATCGTCGCCGAGCCCCTCGTGGTTCACGGCATGGTCAAAGGCCGGGACGAAGTCCGAGATCGTGCCGAGAAACTCCTCGTCCGTTGCGGCATGCCCGCCGCCGCCGCCGACCGATTCCCCCACGAGTTCTCGGGCGGCCAGCGCCAACGCATCGGGATCGCACGCGCCCTGGCCCTCGATCCCAAGTTCATCATCTGCGATGAACCCACGAGCGCCCTCGATGTCTCGATTCAGGCCCAGATCATCAACCTGCTCGACGATCTCCAGACCGAGTTCGGGCTCTCGTATCTGTTCATCAGCCACGACATGGCCGTCATCAAGCACGTCTGCAAAAATATCGCGGTCATGTACAAGGGCAAGATCGTCGAACGCGGCACCCGCGACGAGATCACCGAGAACCCCCAGCACAAGTACACCCAGTCATTGCTCAGCGCGGTGCCAGAAACCAATCCGCGCACCAAGAAAGAACGCGTCGTCTTCGATGGCGGTGCGATGTGAGCGAGTCGAATGATCCGATCCCGGTTACACCGGCTGGTAGGCTGTTTGAACTCGTCCGGGATGCCCACAAGGCGCATGCACCAGAGAAAGCAAAAAATAGAGCCCTTACCCAGCTTGAGCTTTGGTCCAGAGTATTCAAAGTAAAAAATGACAAGCCTTTATTGATATACACTATCAGTAAGCTGTCGCTTCTCCCTACAGAAGCCGAAGTTCTTGTTCGTCAGTACGTCGAGACCAGGCCTGAGCTGTATACTCAATGGGTTCGGCCATCGATCAAAGCTCTGACAATTTCAAACTTCGAGGAGATAGCCGATCGGACTTTGAACTCGTTCAGTGCCGAGCGGCTTGCACTTATTGAAATCTGTGATGACAAGTTATCTCCGCATGTCTCTCCCGAAACGATAACTTTTCAAGAGATTTCAGAGTTACAAGACGAGATCATAGAAATCGTTCAAAAGCTCCAGAGTGCTGATAATCTTGATAAGGTGGTGCGAAATCATGTGCTACAACACCTCAAGATTGCGGAAGAGTCGCTTGCTCTTGCCCGCATTCAAGGGTTGAGTGCAATGTCGAATGGGTGCAAGAACCTGTTCGGTCATCTTATAGTAGATCGAGAAGTACTTCTCGAACAAGAAGATGCAATCTGTGAGGCGACTCGCATAAAGGATACCGACAAAAATCATTGGCATTTGGTTGGTCGATTTGTGCTTGCTTCGCAAGGCGTGGACTATGCAAAGCGGTTGACTTCGCAGGGTTTCGAGTGGATCCAGCCTTTGTTGGACGCTGCTGGGCTGCCTTGACTCTCACCATGCTCGCGCGTCATCTCTGAGTTGCACCACGCCACTCCTCTTTGGTGATCGCCCAACGCGAGTGGTCCCGCCACACGCCGCGGATCTCGACCAGCCCGCGAGCGAGCCCCTCGTACCCAAACCCCGCAGCCTGCACCGCATGAATCGAACGCACGTTGTGGGGCTGAATGTTCGCCTCAACACGATGCAGATTCATGCGCACAAAGCAGTGCGAAAGCGTCAGTTCGATTGCTTCTCGCATATAGCCTTTGCCGACAAATTCCGAGCCGATCCAGTACCCGAGATGGCACATCTGACCCGCGCCGCGGATGATCCCGCCCACGGTCATGTGCCCGAGCAGCGCGAAATCTTCGAGCCGAACGATCGCGAGTTTCTCAGCAGTCGTGGTCTTGACGCCCAGCAACTGGCGGTCGAAATACGACTCGCTGTACGGATCAACCCCGGGCAGCGGTGCAGGTTCCCAAGGCTCAAGGTGCGATCGGCTCGAACGCCTCAGCGCGGTGTACGCCTCGCGGTCAGAGGCCATCAGGTATCGCACGCCGACCCGTGGCCCGGTCTCTAGAAAGCTGTGCGCACCCATGGGGTCGATCGTCGCCATGCCCTAGTAATAGGCATCGGCTCCCGCTGCGGTTGCTGCCCGGTACGTGATAGCCAGAGCCGCCAACGCCAAACCGCCCGAAACGCCCCCGCCTAAGAGCACACGCAGAGCTGAAGGCCAGCGTCGTACGCCGGGCATCGCGGGCAGTATCCCGCCGAGCGGAGCGATCACCATGAGCCCCGCAGTGATCGGCCCAAGCCCGCGCCAACCCCAGAACGTGTTGTAGAGAATCAGTGCGAGGTGCCACCCGATGAGCACCGTCCAGCCGCCGCGACCGAGTGTGAGTGAGGGGCGTACCAGAGCCACGAGCATCGCAGCGCTGAGCACCGCCGGGAGCAGCGTCGAGAGCTGGGCTGCCGGCGCGGTGTTGGCGAGCACAAGTGTCGGCCCAGCAAGCGCTAGCGCGGGCAGGGTTGCAGCAATCACAGTCCAACCACGGACCTTGTTGTGCGCCGAGCTCAGCGCGGTCGGGATACACGCAATCGCGATCAGCACCACGCCGCTATGAACAAGCCCCGACACCAGCTTCGCGTGCCCCGGCTTCAACGCCGGTTCGATAAACATGCCCGTCAACGTCAGAACAACGATCAACGCACCGACAATCTGCGCGAGCATTCTGCGCCGTATCAATGACTGCGTAAGCCCCGCGAGTCCTAAGCCCACTGCCAAGAGCACGAACCTCTGGGGCACCTGTGGCGGCCAGAGCATCGAGGGCCAACCACGGATCATGATCTCGGCGAAGACCGCGACCGCTGCGATGCTCACCGGCACCAGCCACCGCTGGCGCCCTTCGTGCTCTGGTTGGCCGTCGCTCTTGGGTCTGGACCACCACACGAATCCCAAGACCGCGCACGCCACAACCCCCGGCACGACCGCTGCAACCAGCGCCGTCTTGAGCGGGTCGGGTGGAATCAAGAGCGAGAAATCAAGGCCGCTCGGGCTTGCTTGCATCGTTATGCTTTACTGCTTCTTGCCTTCGACAGCCACAACAATCTTGACGTCATCGCCCAACGGACCGAGGTACGTCGTGATGCCGTAGTCCGAGCGTTTGATGTTGAAGATCGCCTCAAAGCCTGCGACGGGCTTTCCTTGGAACATGCCGGTCCCGGTAAACGTCAGCTCTGCGTTGATGGTTTCGGTGACGCCATTGAGCATGAACTCGCCCGCGAGTGTGTGGGTGTCGTCTTCACCAGCGGTGATGCCGGTAGATGTGAACGTGGCGGTCGGGAACTGCTCGACGTTGAAGAAGTCCGGGCTGCGGAGATGATCGTCGCGATCGGCTGAGTTGGTATCGATGCTCGTGGTGTCGATGGTGAACTCGAACGTGCTGTCGATCGGATTTTCTGCGAGTGTGAAGGTTCCTTCGATGCCGTTGAATCGGCCGTAGAAGTTGGAGACCTGCGCGTGCTTGATCTTGAAGAGCACGTTGGTATGCACGACATCGACCGAGTAGGTGCCGACAGCGTTCTCAGGAAATGCTTCGATGCTCGTGGTGGTCGATGGTGCGGCTGCTGGCGAGGTCAGAGGAGAAGATCCAAAGCCCGCCAAGGCTCCAGCCCCGGCAAGGGCTCCCGCGGTAGCAACGATCAGCGTCAGGGTGCGGACTCGGTGGGTGCGTGAGAACATGGGGTTTCCTTTGGGCTCGCTGTTCGAGAGCGAACAACGGATAAAAACGTCGCAAATACGCCCGCCTCGCGGGTGTTCTGATTCTACAACGTACCAACCTTGTGTCTTATTCCCACTCAATAGTGGCGGGGGGCTTCGAGGAAATGTCGTAGACCACACGGTTCACGCCCCGAACCTCGTTGATGATCCGGTTTGAGATCCGCGCGAGCACGTCGTAGGGGATCCTCGCCCAGTCCGCCGTCATAAAGTCTTGCGTCTCGACCGCACGGATGGCGACGACCGATTCGTACGTTCTGCCGTCGCCCATGACGCCGACCGATCGCACGGGCAGCAGCACCGCGAACACTTGGCTGGTCCTCCGGTAGAGTTCCGCTGAGACAATTTCCTCGAGCAGAATCTCGTCGCACTCCCGAAGCAGGTCCAGCTTGGGCTTGGTGATATCGCCTAGCACCCGAACCGCGAGCCCCGGCCCCGGGAACGGGTGCCGCCAGACGATCTGGTCGGGCACACCCAAGACCTCGCCGAGCCTTCGCACCTCATCCTTGAACAAGTCACGCATCGGTTCCACCAGCTCAAAGCCCAACTCCTCGGGCAAACCACCCACGTTGTGGTGCAGCTTGATCCCCGCTGCCTTGCCCGCCAACGAATGCCCCGATTCGATCACATCCGGGTACAGCGTGCCTTGCGCCAAAAACCGAGCGTTCGGGATGTCATTGGCGTACTGCTTGAACACATCAATGAACCGATGGCCGATCAGACGGCGTTTTTCCTGCGGATCACTAATCCCCACGAGATCGGCAAGAAACTCGGTCTCGGCGTCGGCGACCCGCAGGTCGATCTTGAAGTGATCCCGGAACGTCTGTTCGACCAGCAGCCGCTCGTTCTTGCGGAGCATCCCGGTGTCCACAAACACGCAGGTAAGCTGATCGCCCAGCGCGGTGTGCAGCAGGGCTGCGGTGACCGATGAATCTACCCCGCCCGAGAGCCCGCAGACGACGTGTGCATCGCCTACCTGCGCGCGCACTTTGTCGATCGCGTGCTGAGCGAACTCGGTCATTCTCCATCCGCCTTGGCAGCCGCAGATCCCGAACAGGAAGTTGCGGAGCATGTCCACGCCGTGGGGCGTGTGCGTGACCTCGGGATGGAACTGCACGCCGACGAACTTTCTCGCCGGGTCGGTCGAGGCGACGACCGCGTAAGGACACGTCGGGGTCGAGGCGAAGGGTTGGAGATGGGCCGCTTGGAGATCTGTGATCTGGTCGCCGTGCGACATCCAGACGGTGGTGGCGTCGGGGACCGCTTGAAGCAGCGTGCCGGGGTTCTCGATCGAGAGCGAAGCTCTGCCGTATTCGCGGTGGTCGGCTCGGTTGACGGTGGCTCCGAGGGTCTGGCACGCCCACTGCATGCCGTAGCAGATGCCTAGCACCGGGACGCCCAACTCGAGCACCTTGGGATCACACGTCGGGGCGTCGGCGTCGTAGACCGAGGCCGGGCCGCCCGAGAGGACGAGGCCCGAGGGCTTGAGCGCACGGATCTGGTCGATGGAGGTCTCGGGGCTGAGCAAGACCGAGAAGACGCCCTGCTCGCGGAGCCTGCGGACGATGAGCTGGGAGGTCTGGGCACCGAAGTCGATGACCGGGACGACCTCGTCGTGTGGCAGTGGGTTGGTCATGAGAGGCATGGGGGGCATGGGGGGGGAATGGGGGGGGGGCGTTCGGGGCGTGAGGATGCCCCGGAGCCCACAGG
>CAYUVO010000104.1:0-5087 GCA_964448185.1 uncultured Phycisphaeraceae bacterium
CCCCTGGGGGGTCCCGCGGCCTCATCCCCCCACCCCCGCGCCGTGTGGGGGCGGGGCCGGGGGCATGGGGGGGCATTGCGCTGGTCTTCCTTCCGACACAACCAACGACCCCGCCCGCCCGCGATGCGGACCGGAGTCGTCTGAAATCAGTCTAAGACCTGACTATAGAGGAACCATCCGGCCAAACCCGGTTCTCACCCGGTTGGTCACGGACAGTTTTGCAGGTTATCGGGCAATCTTTCCTCGGGCCCGCCTCGGGATCTCCCGGTGGGCCTTGCCGCTTAGAACCTGTCGAGCAGCTCAGCGAGCAGCCGAGTCCCAAAGCCCGTCGGCCCGGCAATGAACGGCGGCCTAGCACTCCCCGCCTCATGCACACCCGCAATATCAATATGTGCCCACGGAATCCCCGCCTCGACGAAGTAGCTCAAGAACGCCGCTCCTTGGATTGGATGCGCCTCGCGGACCGGGGCCGAGTTGACGATGTCCGCGATCGGGCTCTTCATCATCTCGCGATAGTGCTCGTCGTGCGGCAGCCGCCAGACCCGCTCGCCACTGGCACATGCCGCCTCGTCGATCTTACCACGCAACGAATCATCATCGCACCAAAGACCCGCGAACGCCGAGCCCAGAGCGACGACCACGCCGCCGGTCAAAGTCGCCACGTCGATGATCGCAACCGGGTTCTCGCGGTCGCACGCCCAGCACAATCCGTCGGCGAGCACGAGGCGCCCTTCGGCGTCGGTGTTGGTCACTTCGACCGTCACGCCGTTGCGGAATGTCAGCACGTCGTCGGGTCGGTACGCCTCGTCGGAGATCGAGTTCTCGGCCGAGACCAGCAGTGCCACTACCGGCACCCTCGGCTTGATGACCGTCGCGATCGCGTGCATCGCACCGATCACAGCGCACCCGCCGTCCTTGTCGCGTTTCATCCCCTTCATCCCGCCGCCAACCTTGATCGACAGCCCGCCCGAGTCGTATGTGATCGTCTTGCCGACAAACACCACGGGCTTGGCGTTCTTGCGACCGCCGCCAGAGGGCTTGTATTCAAGCCGAATCATGCACGGCGCGTTCTCGCTGGCCTTGCCCACATTGATAAGGCCCGTGAGGTTCTCGGCTTCGAGCTGTTTGCCGCTGAGAACCGTACACTTAAGCCCGGTCTTGCGTGCCATCTTTCGGCACTCATTGGCCATCCACGAAGGCGTCGCCACGTTCGGAGGCGTCTGGCTGAGCGTCCGAGCCACGCCCGCCGACTCGGCCAACGCAAGCCCCCGTTCGAGACCCGAGGCGAACCGCTTGGAACCCGCATGGAGGCCGAGCTTGAGTGCCGGCTTGGAACTCGTCGCCTCGCCACGGAACGTCTCGCACGACCAGCCCGCGAGACCTAGGCCCTCGCCGAAAGCTGAGCCTGCGACCGCCTCGTCTTTGACACTCCCGCCGAGCGCACCCGCGAGGTTGATCTCGACCGATGATGCTTTGATCGTGTCGAGCCTTCGCAGCAGCAAGCCCCCCGCTTTGCGCAGTGCGCTCGCCGACATGCTGCCCGCTTCACCCAGCCCGAGCACGATCACGCGGTCGTAGCCCGCCACGTCATTGACCTCAGCCATTGACCCGACCTCGCCCGTAGCCTCGGACCGCTTGGCAGCCGAAGCTATCCAGCCCTCCGAATCGAGCTTGGCGGTGGCTTTATCGAGCCCCTTGGATTTCTGCTGGCCAACGACCAGAACGCTCGGCTTGCCTCGACTAGTCACGCGGATCGATTCGTACATGCTGGCTCCTTCTCACTCGCGGGGAGTAGGGGGTGGGGGGGGGTTGTTTGAGAGTCACAAGTCTAGGGGCTTGCTTCATCATTGATGCACCTTGTGAGGCTCCTGTGATCCTGCCCCTCGCTCTCCCACTATCCTGTCGGCGTGCCGAACACTCCCCCCCGCTCGAATCCGCCGCTGTTCGCCCCCTGGCGGCTCGAATATCTCGAAGCCCTCGATAAAAATGAGACCGCCGCCGGACAACCCAAAGCCGACAGCCCCTCGTTCCTTCTCGACCTCTGGAACGCGCCCGAACACGACGAACCCAACCACGTCATCGTGCGCACAGATCATGGCGTGATCCTGCTCAACGCCTACCCCTACGCCAATGGCCACCTGCTGGTCGCACTCGGCGATGCAAGGCCCACCCTGCTCGACTACGAACCCGCCCAGCGGGACGCGCTGTGGGAACTCGTCGAGGTCGCCACGGAACTCATGTCGCGAGCTATCGAACCCCAAGGCATCAACACCGGGGTGAATCAAGGCCGGGCTGCGGGCGCGGGCGTACCCCAACACTTGCACGTTCATCTCGTGCCGCGATGGGTGGGCGATACCAATGTGATGGAAGTTATTGGCTCGGTGTGCGTGATCCCGGCGTCACTCGAAGCGATGGCCAAGAGATACCGCGCCGCGTGGGATCAACTCTGCAAAGAGCGTCCTACCCAGCAGGGTTCGTTCAGGCCGCCATGCGGCGCCTGATGCGCATCCCCACACGCCACGCATCACCCTCGGGGGTCACACGCACCACGCGAGCATCGGCTCCGTCGTACGCAGCACCGGGGATCATCAAGCGGGCCGTCTGACCAAGTCGCGGTTCGATCTGGCTGATCAAACCCACGCCGTCGCTGCTCGTGTCTCGAAGCGAAACGGGCGCGATCGCCACCGAGCCGTCATCGTCGTTTGCCAGGATCGCAACGCCGTCGCGTCCGTCCACCAATCGCGGCGTCTCGCGGCGGTCAAACGGGATCGGCGCCTCTGGATCGTGCGGCACATGAGTCAGCTTGAGTGCTGGCCCGGTAGGCGCTTCGATCGGCAGGTGAGTGTTCGATGTCGGGAAAGCGTTGTCTGACGCGGTGTTCTTGGTGGACATGTCTTACTGCTCCCTGGCTGCCCGGACATCGAGCGGTCTTGGGGAACATCGGAACGCCAGCCGCCCAACTTCAGCCTAATGCGCGGTCCACTGGTCAAATGAACCACCAAACCTCCCATCACAGCATCACACAACTTCTTGATATTACATCTGTTATTACAATGTGCCGAACTTACCCCTCAAGCCTCAAAGCTCACCTCTTGTCGCTCCCCGAGAGCTTTCTGGCCAGAATCAACGCCAGTTCGAGCGACTGCTGATAGTTGAGCCGAGGGTCACACAACGAGTCGTACCGCGCCCCAAGACCCGCCTCGGTCACACCCGAGGCCCCGCCCATGCACTCGGTCACGTCCTCGCCCGTGAGCTCAAAGTGAACCCCGCCGAGCTGCGCCACCGGCACACTCTGCCCCTCGCGCTCGACCATGCCCAGCGACTCGAACACCTCGAACGCACCCGCAAGCTCATCGACGATCGAACTAAACGTGCGGGTCTTGATGCCTGTTTCGGTGACGATGCCGTTGCCGTGCATCGGGTCGCTCACCCACAACCCTCGGCGATCGTTCGCTACCACCGCTTCGACGATCGGGGGCAGCGCTGTTGCGATCCGCTGCGCACCCATCCGCACGATCAGCACGAGCTTGCCCGCTTCGTTCTCCGGGTTGAGCACGCGGGTGAGCTCAACTATTTCCGCCGGATCCGCGTCGGGGCCGATCTTGACCCCCACCGGGTTTGCGATGCCACGGAAGAACTCGACGTGCGCACCATCGAGCGCCCGTGTGCGTTCACCGATCCAGGGCAGGTGCGTGGTCAGGTCGTAATGCTGTGTGCGCCGGGGCACCTGCCGCGTCTGCGCACTCTCGTACAACAGATTGAGCCCCTCGTGGCTCGTAAAGAACTCAACCCGCGTCAGCTCATCGACTCTGGCCTCGCCCAACGCTTCCATGAACTTGAGCGCCTCAGCAAGACTCTGGCTAATCCTGCGATACTCCTCGCGGCTCTTGGCTGACAGACCCGCATGATCGACGAACGAGAGATCCCAATATTCGGGATGGTGCATGTCCGCGAACCCGCCATCGAGCAGCGAACGGATGAAGTTGAGCGTCAGCGCCGAATGCTCATAGGCCGCGACCAATCGCTCGGGATCGGGCGTGCGCTCGGCGAGAGTAAACCCGGCAGCGTTGACCGCATCCCCAAAGTAGCTCGGCAGGTCGGCGTGGTCGCCATTGGCCAACTGGCCCGTCTCGGTCGGCCTCGACCTCGGCTTGGCGTACTGACCCGCGAACCTGCCCACCCGAATAATCGGACGCTTGGACCCATGCACCAGCACGAGCGACATCTGCAACAGGATCTTGAGCTTGTTGGTGATCGCCTCGGGCCGACACTCGGCGAGCATCTCGGCACAATCTCCGCCCTGCAACAAGAACCGTTTGCCCGCCTCGGCATCGGCGAGATGACCCCGGAGCCGCTCGATCTCCCAGCTCGTCACCAATGGCGGAAACGCACGCAACCGACCCAAAGCCCGCTCTAACGCCTCGGAATCGGGATATTCGACCCCTTGAGCGATCGGCTTGGACCGCCACGAGTCCACACTCCACGCGCCGCTCTGGTGGCCTTTGGACGGTGATGGTTGAACGGGATCAATGCCGGAGTCGTGGTGCATGGCGGGTCTCGAATGGACAGACAGTCAAAGTGATACGGGTGTAGATCGTTGCGCCCCGGGCGGCAGCCAGCACAAAGTTGGCAACTTTCGTTCGTTTTTCTCAGGTCTGTGTCATAAACGTCCGATCCTCGGCGCGCACACCTCTTGTGTCTGCCGGTCCGCGTGGATCGGGACCAGGAGGGTGAAGGGGACCGATTGCCGCGTCCCGATGAGCGATTGAAAGGACCCCCCATGGCCACGACCACCCGAAGGACAAGCAAAAAGACCAAGGCTCGCAAGAGCCCCGCCCGCAGCACCGCCAAGCGAGCCACCTCTGGCCGCAAGAAGGCAGCGACTTCCAAACGCACTACCGCCAAGAAGAACACCGCTAAGCGGACAACCGCTAAGAAAACCACTGCCAAACGAACCACCGCCAAGAAGGCCTCCACCGGTCGTAAGCCAGCAGCCAAGCGCACCACAGCCAAGAAGACTGCCACCGGGCGCAAGCCAGCAGCCAAGCGCACCACAGCCAAGAAGACTGCCACCGGGCGCAAGCCAG
>CAYUVO010000104.1:5187-8479 GCA_964448185.1 uncultured Phycisphaeraceae bacterium
CAGCCAAGCGCACCACAGCCAAGAAGACTGCCACCGGTCGTAAGCCTGCTGCCAAGCGGACAACCGCCAAGCGGACCACGGCCAAACGCTCAACCGCGAAGCGCACAACTGCCAAGCAGACCACGGCTCGCAAGACCGCGACCCGCAGCACGCTTGCACGCATCGGCGGCCGGAGCACCGCACGCAAGACGGCCCGTCGTCGCGCCGCATGATCCTGCTCTAAAGCTCCCCGCGAGCTTCTATTTCTGTTTGATCTCATTGACGCTGTGCCTCGATCTCGGGGCGCAGCGTTTTCTATTGTTCCGCAACGATTTCAGCGCTTCGCCGCCCTCTCACGGTCGGCTCTGGGCCGTGTGTGGTAGACCTGTTCGGGGCCGTTAGGCGTAACGCCTCGGCGTGCGAGGTGCTCATGCCACGCCTGAACATGCACATCCCAGAAATGCTCGAACGAATGACGGATCGAGTACGTCTGCATGGATTCGTGCGCCGCCTTGCCCATCCGTTCGCGCAGCGAGTGATCGCTGACCAGCTCAACGACCCGATCGACCCAGGGCTCGATCTCGTCTGCGCTCAGCACAAACCCGGTTTCCTGATCGAGCACGACTTCCTTAGGCCCGCCCTGGTCGGTCACAAGCACCGGCAGCCCCGAGCCCTGGCTCTCCATCACCACCTGCCCGAGCGTGTCGGTGACACTCGGGAACACAAACAGATCGCTCGATGCGTACAGCGTCGTCAGCTCGTCGCCGTGGCGAAAGCCCAGGAAGTGAATGCCCGAATCCTTGAGCTCTCGCTCCATCGTCTCGCGATACGGACCGTCACCCACCACGACCAGTTCCGCTGTGTGCCCCGTCTTGCGGAGCTTCTCGCTCGCGCGTTTCCACACCTTGGTCAGCAGCGGCAGGTTCTTCTCGACGCTCACCCGGCCCACATACAACACCTTGACCGCTGACGGATTCACCTTCGACCCCAGCTTCTGCCAGATGCCCTCGTCGCGGTTGCGAACGTGAAAGACCTCGTTATCAAACCCCGGCATCAGCGAGACGGTCTGACCCTCGGGCAATCCCAGACTCGTCAGCGTCGCAATGTAATCATCGCTCCGCGTGAACACCGCGCTAAACGGGCTGTAGAAGAACCGCATGTATCCTTCGCACAAAGTCGTCAGCGCGTGGTCCTCGAACATGTGATCGATGTACGCCGGGAAGTCTGTGTGATACACCCCCAGCACCGGGATCCGCAGCATCTTCGCCGCGACAAACCCGACCATCCCCACCGGCCCGGGCGTCGAAATATGAATGCAATCGGGCTGATGGCGATCGAGGTGGCGGAGCATCGGAACCAGCGGCGGCAGCACCGCATCAAGATTGTCATACTTGGGCATCTTCATCGCAAACGCGGGCGCAAAGTTGTGGATGTTCGGGAGCTTGGGAACCTCCATCTTGGTGGACGTGATGACCTCCAGATCACGACCCGTAGCCAGTGCCTGCTCGGCGACGTTGGTGATAAACCGAGACACGCCGTTGATGTCGCCCAAGGTGTCGGTAAACAAGCTGATCCGCATGGGTCGCTCCAAGACGCTCACGCCCTGGCCGGGCTCAGCGATGTGGTGCTCAAAGTCTTCAAGAAACGAGCGTTCCTTGTTCTGGTAGAATAAGCTAAACAAGTACGGCATCTGGGCCGCCGACAACACCGCATAGCTCAACAAATGATCCACAATCCCCAGCTTGTCTCGCTTGCGGAACGAACGCACCGCCGATTCGCTCATCGCGTCGCTGAGCACCCGCACCAGCTCATCGGCGAACTGCGCCATCCGTTCGTGCTGCGCCATCGCGCTCCCGTCGAGATACCGATCGGGACTCAGCCGATCTCGCAAATCCGGGTACCGCTCGAGCATCGGACCCACATGCTTGCGCAACGCCTCAACCAACGGCAAACTCTTCTTGCGCCGCCGAAACACACGCCGACTGATCACGTCCGAGGCCAGCGAAAGCTTACTGGGCTTGGCAAGCGTCACCCCCGCAAACCGCAAGAGCTTGCTCGCAACCATCTGCCCCACCGGGCTGGCATGCTCGGCAAGCGTGTCCGCGTAGTAGTGCGCCCCCACCGTCGAGAGCTGATGCGCCAGCAGCGCCGAGTGCCCGCCCACGCCTCCGGGCACGCCGTGACCACGCATCACCCGATCCAAAAACATCCGAGGGTCACTAATCACTTCGCCCGTTTCGTTGGTCACCGTCGTAAACGTTCGACCCACGTTGAGCAACCCATGATCGTCCGAGCCCGAGGTCTGCGCCTTTTTCCAAGCCTCGGGCCACACCGGCTCGAGCCCGTGTTCCGCGATCAGCTCCGAAACCCGCGCAGGCGTCAGACCCGCAAGAAACCGCTCGAGCGCTCCGCGATGCCCGACCTGATGCGCCCCGTTGAGCGTCTCGAACCCACGAAACAACAGCGCGGCTCGCTCGATATGCCACCGACGAAGCCGGCCGTTCTGCATATACAAAGGGTGCGCCAGCGCGTGGGGCAGATTCCGATCACGAAGCCAACACGCAAACTCGTACACATCCTCACGAAGCCGAAGCGTCTCGAGCTCCTCGTCCAGCTCGGGCGTCATCGCCCACACCAAAACATGCAGCTTGCAGCGATCCTCCGGGAAATACACCGTGACCTCTTGGCCCGCAACAAACCCCTCAAACCCACGCTCGACCAACTCCATCGCACCCTTGATCGTGTCGTGGTCCGTGATCGTGACCAGATTCATCCCACGGACCTTGGCCTGGTCGTACACCTGCTCGGGCTCGGAATAGCACTCGGGGCAGTCGATGAACCCCAGAGCCGCCACCGCCGGGCCATCGCTCGCCCGGCTGTGACAATGCATGTCCATCCGCGTGCCCGCAACAGGTGAACGCATCGAATTTCGTGGGCTTGAATGCAGCGCCATGGGGTCCATGCCTCTCTTGTAACGCCCCACTGGATCAGCTTTCCGCCGACGCCATGCTGATCCTTTGGAACTCGTGGAATCATATTCCGCCCCGGGCAGTATGTCCCACGCACACGGGATTCGATCGCCCTCGCCCGAGGGCCAAGAATACCTCAACTGGTCCCTCGGGAGCACCGTGCTCACGGGGACACCCTCACCCCTCCCATCCAATGCCCTTTGAGGCAACGCGATGGACTCGCTCAAAGGAGCACCACAATGGCACGTCTGCCCGTCATCGACCCATCACACGATTCCGTCAACGAGATCTTCGATGGCCCCCTCAAGGGCAAGCATCTCAACATCTTCAAGGGCATGGCCAAC
>CAYUVO010000105.1:0-8248 GCA_964448185.1 uncultured Phycisphaeraceae bacterium
TTCACGTAGCCTTATCCGCTTTCGCTCGCCGCTACTGACGGAGTCGCTGTTGCTTTCCTTTCCTCCGGGTACTTAGATGTTTCAGTTCCCCGGGTTCGCTGCGACCATCTATGCATTCAATGGCCGCTACCCCGTAGGGTGGGTTCCCCCATTCGGAAATCCTAAGATCACAGCCTGGTTACCGGCTCCCTTAGGCTTATCGCAGGTTCCAACGTCCTTCATAGCCTCTCGACGCCAAGACATCCACCGTGTGCCCTTAGGTCACTTTTTCATACCGGCCTCACGCCGCGGATACCAACCCTGCTTTCAGGGACGCTCCACAGCACTCAACCAATATTAAGTGACTACCGTTTTTTTTGGCACTCGATTCTATATATTGCCTCTTTGCATGCTGCTCGATCATCGTTCGAGCAGACATGCCGCGTTCTTCGATCTGAACTTTCCAAGCAGCTTGGACTCCGCAGGATCAACCCGCATCGGCCCCGACACAGGCGTTTGCCGGTGTCGTTTGCTCCGTATATTCGAAGCGGCGAGATACTAGACCTCGCGTTCTACAGGTCAACTTCACAGGCTGAAGATTCGTGATTTCTCTCACGTTTCTCGCCCGTGCGATTCCTCATCCATCAGCCAGAACCACCACCGCCGCCGCCTCCACCTCCACCACGCGGGGGCGTGGGACGCGAGTTCTCACGATCCTGACGTCGCTGACGAGGCTCGACCTCCTCCACAGCGGGCGCCATTGCCCGCTGACCGGCACGCCATGAGCCCTCCACAGCCTGATACACCGCCGATATCTCATCGAGATCGGGAATCCTCACCGCCACGAAGGCGCCCGTGCTATCAGTCAAAAACGCTCTGAACGCATCACGAGCTGCCACTAAGCCGCCCTCTTGCTGACCGCCACTGCCGGGCACTTTCGCCACATCCAGCAACACCGCATCCATTCGGATCGAGAGCTTCCGCAACGCCGGCTCGCCTTCGACGACCTGTTCATCGCCCGCTTGACGAGTGAACTGCTCGCGAGGAGCGGCGCCACGCGAACCTCCACGTCCACTGGGAGGTGCATTTCCGGATCCGCCCTTACCACCGCCACCCTTGCCGCCTCCACCGCCAGCGGGATCGGGTTCGAGCCTGCCTCGTCCGCTCGGAGGAGCGGGCATCGGAAGGTCCATGAGCTGATCGAGCTCGGAGAGGTCGTAAATCAACAACCCCTCGGGGACCCGAGCATCTGCAAACAGCTGATCGCCGGGCTCAGCGGTCATCGTCGCTCGCCGGTAGAAGCCGTAATAGAACTTGTACAGCTCCACGCTCGCCTGTGGCCCGCCTCCAAGCCGATCCGACTCGCGCGCATTGACCACAAAGTAATATTCCTCCGCCAACGCTTGCACCGGATCCGTCCACGATGACCAAGGACCGGGCAACGTCGGCGAAGCAGCCAGCTCCTGCTGATCGTCGCTCAACGCCTGCTCACGCCCGAACGCGGGGTTGTTGAACACTGGTCGCAGGTGATAGCGGTACGTCTCGCCGCCGACCACGCTGACGTCGTGTGCCCACAGCGCGAGACGATCGTTCTGGAACAACCGATCGGGCTTGCCGAAGACGGCTTCGTCGACTTCGCCAGTCTCGATCTCGGTGCCATCGAGCGCGTAGCCGAGCGTGTCGAGTTCGATCTCGATTTCATCGATCTGTACGAGAATGCCGTCGAGACGCACCACCTTGGGGTCTTCGCGGTTGCCGCCTGTATTCCTGTTCGTTTGACGATTTCCACCGCCACCCGGACCGCCCTTCCCGCCGCCGCCGGTTCGGCCCGTGGGTCTGGGCGCGGGAGTGCCGCGAGAGCCTCCGCCTTCAATCGCATCTCGCAATGACTGCGCATCGCGTTGGAGCCCTTTGGCACGCCGAACCAGTCGATTGACCTGTGCGTTGTCCGATTCGCCCGCAGCGAGCCGAGCCGTTGGGGGCTTCCAGCTCTCGCCCGCCACCGTGCGATAGAACATCGGCTTGGTGATCTGATCCATTTCTTCGGCTGCAAGACGAGTCATCGCAACGACCGTCAACGGATCGTGCGTATCGAGTTCTGCAAGCTCGGTGAGCACGTCAACACGCCCGGGCATCCCCTCGACAAGCGTGCGCTCGCCCCACGAGCCATCGCTCAGCAACCGTTCGCGTTCGAGTTGAACGCCGAGCACTTCAAAGCCCTGACGCCACCAACTCGGAGGCAGCGGCCTCGTCGAGCCCGAATCGCCATCGGCGTCGTGAAGCAACGCGGCGCGAATCTGGGAACCATCCATGAACGCCTGCACGGTCACTACGCCCAGATCAAACGGCTGCTGCTCGCCGAGCCGTTCGCGCAACGCCTGGCTCGCCGCCCACTCGGACGGATGCACCGAACCGCGATACGCAGAAGCGATCACCTCGCTGGGCTCGGGCAGGCTCGGCAGCGCGTACACGCCGCCACCCGTGACTTCCGTCGCATCGAGCGAACCGAGATTCGTTACCGGCCCGAACGCTACGAACCGCTTGCTCGGCACGGTCGGGCGGTCCACCCGGCTCTGGTACAAGCTTTCGATATCCTGAGTGCTGACATCGGGCATCGATGGCTGCGGATCGTTCATCTTCGCCAGCGTCCGGCGTGCATTCTCCAGCACCGGATTGAGCGCTTTCTCCGGGGGCACCTCCTGATTGTCCACCATCACGCCCTTGGGCGCAATCGCGAACTGCATGGTCAGGACCACCAACAACACCAACGCCACCGATCCGAGCACGATCTTCTCGACGTGCTGTTCGATCGGATTGATTCCCTTGAGCTTCATACCTGTGCTCCTCGCTTGGGGTCGATTGCGACCTGCTTTAGCCGTTGTTCTCTACACCCAAGACACTGCGCACCGCGGCGGGCATCATCGGCACCGTCCACGAGCGTAACGAAATAACTTCAATATCCATCGACGCCTTGACCACGTTCTCGTTGCCGTAGGCATACCCCTTGGAAAGGTCGTCCCAGACATCGATCTCGCTGATATCAAGATCGGTGATCGTCATGATGCCCGTCGAATGGAACGCCTCGATCACCTTGGACAGGTTCTCCGACGACACCACCAACTCGACATGAACCCTGCGAACGTCGTACACCTGATTCTCTGAACTCGACACGCGACCGGTCACCGAGACCGTCGGGTCCACCGGCACCCGGCCACTCTTTGAAATCAGCGAGGTGCTCTCAGCAGGCTTCTTGCCAAACAGAGGCAGCTTGTCGATCTCGATCTTGAGAACCCGCTTGACCGGCGAAAGCTCGACCTCGGTTCGCTCGCCACCAGCACCCGTGTTTGCGTGCTTGATCGCTTCGAGAATGTCCTCAAGAACCCACGCATCGGCCATCCACATATAGCCCTCGCCGAGCACGGGCGCCCTGCCCGATCGTGATTCCATAGAGGATGGCGGGAAAAACTCATGGCCACCAAGTACCGATTCATCAGCGTAAAACGAGAAGCCCTGCGCGTGCCTGCGGTACTCACCGATCCGCTTGCTCACAAGCCGGTCTGCGATTGCTTCTCGCTGCTCAGCGGGCACGGTGCCGTCATCGCTCTCCGCACCTGCGATGGCCTCTTCGCGGTCCTTCTGCTCAGCGAGCATCGCGCCCAGAGCGTTGGCGTCGAGCACCTCGCCCGCCCCGGCCTCTCGCAGCGTGGTTGCATACCACGAAGGCTTGTCTTTGCGAGCATTGCCGGTCATAAACTCCAGATACTCTCGCATCTTGCGTTTGAGCGTGGCTCCATCAGAAGGCGGATCGGGGAACAGCCCTTCGACCAGCACACCATGCGGCCCCTGGTCACGCTTAGTCGCGTCGGCGATCACTCGATCCACCTGTTCAACACGCTCTCGCCTTTGCTCGGCGACCCACGAAGTCATCGTGGCATTCGGAGGCGAGGTAATCGTCGTGTCCCGCTCGCCGGGCACCACCGAAGGAATGACATACGTCACCTTCGCACGTTTGATCTTGTTGAGCTTGTCGCCCGCGTCGTCTTGGGCCACCTTGAGAATCTTCTCGTTCCATTTGGAGCTAAAGATCCAAGCGGTCGGGAGCGTCCCGAGCACTACAAGCACGCACACCATCGGCAGCCAACGCTGCTTGAAAAAGTTCAGGATTCCGCTCACGCGTCACCTCCATCTTTCGCCGGGTTCCATCGGAGCACCGCTTCAAACTGAATACTGAACGTCGAACCCGTGCCTGATTTCTCGGGCCGCTTGAGTGGCGCGATCCGGTCGAGATCCGCACTCGCCGCCTGGTTGGACTGCCCACCCGAAGCAGGACGCACCGGGCCGCCCCCGCCAAGTACGTTGCCGCTCCTGCGTTCCTCAGCTTGCTGACGCGCAAACTCTTCCTCGATCGAGTTCCCACTCGTATTGCCTCTGCCACCACGCCTAGCGGGCGCTCGTGTCGTGCGTACCGGAGCACGACGAGTGTTGCGCTCTCTGCCCGACCCCTGATCATTCTCTCCAGAATCCACGAGAGTCCAGACGCTTTCGTCCGCATCGACCCTCAGCGTGTATGGAGCATCCGAACGACTCGCGTTGTCCTTGAGCCACTTGACCACGCTCGCCGTGATGAGTTCGTCGAGGTTCTCACGCGGGATATCGCTCTGAATCACCAGCTCAACCGCAACCCGTGGCTCACCCTTGACAGGCGTACCGCCACCGCCTCCACCGTCTCGACCTCTGCCCGGTCTCGCTTGAAGCGGTGCAGGAGCATTGTTTCCACGCCCACGGCCTCGTCCTCCTCTGTCACGCACGGGCTCGGGCTCGCCAAAGCCAGAATCGTCGCCGCCGGCATCATCATCGCCCGAACCATCCGACGCATACAGATACTCGCTCGTCATCGTCACCAGCTCGAACGAATGCTCTGAACCCGCTTCGAGGATGTTTGACACATCAGAAGCAAGCCAGCCGAACACTTCACGCTGATCGAATAAGTCGATCACGTTCGCTGCGGCAAAGTTGTTTTTCAGCGGCCTCGTCACGCCCGCCTGATTCGCTTCGCTCGTCAAACGACTCCCGAGCGAGATCGCCCGGTCGATTTCTTCGGGCACCGCCACCGCATTGAGATTCGTCTCGCTCAAGAACGGCCTGATGAACTGCGAGCCCGCCGCCACAAGGCCCAAGCCCGCAGCCGTCACGAACCACTTGGTCTTCCGACGCCACATCGCATCGCGTACCACCCTGACCGGCACCACGTTGGCGTTCAACGCCGCCTGACCCAAACCCTGCAACGCGAGGCCCGCACACGTCGTCAGCGTCGGTGCCAACGCCTCGAACTCCGCCGCCTCGGGTCCATCCTGTGGCAACCGTTTGAAGTGCTCCAGCCGATACACGTTCAACCCGAGCTGCTGCTTGAGATACTTCCGCATCCCGGGCAACTGGAACGTCGAACCCACACCAATCAATCGCGAAAGATCCGCGTCGTGGTGCAACGACTGGTAATACCCGATCGAACGCTGGATGTCCTGTGCCAGGTCGCTGAACACCGGACGCAGCGCCTGGAACACATGCCGCGCGTGCTTGCTCTGCTCGGCCTCACGCTTGAGCTTCTCCGCCTTCGGATAGCTCAGTGTGAACGCCTCGACCAACGCCTGAGTGAACTCGTGGCCGCCCATCGGGAACGTCCGAATCCAGACCCGGCCCGAATCAGCAATAATCAGATCCGTCGCCGTCGTGCCCACATCGAGCAGCACCGTCCCCGGAGTCTTCTCCGTAAACTCGAGGTCGTAGGCGATCGCGTTATACACCGCAGCCGGCGAGAGCGTCACGAGATCGGGAGTGATCCCAACCTCAGCGAGCAACGCCAGATCCGCAGCGATCCGCTCGCGGGTCACCGCAAAGATCCCCACCTCGACATCGGGCGATTCGGGATCCTGGAACGTCTGAAAGTCCCACTCCACGTCTTCCAACGGGAACGGGATCTGCTGGACCGCCTCAAACTTCACGATCTGAGGTACCTTCTTCTGCTCGACAGGAGGCAGCCTCGCAAACCGCGCAAACGCAGAGTGACCCGGAACACTCACCGCGATCGTCGCGTTGTGCATGTCGTGCTCGTTGACCAGCCGGTTCAACGCGATCCGCTTGGCGTCCACGTGATCCACCTCGGGCTCGCTCAAAACACGAGCGTGCGGGATCACCGCATAATCCACCACTCGCGGCCCGTCGCTGCCCATCTCGAGCTTCAACGCCTTGACCGCAGCGGATCCAACTTCAATGCCCCAGCAAACTGTTGACGACGGCATGGCGTTCCTCTCGTCGTGACTTCTCACTCGTTCCCACACATCCTCGACGCATGGGCTCCGGGCTCGTCCCGGCGAACTTCAATCTTGCACGATGACCACCATACGGGCACTTTGCCCCGCTGGCTCGCACCAACATCCATCACGTTGCGCACCCGTGACCAACCCACCCATCCCCCACCCAACCACTCGCCTGTCAATCCTCGCTGTCGCTCGGACTCTCGAACGAATCCGTCAACAAGCTCAGCCCCACCACCACCGTCGTCCCGACAGGAAACACCCACCAAAGACCTGACGGCAACATCGTCGGAAGCGTGTGCTGACCCATCGCTTGAAGCGAGTACGCCGCTGCGTGGTAGCCACTGACCCCCAGTGCAAGCCCAGCAGCGAGCACCGTCGGCACCCCCACCGCGATCCCCTGTTCACCCCCGATCGCGGGCAACCGAACCCGCTGCGAATCAAGCCGATTGGTTTTTCGCCTTGCAAACACGAACAGCGTGATCGAGGCCCCGATCAGAATCCCCGCTCCGATCAGGCCCATTATCGGTCCTATGTGCTGCATGCCCAACGTGTTCACAGCATCACCCGTAAGGCGTTGCTCACTTGGTCACCATCGCCACGCTCGAAACCATGCTCATGCCTTGCGGATCAAGGGCTGCCACATAGTTCAACAACTTGAGTTCGTTCGCACCCGTAAGCCTCAGCATCGCGACTAGGTTCCCGATCGAACACCACCGCGTCGGATTGCCCTGCCAGGCGATCGACGTCATCAGATCATCCACCTTGCCCTTCTGGAGATGAGCGAGCAACTCCTGATCGTGACGGACCGTCTTATTACGGGCTTCTTCCGCTTCGGGAGCCTCGCCCACCATCGGATGCTGATCCCCGAATGCCGGGCCCACATGGCTCAGGTCCGCCGATGCAACGAACAGCGTTTTGCCACCGATCTTGGCCAGAGCCTGTTTCATCGCATCGACAAACGGATTGAGCCCTAAGCCATTACCGTCGTAACTCTCGCCCTCATTGACGGTTGGATCATGAATCAGCACGCCAAACACCGGCACATGCTGCCCCGAATCGTCCGCGCCAAGGCAGTGCTGAATCCAAGGCACCTGCAACTCGATCGAATGCTCGTTCTCGTGGTCGAAGCGGTGCTCGAAACACTTGGACGCCATCTCCTCACCAAGAGCCTCACGCAGCGCCGATTCAAGCTCCACGTCCTTGGGACTCTCACCCAACGGCGTCGTATACCCCTTGTCACACGCACAAATGCCCGAACATAAGCCAAAATGATTCGTGCCGAGGATGACCACTCGATCGGGTCGATCCACGACCCTCATCCGGCCCCAGACCGAAGCGTAGTTGATTCGGCCACGAAGGTAGTCCACGTGCGGAGCCACGATGCCCGCGGGCAGAGCATCGAACGCAGGATCTTCCACATCCTTGAGTGCCGCGTCGATCCATGTATCAAACGCTTGTTTGAGTGCCTCCGGCCCCTGCTCGGCCCTCTCCTCCTCGGTCGCTTCCTTATTCCCCTGCAGCACCAACAAATCGGCCATCTGAACCGATGAGCCGGGGGGGAGCATGTCGGAATCGTCGAAATCGGCTCTCATCTGGGCGAGCATCTCGTCAAAGGTCGGCCCAAAGAGCAGCCCCGCGCCGTCGAGCTGGGCCACGATGGTCTGGAGCTGTTCGAGCTTGAGATTGTTCCCGATCTGTTCGACGATCGCCTCGACGGTCCGAGTGCCATCAAACAGCGCCAGCACCTGCTGGAGAGCGGGCGCGACCACCACGGGAGGCTTGGTCGAGATCTGCTGGGCGTCTGCGAGCCCCATGAGCACGATCTGCTTGTCCTCGGGTCCTTTCGCGGGCACGGGGAACGCCCGAATTTTGCGGAGCTTGGGCCGAAGGTGATGTTCGGCTCCGGCATCGAACTCCGGCGGAGGGGGGGCAGGGGGGGGAGGCGTTGACGGTAA
>CAYUVO010000106.1:0-7989 GCA_964448185.1 uncultured Phycisphaeraceae bacterium
CGGGGGATGGGGGGGGGATTGATGGCAGAATCTGAGAGTGGTGGGATGCCGAGCTGGCCTCGGGGAGTGGTCGAGCTACGCGCGTGGATCAAGGACGCAGCGGGCGTCGAGCTTGCCCGCCACGCGACCGAACCGGGGCATTCGGCGCCGATGGACTATGTTGCGCATTCGTTTTTCGAGGGCGGGGCGTTGCTCGATGAGAGCGACCCGGCGTGGTTGGCGCAGCCCGTGGTCGATTCGGTGGTGTGGGCGAACCGTGGCGGCGGCAAGACGTTCCTCGGAGCGGTCGCCACGCTTGCGGACATGGTGTTCAAGCCGGGGATCGAAGTGCGGATTCTCGGGGGAAGCCTCGAACAGTCGCGGCGGATGCACGCGCACCTGCGCATGTTTCTGAGCAGGCCGGAGCTTGCGCCGATGGTCGAGGGGAAAATCACCGATCGCAAGATCCGACTCGTCAACGGCTCAAGCGTCGAGCTGCTCGCACAAAGCCAGACCTCCGTGCGGGGCACGCGCGTGCAGAAACTTCGCTGCGATGAGATCGAGCTGTTCGATCCCGAAGTGTGGGAAGCGGCGCAGCTCGTTACGAGGTCGATCACCGTCGACGCGGTCGGTCGCGGACCAATAACGGTGCGCGGATCGGTCGAAGCCCTTAGCACCATGCACCGTCCTTATGGGCTCATGCAGCGGGTGGTCGAAGAGGCCCAGAGCGGTGCGCGCAAGCTCTTTCGCTGGGGTGTGCTCGACGTGCTCGAACACTGCGAAGATGAGTGCCACACGGACGAGGGCGATTGCGCGCTGTGGACCGAGTGCGGCGGGCGAGCACACGGCGAGCAACAAGCCGGGCATGTCAGCGTGGAGGATGCCATTCGGCTCAAGGGCCGAGTGGGACAGGCGTCGTGGGAGGCCGAGATGTTGTGCCAGCGTCCCCAGCGGAGCGATTGCGTGCTCCCGGAATTTGACGCTCGCGTTCATGTGTTTTTGAAAATGGGCGAGCAGCCAAAGTGTTCCTGGATCTGCGGCATGGACTTCGGGTTCCGGTCGCCGACGGTGGTGTTATGGGCGCAGCTCGACGCGGACGGGGTGCTCTGGGTGCAGGCCGAGCGCGTCGAGGCCGAGGTGGTGCTCGATGAACATATCAGAGCGATTCAGCATGGTCCGGTGATGAATGACACGGCAGGCAACGTGATGCCTGAATGGATCGGGGTGGACCCCGCGGGGCGTCAACGCAGCGATCAGACCGGAATCAGCGCGGTTGCAGCCATGCGTTCAGCCGGGCTCAAGGTTCGTGATAAACGGGTGCTTATGGCGACCGGTCTCAACCTGATTCGTGCGCGGCTTCGGCCCGCAGTCGGTGGAGGCCCGCGATTGTTCGTGCATCGGCGATGTACGAAGCTCATCGAATCGTTGGAGCGGTATCACTATCCCGATGAGCCCCGGAGTCTTGAGCCGATCAAGGACGGCCACGACCATGCGGTCGATGCGTTGCGGTACATGATCCAGAATCTCGACGGCGGGTTCGCAACCAAGAGCGGGCGGTATGTGTGAGGGGCGGCGTTCGGCTTACTGGAGCCTGCCGCTGGGCCTATTGGGGCATGGGCGCGAGCATGGGCACGAGCACCTGGATCACGATGAAGCTCGCAAAGCCCAGGGCCGCGACGCCGACGACGATCTGGGCGGTCAGGCTCGCAACGTCACGCAGGTAGTGGGTCATCTCGGTCTGGCGGACCGCTCGGTACGTCAGAGCGATGCCCAACGCCAGCGGGATCAGCAGGAGATACCACCAGGTGTGGAGGTTCATCGGGTCGAGGAAGGGTCGCCATGCAAGGGTGGTGAGGGATGTGAGCGTCATGAGCCCCCCCCGCTTTCACTACTAGGCACGATCACGTCCTCGTCTTCGCGGACCCGAGCGGGCGGCAAGAAGGCATCGAGGATCACGATCAAGTTGAGCATCCCGGCGATCGTCGCGTAGAGCGTGCCGATCTCGTTGACCTTGCCGAGGGATCGAGTAGCCCTTGGTGTTTGGCCCGCAACGGGTTCGGGGAGCTTGCCGTCGACCTTGATGGCGTTTTGGTAGATCTGATCGGTGACCAGAGCGACCGGGCCGACCATGGCTTGACCCATGAACCAGAGGCGGTCCTCTTTGGAATCGACTACGTCGATCCCGCCGATGAGGATGCCGCCAAAGAACAGCCCGAGCACACCCGCTGCGATGCCCATCGCCCGCTTGGGCTCGCCCCGATAGAAATGCCCTGCACCCGGCAGGATGATGGCGAGCAGACCGGCGATCGGGTCAAACGCGGGACGTGGCTTTATTGGGGAGGTGGTGATCGGCATGGGAGGGCGGCATGGGCAGGCACAAGAGCGAGAGTCGATGGCGAGAGACACGAGGAAGCCGAATGGTAGAAACGAGGGATAGGGTGGAAAAGCTGGGGGTGAAACGAGGGTTCTTCGGATGGGCGTTGACAGCGTGCTCCAGCGGGGTAGTGTACCGCCCAATGCGACTCGGGTGCGGGCATCGACCCGGGTCAGGTGGCGGGGTGCTCGGCGACGGTTGTCGGGCTCTCGAAGTGATCGGTAGTGGATCGGAATCTGGTGGAGGCACGCCATGGTGATGGACCTTGAGGTCGCAACACAGAGCGGAACGCTGATGGGCATTCTGGGGTTGGGTATAGATCTGGGATCTGATCTGGGACCAGATCTGAGATATGGCGTCGGGGCTCTTCGCAGGTCTTTGGACGAGGAGTCCACCCGCTGGGGAGCGGTGGCGATCCGTGATGAGGACGATGACGACGACGATGATCGTTATTTCGACGATGACGATGATGACGAATCTGAGGATTATGAGGACCCCAATTTCCTCGACGATGAAGACGATGAGGTGAAGGACGAGCCCGAGGATGACGACGATCTCTAGAGCGTGTCGTCCCAGTGAAGACGCCCGCGGAGAGGTGGTCGTCCAGCACTATGACTGAATCAAAGCCCGAATCGAACCCCGCACCCGAGTCTGATTCATCGCCTAATCCCCAGAACCCCCAAGCGAGTTCCCCCGACGACAAGAAATCGGCCCGGGGAAAGACCCCAGCCTCACGCGAACGCAGCGTGGTGGAGCGGCGCACCGAGTTGGGACGCCGCGAGCCGCGAGCGGACACCACCGCCGCTCTCGAACGCAGGCGCGGCCCAGGCCGCAGGCGGAGTGATTTCACGCGGGCTGCTGAAGAGGGCGAGCTGACCACCGAGCAGTTCTTGTTCCTGATGGCGATCGAGGAGTTCAAGACCGCCAACTCGGTGTGCTATCCCGCGTGGACCGACGTGCTTGAGGTCATACGGCTGCTCGGCTACCGCAAGACCCAGTCCAGCGCGTTCAAGCTTCGCAACGCGGAGGATTGGCGTGAGTCGCCCAGCGCGGCTGCGAATGTTCGTCCGGATCGTTGGGCCGAGCGGTTTGACGATGACGAGCTGCGTGAGCTGGGCGAACACGCGGCGTAAAGGCCGGTTTGGCAGCATGAGATTCAGAGATCGGTCTGCGTTCCTACGATGGCGGCGTGGCCAAGTCATCGTCGAAAAATCTCTGGACCCCCGCCGGCACTGAACGCATTGTCGTGCTCCAGGGGCCCGACGCATTTCTCCGCTCTGAGTACGCCATTGCCCTGCGAACACAGCTCGCCATAACCCTCGGCGAGATCGACGTCATCCGGTTCGATGGGCAATCGACCTCGGCCGCCGACGTGCTCGATGAATGCCGGAGCTTCGGGCTCATGCAACAGCACAAGATCGTGCTGGTGGATCAGGCCGATCAACTCGTCAAAGAAGACAACCGCCCGCTGTTGGAGCGGTACGCCCAGAGCCCGTGCGATGCTGCGACCCTCGTGCTGCGCAGCGAGAAGTGGAACCGTGGCAAGCTCGACACGCTGATCAACAAAGTCGGCGCGATCGTGCGGTGCGAGCCGTTACCACGAGCGATGGCGATGCAGTGGATGGCGACTCGCGCCAAAGCGGTACACCTTGTCATGATCGAGCCGCAGGCCGCCGGGGCGTTGCACGATCGACTTAACGGCGATCTCGGCAGGATCGACACCGAACTCGCCAAACTCGCGGTGATGGTCTCGCCGGTGTCAAAAGAGGCGGCAAAGTCAAAGGCAGCGATGGCGACGATCACCCTCGAAACCGTCCTCGAACAGAGCGGTACCAAAGGGCTCGACGATCCGTGGCAGATCCAGAGCCCGCTGCTCAGCGGCGATCCCACGCAAGCGGTGGGCTACCTGCGTCGATTGCTCGAAGACAACCCCAAGGATCTTGTCGTGCCGATCAGTTGGGCGATGGTCGATCTCGCGGGCCAGATTCATCAGGCGGCATCACTCATGGCGAGGGGAGCGGCTCCGGGCTCTGTCAGTTCTCGGCTCAATCTCTGGCCCCGCGAAAAAGCCGACGGCGTAGTTCGACTCGCCCGTTCACTCTCGCCCAAACGGTCGCTTGCGTTCTATCGCGAATGTGTCCGCAACGATCAAGCCATCAAGAGCGGGCTCGGTCGGCCCGCCGACCGCGTCGAGCGGATCGCGCTCGGGTTTGCAAGTCTGGGCCAGCCCGCGACCGATACTCTATAGAGGCTCATCGTGCTGACTCAGCGGATCGAGCCAGCCAAAGCGGATTCGGAGAATCCGTCAGCACCACACGCAGGAGGCACCAGGTGGCAACAAGCAATCTCAATGCGACGACTCTCGGATGCTCGGTCTTGGCTGCGGGTGTGGTGCTCGCGCTCGCGGGGTGCGCCTCCGACGGCTCGACCGCTCAGGGCGAACCGGTGAACGTCGGGCTCAACACGCTGGCCAATGAGCAAGACGGCGCTGACACAGCGGGCGGGCCGACGCTGCCCGATGGCGAACTGCCTGTAGGAAATCAGAGCGTCGCCGATCGCGTGGCCCAGCAGGCTGCGGACCTCGCAGAGATGATGCAACAAACAACCGCCCCCCCCACCACCCCACTGGCTGCGAGGCCAGAGACGGCCACGCCTCCGACAGCTTCGTCAGGAACTATGACGGACACTTCGGGCGCAGCTCAAAGTGAATCGGCCTCGCCACCAGCCCCGCCCGCTTCGGCGGGCACCGGAATGGGCATCGCGCTGGGAGATCTGCTCGGCGACGAGGGGGCGGACTCCGGGTCGGCATCTCAAGCCTCGGATGCCAAGGTCGCAGCACTCGCCGACCAGATCGAGCAGATTGTGGCAAGCCGAGTCGGGTCGTCCAACAGCCCGCTCCGCGACGCCCTCGCTCTGATCGCCGCCGATCTGCTCCGCCCGGGCGGCCCACGCAACGACACCGTCATCGACCAACGAACCCTCGACGCGCTGGCTCCGAGCGAACGACAAACTCTCGATGCGCTGCGAGCCTCTCTCCAAGAGGTGGCTGCCAGCTCGCCCGAAGCCATGGCCGGGTCGCTCCAGCAGGCTGCCGAGAAACTCCAACAATCGTTGGGCGTCCATATCGGACGTGTCGAGCTGTGCTCAAGAGTGGACAGTTTCGGGAGTTACGTTCCTTTCGCTGGGAATGATTTTCTCTCTCGTCGATCCCACGCCGCTCTGGTCTACGTCGAAGTCGAGCGGTTCAACCACAGGTCGCTCGCCAGCGGCGATCGGGTCAATACGCCGGGTGATCGCTGGGCGGTGGATCTGAGCCAGGAACTCCGGCTCTATCACAAAGCCGATGGTCGACTCGCGTGGCGAAAGCCCGCAGAACGAGTAATCGATACCTCGCGCAACCGCAGGCGAGACTTCTACTTAGTGACTCATATCGAGCTGCCTTCGACGCTGACGGTGGGATCGTATGAGCTGCACGTGACGATCAAGGACGAAACGACGGGCACGAGCGACGAGTTTGCGGTACCGATCGGGGTGGTCGCCGATCCAGCGTTGGTGACCGCTCGGCCTTGAGTTGGCATGGCAGGGTTATCCCTTGTTTGTGCGTGAAGTTCGCTGCCTGGCTGGCAGGTTGTTTGTTATTTGATAGGGTTCGATCCGCCGAAACGGAGCCAGCGAACCGTCGTGGCGTGTTCTGGCAGCGTTCATGGGATTGGCACCCCGCTCGCAGCCGATAGAGATAGAGAGAACTTCTGGGCCGGTGCGAAGTGAACATCTCGCCGGACTCAGGTGTACCGTGAGGATGGACGGGATTCGTCCGAGAATGCGGCCATTTGGCCGAGAAGAGAAAGGTGACCCATGTTTGAACGCTTCACCGATCGTGCCCGCAAGGTGATGGCTCTGGCCAACCAAGAAGCCCAGCGGTTCAACCACGAATACATCGGCACCGAGCACATCCTGCTGGGCCTCGTCAAAGAGGGCTCGGGAGTCGGTGCCAACGTGCTCAAGAACCTCGACGTGGACCTGCGCAAGGTGCGTCTGGAGGTTGAGAAGCTCGTCAAAGCCGGGCCTGAGATGGTGACGATGGGCAAGCTGCCCCAGACGCCACGGGCTAAGAAGGTGATCGAATACGCGATCGAGGAAGCCCGGAATCTCAACCATAATTATGTCGGGACCGAACACCTGCTGCTCGGGTTGCTCCGCGAGCACGACGGCGTGGCGGCCCAGGTGCTGATGAACCTCGAACTTAAGCTCGAAGAGGTCCGCGAGGAAGTGCTCAACCTGCTCGGTGCGGGCAGCGATTCCGAAGACGGCGAGACCGCTCTGAGCGGCTCGGGCGGTTCGGGTTCGGAGAGCGGCAGCCGAAAGGGTCGCAGCCGGACCCCGGCGCTCGACAGCTTCGGGCGTGATCTTACCGAGCTGGCCAAAGAAGGCGAGCTTGATCCGGTGATCGGTCGCGAAGACGAGATCGAACGGGTGGTCCAGGTGCTCTGCCGACGCACGAAGAACAACCCGGTATTGCTGGGTGAAGCGGGCGTTGGCAAGACGGCGATCGTCGAAGGGCTCGCCCAGCAGATCATCGGGCACGACGTGCCGGACATTCTCCATGAGAAGCGTCTGGTGGTGCTCGATCTTGCGATGATGGTCGCGGGCACGAAGTATCGCGGGCAGTTCGAGGAACGCATCAAGGCGGTGATGAACGAGGTCCGCAAGGCCAAGAACGTGATTCTGTTTATCGACGAGCTGCACACGCTGGTGGGCGCGGGCGGCGCAGAAGGCGCGATCGACGCGAGCAACGTGCTCAAGCCTGCGTTGGCGCGTGGCGAGATCCAGTGCATCGGTGCGACGACGTTCGATGAATATCGCAAGTACATCGAGAAGGACGCGGCGCTCGCGCGGCGGTTCCAATCCATCACCGTCGAGCCGCCCAACGACAAACAAGCCGTCGAGATTCTCAAGGGGCTGCGCGATCGCTACGAGAGCCATCACCGGGTGCGGATCACCGATGAAGCGGTGCATGCCGCGGTCGAGCTGAGCAGTCGGTACATCATGGGCCGGGTGCAGCCCGACAAGGCGATCGACGTGATCGACGAAGCGGGTGCGCGTGTTCGGCTCAAGAACATGAGAAAGCCGCCGAACCTCGCCGAGATCGAAGCAGACATCGAGCGGCTCGCGATCGAGAAGGACGAAGCGGTTAAGGGCGCTGATTACGAGCGTGCAGCCGAGCTCCGTGATACGTCCGAGCAGCTTCGTGCGAAGAAGGAAGACATCCAGAAGGAATGGCGCGAGAAGAGCCAGGAAGTCGGCGGCGTGGTGGACGAGGAGGTCATCGCCGAGGTGGTGTCCAAGATGACCGGCGTGCCGTTGCAGAAGCTCGAACAAGAAGAAGCAAGCCGATTGCTCGATCTCGAGAACGAGCTGCACAAGTCGGTCATCAGCCAGGACGAAGCGATCAAGGCGATCTCCAGATCAATCCGTCGCGCTCGCGCCGGGCTCAAGGATCCCAAGCGTCCGATGGGCAGCTTTATCTTCGTCGGCCCGTCGGGCGTCGGCAAGACGCTGCTGAGCAAGGCGCTCGCCGAGTTTATGTTTGGTGACGCGGATTCGTTGATCCACCTCGACATGAGCGAGTACATGGA
>CAYUVO010000107.1:0-7981 GCA_964448185.1 uncultured Phycisphaeraceae bacterium
ACACGTCCATCGGCATATTGGGCAGCTTGATCAGCGTGTAAACGAGCATCGCTCCGGCTACGAGTAGCACCAGCGACGATTGCTTGAGTGAGAATGCGATAAGATACTTGAGCATGGTGGTTCCTTAGTCGTCGCCGTCGTGGAAAGTGCCATCGGGATGGAAGTGGCCGCCCTTGGTGATGCTGCCGCTGGTTGCGACCATCAACTGGTACACACCGTCGAGCACGATCTCGTTGCCCTCGGCGACACCGCTCTTAATCACGACCCAGCGACCGTCGTCGAGTCCCAGATCCGCATCCATTCTGATCGCCTTGTCGGGATCGGCGGGGTCGCGCCGGAAGATGATGCTCTGGGTGCCGTCGCGCGCAACACATGTCAACGGGATCGCCAGTTCTTCGCCGCCGCCACCGCTGACAACTATTTCGAGGAATGCCTACACGCCTGCACGCGCCCAAGAGTCAAGTGGCAATCCACCGTTGGGGGTCATTAGGATCTCGATTGTGCGACGTTCCGGGTCTGCCGTAGGGGCAAGAATGAGCGTGCCCGCGATGCCCGCGCTGTCTCGGAGCGAACCGCCTTGCGGAGCCACGACGGTTGCGGTCAGGCCGTTGAGGAGTTTGCCCAAGTCGCTCTGAAGCGCGTGCGCGCGAAAGCGGACCTTGCCGGGTTGCACCGTTGTCAGCACGGGGTCGCTCTGCTCAACGAAGGAACCGCTGATCGCGTGGAATAGATCGACCACGCCCGGCGAGATCGCGCGAATCTCAATCTCACCGATACGTTGCCAGCGGGACTTGCCAGCGTCGATCTCAGTGAGGTCGGCAACGCTGCGGGTGGTGAGCGACGACGCGGATTCGAGCAGGATTACCGTGCGCGATTGAGCCGCATCAAGCTGGGCCGTTGCCGTGAGCGCCCGAACCGTGAGTTCGGCCTCTTTCTCCAACGTTTCAGCGAAAGCCGTGCGTGCCGCCGCAAGAGAGGCCTTCGCCTGCGCGACATCGTCCCCGCGAGCACCACCCGCCGCCTGCAACTGCTCTAGATCGGCGGCTCGCTGCGTCCAGAGATCAACCGCGCTCTGAATCTCGGTGTGATGTTCCTCGTGGGCCGCAAGAAGCGGGCCGATGCTGTCTACGTCCGCCTGTGCGAGTCTGGCCGACGCTTGCGCGTCGGTGAGTTCACGCTGAAGTTTGCGCCACCGCGGCATATCAAGGCGGTAAAGAAGATCCCCTGCTTCCACCTTCTGGTATTGCTGAACAAGCAGTTCAACCCTGCCCGCAGCGGGCATCCGGTATTCTCGCCGCGCAGTCGGTAGAAGCTCGAACCTTCCGGGGATGCGCAGAGTTTCGGCGACGTTCCGGCTTTCAACCCTGGCGAAGGTGATGCCCAGATTCTGACGCACCGCCGTATTAATATCGACGCGGTTCGAGATCGCAGGCGCCTCAGCGCTTGCGTTGGTGTTGGTCTGATCCGGATTCCGTTCACACCCGCCTAGGACAGCCCCAAGGGTGAATGCAACGGACCATGCGATCTGGCGGTTCATGGGTGGTCTCCTGTCGGCGTGGGCTGCTGCGGGATCAAAGAACTGGTGGGGCTGGTGATGTTCGGGCTCGGTGGGCCGAGCAAATCGTCAAGGCGGATGGCGCCGATGGCTTCTGCAGCTCTCGCGTCCACCAGTTGAACCTTCGCGTCGTACTGTGCCTTGAGAGCTTGCAATAAGATCAGCGGATCAACGCGGCCAAGTTCAGCCACGCGACGCACATCGGTGTCCTGTTCATCGGCAAGAGGCAGAACATGCGTCTCGACAATCTCTCGCATCGCACGCCCGGATTCATACCGCATCATCTCAATTGCCAGCCTGGACGCCAAACGTTCGTAGGTGTTCTCAAATCGACTAAATGCGACCTCGCGGCGGGCTTGCGCCTCGGCAATGCCTTGCTGGTTACGGTTCCAGAGCGGGATGGGAAGCCCAAGCCCAAGCAGCAATCGCTCGTCCCCCTGGTCGGCTCCAATCCCAGGCCCGATGGTCAGGTCCGGGTACTGCTTGCGGATCTCGAGTCGGAGCGATTCTTCCGCAACCTCATACTCGCTCCGCACTGCGACAAGCTCGGGATTGCCAGTCTCCAACGAGGCAAGAAGCCAATCCGGATCGGTACTCCTCGGCGAAAACATGACCGACTCGACAAGCCTCACGGGTGCCTCAGGAGATACGCCAAGAAGGTCTCGCAGTTGCAGTTCAAGCTCCCTCGCTCTCGCTTGCGCATCCATGGCTTGTGCTTCACTGCTGGCGAGTTCGACACGGAATAGCCGTTCCTCGATGGTGGACAGCACGCCTGCCCGCTCTTGGCGTTGGGCAAGTTCAGCGACCGACCGGAGCCGATCGGTTTGTTCTGTCGTGAGCGATGCGCGGGTCGTTTGCGCGGACCACTCGACCCACATTTCTCGAAGCGCCGACCGCGTAGCCCACTCCGTGGCGGCCAGCCGATCCAACTGCGCCCTGTGGTCAGCCCCGGCGCGCGCCTTCTCGACTTCAAGCCGACCCGAAATCGGAATCGTCAGCCCAATGCTTCCACCGATAACCCAGGGGTCGGGAACACCCGAGACGATGCGCTCGAGGTCCAAGCCCAGAACAGGATCGTCCCACAGCCCTGCGTGATCCGCAGTGACGCGCGAAACGTCGGCCTCCAGACGCGCCACGCGCAGATCGCGGTTGAACACCAACGCCACCGGCTCCGCTTCTGCAAGCGTCAGTCCGTCAGATGGATCGAAGCGATAGGTATCTGCACGCCCCTCTGCGCCGCTGAGCCGATCGGCGAACTGGCGTGCGGTTTCATCAGAAGGCGAGCGGGATTGCCATGCGTCGCGCGTGACAACTAGATCGAGCGGCTTGCGCTCATATGACTGGCATCCGGCAAGCAACATGCCACCGGTCATCAGCGCAACGAAAGCGCGGGTTTTCTGCAACTGCATAAAGACCATCTCCATATGCGGGGGGAGTAACGATGTGGCGAGAGAGCCACGGTGCGCCCAAAGACGCTTCACGACAAGAGTCGCTCGCTACAGCCGCAAGATGATGGTCCTGATCGAGTTCAGATGTTGGGCGTGGGCAAGCGAGCGGTGCGATGGCTTCGCTTGTTGCGCCGACTCCGCTTCACTGATTGAAATAATTTCGCCAGCTACCTGGCTTGGATGCACTGGAGGCGCATCCGTCTCGACCCGGCGCGGCCCGTTCCTGTGAATCTTCGGAGCATCCGGGAGATGATCGAGATCGCTGTGGTGATCATCCGAATCCTCGTCATCGTCTTCACTATGATGGTGGTGGTGAGTGTGGGAATCCACGCCCAAATCGGATGAATGATCGTGCAAGTGAACGTGCTCGCCACTGCCTGCGTCAACGCGGTGAGCACACCACCCCGCGCGATCCCCCACCAGTGCGATCGTCATCGCCAGCAGAATGACCAAGTTGAACAATCGAGCGCCCATTGCGGGAGTCTAGTCGGCCGTCGATCTTCCGTCTACTGCGTTTGTACCCGTTCCTGTACCACCTGGAGGGTGAGTCTTTGGCATTATCCGGCCAGGCTTCCCAAGGCGCTGTGTGGTCGCTCGGTATTGTAGTGCAATCTCCAGGCTGCGACTTTCTCCTTCGCATCGGCCAGCGACAAGAAGCCAGTTCTCGTTCAAGCATTCGGCTCGAAGCCGACCGTTGAAAACCTCGATGAGCCCATTGTCCGTGGGCTTCCCGGGCCGGCTAAAGTCCAGACGCACGCCGCTGAGATACGCCCATTGATCCAAACGCTTGCTCGTAAACTCCGTGCCGTTGCCCACGCGGATCTTCTTTGGAAGTGCGCCACGCGAGCATCTGATCCGGTCCAAAACACGAGCGACATCGTCGCCGTTGAGCCTCTGGCCGACCTCGATCGCCAGACTCTCGCGTGTAAAAGTCATCGACTATCGTCAAAAGACGGAATCGATGCCTGATGCCTGATGAAGGCGGCTCGGCTTGCCTCACACTCGATCCCGAGCGGATCTCATGCTACAGCGGGCGACCGGGCTCGAACCGGCGACATTCAGCTTGGAAGGCTGACGCTCTACCAATTGAGCTACGCCCGCATCTGCACGCATCATACCGACCACTTCGCCCCTAGGCACGCAATCTCAAACAACTCTCGCCGTTAGCATCAAGACCTTTGCTGCACCATCCCGATCATGTGTCAATGGAGACTTGCATGAACCTCACGCCCACTCTTGCACGATTGCTCGCACTGGCCATCATCTGTGGCATAACCCCGAGCGGGCTCGCACAGAACCAGACCAACCGCCGCCTCGATACGCGATTCCATGAACTCGACACCAACAACGATGGCGTCGTCACCCCCGCCGAGCTGCCCTACCCCCGGCTCTTCAAAGCCGTCGACCTCGACAACGACGGCAAGATCACCCTCGCTGAAGCCCAACAAGCCACACCCATCCGCTCACAATCCGCAGCCGAGAAACGCGCCGAGTTGCAGGTCGAAAAGAATCTGCCCTACACCAACGACGCCGACAACCCGCTCTTGCAACTCGATGTCTATATGCCGAAGAATGCCCAGCCGGACACCCAGTCGGACGCAAAGCCCCGACCCATTGCCATCATGATTCATGGCGGCGGCTGGGCGATCGGCGACAAAGCCAATCGCAACGCCGTCCACCCCAAAGCCGAGTGGTTCATCGAGCACGGCTACATCTTCGCGAGTATCAACTACCGCCTGAGCCCCAACGTCCAGCACCCGGTTCATACGCAGGATTGCGCCGCAGCCATCGCATGGATCCATGCGCACGCCGATGAGTTTGGCGGCGATCCCAAACGCATCGTCATCATCGGACACTCGGCGGGCGCACACCTCGCAGCTCTGGTCGCAACCGACCCGGAATATCTTCGTGCGCACGACTTGCCACGAGACACGATCAAGGCGGTCATCGTGCTCGACGGCGCGGGCTACGACATCGCTGCAACGCTCGAACGCCCGAGGTCACGCATGCTCACGGGCATGTACGTTGGCGCGTTCACCGACAAGCCCGAGGTATGGAAGCAAGCCTCGCCGATCACGCATGTCAAAGCGGACGAGAACGGTGCCGCGATTCCGCCGTTCTTGTTGTTCCATGCGGGCGATCGTCAAGAGTCGGCGTTGCGTTCTCAAGAACTGGCCCTAGCTTTGCACGAGGCTGATGTGCAGGCGGTCGTGTCGCATCAGCCCGAGAAATCGCACAAGACGATCAACTCTGACTTTGGAGTCGAGGGCGATCCTGTGACACTTGTCGTTGCCGAGTTTCTCGAAGCGATCTTCGGCAAGCTCACCGAGTGAAGAGGTTTATGAGGCGGAGTCCGAGCCTTGTGCTACCGCTCGGATCGCCATAAACAGCGGGATTTCTCGCCGAGCACGGTTCTCTTCGCTGGCGCGTCGTCCGGGTTCGCTCGCGCGCTGACTCGTCCATTCTTCGATCAAATCGATCGTGAACCCCGCGTGGGCAAGAGCTGCGACGTACATCTGCAGCGGCCGATGGAACGTCCAAGTGGTGACCGCACGCCTGCCGCGCGCCGCTTGACCGGGGTTCATCACGATCGAGCTGCGAAACGACGAGAGATAGCCGCTGACCGTGCGCACACAGCGTTCGTCGCCTGTTTCATCTTCTTCCCAGTGCCACGCGGTTTGTTGCGGTGCGCGGAAGGAAGGATGGAGCATCACGATCACGAACCGTCCGCCCGTGCGCAGGAGTGTGCGCACGCCGCCGAACACGGGTTCGATCGGGTCGATGTTCATCGCCGCCATGACGAGCGCCGCCGAATCAAACGAACCCGCCCCTCCGAGCCGATCGGTTTCGTTGCTCAGGTCGCGCGCATCCATGACCATAAACTCGGCCTTGGAGCCCGCGGGTTGGAGGTGGCCGTGGGCTGCGTCTACGAGCTTGGGCGACAGATCGAGCCCGACGACGTTTGCGCCATGATGCACGAGCCCGGCTGCGAGCACGCCTTGGCCGCAGGCGACATCGAGGACTCGTTGGTCGGCCTTGGGTTCGAGCAATCGCAGCGTGCCCGGCACGATCACGCGGTGGTGGTGGTCGCTGCTGCGCTGATCGAGCAGCGAGTCGTACCAGCCCGCGACGTGGTCCCACGACGTATCGCCCTCGGGCTGATCGGTGTCTTGGTGCTGGTCGGATTCATCGCGTTGGTCAGAGTCAGCGATGGCTCTTGATTTGCGACCGATCGCCTTGAAAAACACGTTCGCCGGTTCGTGCTGGAAGCGCATGGGCTTGCCGTCGATCGGGTGCGCAAACCCGAGTTCGCAGGCATGCAGCGCGAGGCGGCCGCAGGGGTCCTGGTGATCTTCGCCGCCATAGACGCGGTCGCCCGCGACGGGATGGCCGATCGAGGCGAGTTGGACCCTGATCTGGTGCTTGCGTCCCGATTCGAGCCGAACCAGCAACAACGTGAATCCTCGGCCATGATCCTCGACACGATAATGCGTGATGGCTTCTTTGGCATCGCCCAGACGAACGTCGTCGCTCCGCACGCACTCCATGCTCCGGTCATAGCGTTCGCGAACATACGACTTGATGGTTCCCGCCAGGGGCGAGCGTTTACGGTCATCGGGCGAACGCGGATCTTCGAACGTGCCGATAACGACCGATTGATAGATGCGGTGCATCCGGCGCGAGCGCAGCTCCTCTTTGAGATGCTCGAAGGCTTTTTCACTCTTGGCAAACACCATTAGGCCCGAGGCTTCGCGGTCGAGCCGATGGATGATCCACACCCGTGGCCTCTCGCGACCCCGGCGTGGGTGCGCCTTGACGTGCTCCTTGGCGAACAAGAACGCGCTGGGCGTTCGGATGTCGCCCGGCTCGGGTGACGCAGACAGCAAGCCCGCGGGCTTGGCGAGCACCAAGACGTCGGCATCCTCGTAGACGATCTCGGGCTTGAGGTTGGACCCGCGTTTCTGCTTGGGAGCTTTATTGTGTCCCGGCCATGGTGTTCTGGGTTTGCTTGGTCCAGACGAGTGGCCGGGGCCTGATCGTGGGCTAGGACCGGAATAAGGGCCTGAGCGAGATCCCGAGTTGGGCCCGCTGTATGGGCTGTTGTTTTGGTTGAAGGGGCGTTTGGGAGCGGGTCGGTTTGGTCCGCTGCCACCTTGGTGCCCGCCTCCTTGATAGCCGCCACCGCCCCCCCCTCTGCTGCCCCCGCCGCTGTCGCTGTGCGATGTGTTTCCTCTGTTGCCCGCGCGTGCGCCGCCTCTACCTCGGGTGCCGCGCTGAGGAGGATATCGAGATGGCATGGTGGACCTCCTGGATGGCGTCGATGAGCCAGACCGCGAAATCGGTCTTGGGCATAATGCCCGGGGTTTCCCTTGGCTTTGCATACGAGGTGAGCAACGTCGCCTCGATGCGATCAGATTCCATCGTTTCGAGCGGATTGGCGATGATGGCGTCGATGCCCTTTCGCACGAGCTTGGAGCGGGCCGACTCGATCATGGTATCCCTCGGCTCAAGGGCAAACCCGATGAGCGTCTGCCCCGGACGCCTGCGAGAGCTGCAACCCGCGAGCAGATCGGGTGTGGATTCGAGTTCGAGGTTCAGATTCTGCCCTGTTCGGCGGAGTTTGCCCGATGCGGGCGCGGCATTAGGGCAGGGCCTGAAGTCGGCCACGGCGGCTGCCATCACCAGCACATCGCACCAAGGCTGATGTTCGTGGAGTAATGCCTCAAGATCGGCAGTCGTGCGGAACCGGTGGAGGTCCACGCTCGGAGCGTTTGGTTCTAGATAAGTGGGTCCGAGCAGGAGGCGGGTGGACCAGCCACGGGCGGCTGAGGCTTGGGCGAGCTCGACCCCGAGGCGGCCACTCGAACGGTTGCCGATGTATCGGACGTCGTCGATGGGTTCGTGGGTGGGGCCTGCTGTGATCAGCAGCTTGATCGGCTCCGGCGAGGTGCTCGGGGTGGTTGAGCCGGTGGAGGGC
>CAYUVO010000108.1:0-7898 GCA_964448185.1 uncultured Phycisphaeraceae bacterium
CCAGATCGACAACTCTAACGTGTCATTCACGGCCAACAGCGTCACGATCGACGCCTCCGAGATCGGCGGAGCAGCGGTCGCGCTGGACCAGACGGTGACCGTCCAGCTCATCTCCGGCCCCGTGGCCACATGCCCGGGCGACATCGCCGACGACTTCGGCACCATCGGCGCTGACGGCATAGTGAGCTTTGGCGACTTCTTAGCTTTGCTCGGCCTGGTCGGTCCATGTCCCGGCGGCACTCCGGGATGCACCGGCGACATCGCCGACGACTTTGGAACCTTGGGTGCTGACGGCATGGTGAGCTTTGGCGACTTCCTCGCGCTGCTCGGACTCGTCGGGCCGTGCCCGTAAGAAGAGCGAGCGTAGAGACATCCCCCTCGCTCACACTCGGGGCTTGTCGATGACATACACACAGGCCCGGCGCGCGAGCCACCATGTATCTCTGGTTTACTTCTGGGGCGGGATCACCGTGATGCAGCCGGCGGTCTTGGTGTAGCGGGGGACGCTCGGGTCGATGGTGAGAGCCCAGAGGTCGATGCCGCCAACGATAGAGCGAGCGCCCTCGTAGCCGGCGGCCTTGAGGGTGTTGGCGGCGAAGAGCGAACGCCGGCCGCTGTGACAGATGATGAGGATCTCGGTGCCCTTGGGCTCGTTGCGTGCTGCGAGGGCTTGGTCAATCTCGCGTGTGCGCGCGGCCAACTCATCGAGCGGGATGTGGACGTGGTTGCACAAACACACCGCGGCGACTTCTTCATCCCGGCGGCAATCAATGAGCATCGGCGCGGCGTGGCCCTTGCCCGAGAGAACCTTGGCGGCGTACTTAGGCCCGACTTCGAGTGTGGGCAGATAGGGGTAGTCGCACGGGACGCCCTTGCAACATTCGGGATCTTGTGCGGAGTCTTGTTGAGAGCCGTGGTCAGATTCCTGGCTCACCGCTTGTCCTCGTCGGCGGGGGCTGGGGGGGCGAGCGGGGCGGGGGTCATCGGAGTCATGGTGCCGATGAGAGCCTTCTCCTCAATAACACGGGGGGCTTGGTCAGACGTGGTCGGAGCTTCCACATCGGTCATGCTTGTGGCGGGTTGAGTTGGAAGTGGAGACTCCGTTTCGTTCGCGGCGGGGGCAGGTTTATATTGAGGCGTTCGTTGGTAGGCGATGTTGGGGCTTTCGTGGGTCATGCCTTGGTGGGAGGTGACCATGCGCACGGGGAGCGCTACTGCGTCGATGATGGCTGAGCCGAGGACGACGGGGACCTCGGCGATCTTGGTGTCACCGGAATCGCCGGTGAGTTCGAGGGCTTGCTCGGCGGTCGGGAACTCGTTGCGCTGGCGGGTCGTGATGCGTGTGTGGCGGAGGTTGGAGTTGTACGTCGGCCTGTGGGCTGTGTTGTCAACGGGGATGTTGATGGTGGTGGGGGTCCACTGAGAGCGGTCGAGCTGATAGGTTGACTCATAGGGCAGGTCGTCGAGGGGTGCGACGAGTTGGGGATCGGTGCCGACGTAGGAGCGGTCGTTGTGGGGCGACATGCAGCCGGTCAGGCCGAGCATGGCGGTGAGGGCGAGCAGCGGCAACACGAGCATCGAGGCGAAGGGGGTGTGGGATGGTTTGGCCATGGGATCAGTTTAGCTCGTCTGGTGAAGGGGGGGGTGGGCGATCGGCGAGAGCGGTTCGGACAGCTTCGCGGAGGACGTCGTGCTCGAAGCCTCTGCGGGCGAGGAAGCCGGTGAGCCTGCGGGTGAGGGTTTGATGGTCGAGATCGGGTGAGGCTCTTTGGACCCGTTTGGAGACGAGAGCGATGGCGTCGGCTAGGGCGTCACGCTCTGAGGCGGCCTCGGCGGCGGCTCTCGACGCAAGGGAGCGATCGATCCCGCGTTGGGCGAGCTTGAGCTCGATGAGCCTTCGGCCCGACTTGCCGCGATCGGCGAGATTCTCGGCCAGACGGTGTGCGAGGGCGTCGTCGTTGAGCAGACCCGCTTGGTCGAGGCGTTCGAGGGTGGCCTCGATCGCTGGGGTGGCGTGTCCGGCTCGACGCAGGCGGGTGCGGAGTTCGCCTGTGGCTCGATCGCGGGAGTTGAGGAGTCGCAGGGCACGCTTGAGGCAGCCACACCGGTCGATGGCGGCGATGAGCGGGTCGATCTGCTCGTCGGTGAGGGTGTCGCCACGGGCGAGGTCAAAGTCGATCACCAGCAGGGCGTCGATCTGGCCGGCGGCCTTGCGGTCGAGGGTGATGCTGACTCGCTCGCCCGCGGTGCCCACCGCTCGCAAGGAGGTGATGGTCATGCCCGCCTCGGGGGTGACGGGCTTGGCTCGTGGCTTGCGGGTGCGTGATTGGGAGGGGAAGGGCATCGTCGTGGCAGTGTACCGCTTCTACGCTGAATGATGAAATGAACCACGGGCGGGTTGTCCGTGCCACGAGAGACTACTCACACACAGAACGGGAGTGACACTATGAGCAAGCACGGGATCAAGAAGGTCGTGGTCATCGGCGGCGGGCAAATGGGCGGCGGGATCGCCCAGATCAGCGCGGTGGCCGGCTTTGAGACGGTGGTGTTCGATGTTTCGGCGGATCAGATCAAGCGGTGCGAGGCGACGCACGACAAGCTGCTCGCACGAGGGGTTGAAAAGGGGCGGATGTCGCAGGAGGATGCGACGGCGGCCAAGGGCAGGTTGGCGTATGTGTCTGATCTTGGGGACGCTGCGGGCGGCGATATTGTCATCGAAGCCGTGGTCGAGGATCTTGCGATCAAGCAGCAGGTCTTTGCGCAGGTGCTCGAACATTATAAAGGCACGGATGCGATTCTTGCGAGCAACACAAGCTCGATCAGTATCACGGCGATGGCTGCATCGGTAGCGAGTGGTGGAGGGGATGCGAGTAGGTTTATCGGGATGCACTTCTTTTATCCGGTGCCGGTGATGAAGCTGGTGGAGGTGATCCGGGGTTTGCAGACGAGTGATGAGGTGGTGGCGAGGACGATCGCGCTCTCAGAAGCGATGGGCAAGACGGCGCTGGCTGCGAATGACCGGGCGGGGTTTGTGAGCAATCGGATCTTGATGCCGATGCTTAACGAGGCGTTTTATGCGTTGATGGAAGGGGTCGCCGAGGCGGAGGCGATTGATGGGATTATGAAGCTCGGGTGCAACTTCCCGATGGGGCCTTTACAGCTCGCGGATTTTATTGGGCTCGATACATGCTGTCATATTATGAACGTGCTGGCTGAGGGATTGAACAGCGATCGGTATCGACCTTGCCCGCTGCTCAAGCAACTCGTTGAGGCGGGGCGATTGGGCAACAAGTCGGGGCATGGCGTGTATAAGTATTAGAACGTCCGTGTTGCTTATCGAATGCACAAGGGAGCCGAGCGATGAAGAAGATCAGGATCGGTTGCGGCGTGGTGGCGGTGTTGGTGTTGCTGCTGGTTGTGGTGGCGGCGGTGCCTTATCTTTCGATTGGGAGCGGCTCGGGCAGCTTGGAAGGTTGGCGTGAACGGGATTACGGCGAAGAGTTGTATGAGCTTGCGATGCACGAAGCGGGTCTTGATGCACCGGGCGCGGTCAACGGATTCGATGGGTATGTTGCGATGGTGGAGCTGTTTGAGGAGATTCGGCGCACTCCAGAATATAGCTTTGCGGAACCACAGTCGGCGGCGCGAATGCTGATGGGGACCGCAACCGAAGAAGATCTCGCCGAGCCTTACCGAGAGCTTGGAGAGATTGGGTTAGAATTATTGAAGAGTCCTAGGCTCCAAGAGTTAGACGCTGCGATTGATGCGTTTGCTCGCTCGGATGGAGCTGTGGGGCCGATAGAGAGTTCGATTGATTATTCTGATTCGTGGATGTTCGAGCATGGCAGTGGCACCCGGGCACTGGCAAGGCTCTTTGATGCAAGGTCGCAGGTCGCAGCGTGGCGAGGGGATACACAGGCGGCGGTTGCGCACATTGGACGTATGGTCGCTCTGACTCAGCCTTATAACGAGCAACCTCTCATGATTGGGCGACTGATAGGTATCGCGATCAAGTCATTGGCATTGGTGGATGTTCGACGGCTTGCATTGGTGACTGATGACCTTGAAGTGCTCGAAGCACTAGATGCGGTGTTGGATCGAGCGTCGAGCGGGCCGCCGATTTCGTACACGCTTGAGGGTGAGAGGTTGATCGGGCTTGCGCAGCTCCAGTCGCTGCCGGCGCCTTCGCTACCGATCAAGTTGTTCAGCCCATCGGCGCAGGCTGAAGTTCTCAGCGAGTTCTATGATCGGGCGATCGAGTGGGCGAGTACGCCCATCGAGCAGAGAGTGGGACAATCACCCGGAGCGTGGGCCGATGGATTGCCTGACTCGAAGTATTCTGTCGCGAAGATATTGCTTCCTGCGATCGACCGGTTCATACAAGCCGACGATGACTTCGAGCAAGCCTTTGTTGCGACGCGGGCGGTCATTGCGGTGAGGCGGTATGAGCTTGTGCGTGGGGAGTTGCCCGCGACGCTCGGGGCATTGGTACCCGAGTTTCTTGATGCTGCTTCGCTAGACCCTGTCAATGGCAAGGAGTTTATTTATCGTGCGCAGCCGGATGCGCACACGGGTGCGCCGTTCACGCTGTACTCGTTGGGGCGTGACGGGATCGATCATGGCGGTGAGATCAAGGAACGCTTTGGGCCAGGCGAGTGGCGGGGCTACGGCAAGAATTTCACCGCTCAGTGGGTGCCGACGGATCAGTAGAGTCGCTCTCGCCTTGGGACCTGCTCTGGGCAGGTCTATGTCTGGTGACCGCTGGTCGGATCGCTTATGCGGGCACCTCCGAGGAGTGAATCAGCCTGTTTGGCGATGCACGAACGGTTGAGCCAAAGATCAAAGCACGCCCGGGGGTTCTCTCTCGGGCGTTTGTTCATATAGTGAGGCTTACGAAAGGCATCTCCTATGACTACCAGCATTTCTGGGCCGGGCATCGGCTCGCTCTCGCCGTCGGATGTAGACCCTCACGCGGTGACCATTTCGGGGATCGTGATTGATCCGGTGTATGGCCCGGGCGTTGCCGATTGGACGCCCGCGGAGTCGCTGCGAAACGTCGAGCGGGACATCGCTGCGCCTGCGCAGTATCCGTATACACGCGGGCTGTACGCGGAGGGGTATCGTTCGCGGCTGTGGACCATGCGACAGTTCGCCGGGTTCGGCTCGGCGGACGACACGAACGAACGCTTCAAGTACATCCTGAGTGCCACGAAATCTTCGACCAAGGCGAACACGGGTTTGTCGACAGCGTTTGATTTGCCGACCCTGATGGGACGCGACAGCGACGACCCGTTGTGTGTCGGTGAGGTGGGCAAGTGCGGCGTCGCGATCGACACGATCGAAGACATGCACCGGCTCTACGCGGACATCCCGATCGACAAGGTGACGGTGAGCCAGACGATCAACGGCTCGGCGGCGGTGATCTGGGCGATGTACCTTGCGATGGCCAAGCAACGAGGGATCGGCTGGGACACGCTCGGCGGCACGCTGCAGAACGATATTCTCAAGGAGTTCCACGCGCAGAACGAGTTCATCTATCCGCCCGAGGCGTCGGTCAAGCTGGTGGTGGACACGATCGAGTTCCAGAGTGAGCATCTGCCCAAGTGGAACAGCGTTTCGATCAGCGGGTATCACATCCGCGAGGCCGGGTCGAACGCGGCCCAGGAGCTCGCGTTTACGCTGCGCGACGGGATGGAGTACGTCGAGGCGTGCCTGCATCGCGGGCTGGATATCGAGAAGTTTGCGCCCAGGCTGAGCTTCTTTTTCAACAGTCATAATGAGTTCTTCGAGGAGATCGCCAAGCTGCGAGCGGCGCGGCGGATCTGGGCGCGGATGATGCGTGAGCGCTACGGCGCAAAGAACGAGCGGTCGTGGTTCATGAAGACGCATGTGCAGACGGCGGGGTGCAGTTTGACCGAGCAGCAGCCGCTGAACAACATTGTGCGCGTCGCGTATCAGGCGATGGCGGGCGTGCTCGGCGGGTGCCAGAGCCTGCACACCGACTCCATGGACGAGACGCTTGGGTTGCCGACCGAGCAGGCGGTGACCGTGGCGCTGCGCACGCAGCAGATCTTGGCGCACGAAACCGGCGTGACACGCACGGTTGATCCCCTCGGCGGCTCGTGGTTTATCGAAGAACTCACCGATCGCATCGAGGCCGACGCGATGACCTTGATCGACGAGATCGACGCGATGGCCGGCGGGGCGTGGACGCCCAAACGCATCGGCGAGCTGACCAACGGCGACCTGTACTCGGGCGGGTGCATCGCGGGGATTCACCGCGGCTACTTCCGCAGGCAGATCGCTGAAGCCGCGTACCGGTATAGCGAAGAATGCGAAGCGGGCGACCGCGTGATCGTGGGCGTCAATCAGTATGTAGATGTCGAAGGCGAGCGGCCCATCGACATCCTGACGATCTCTGATGAAGTCGAAACCGTGCAGGTCGAACGGCTGACCGCGTTCAAGCAAAAACGTGACGACCAAGCGGTGATGTCTTCGTTGGAAGCGATCCGCGATGCGTGCCGGGAGAACCGCAACGTGATGCCCGTGCTTGTCGAGGGTTCGCTTGCGAACTGTACGATGGGCGAGATGGTCCAGGCGATGGCGGATATCTACGGCCGGTACACCGGCGGGCCGGAGTGGTAAAGCTACATAGCTGAAAGCTGAGTGTTAATCTCGTCTTCGGCGGAGTCGACTAGGCGAGATATGAAATCGATTGACCATCGGCAGTCTTTGGGTGGCAGCGTTCTGTCTTGGTTTTGAGTCTTCTTGGCTACGGAGAGGTCGCCTTCGTGAGCAATTTGGTTGCGGCGAGTGACAATCCACTCGACCCACTTTTTCACGTCGGCGGGGTCTTCACTCATTCGGCAGGCGACAGTGGGCCAAAAGTTGTTTATGCCAATCATTGACAGGGCTTCTTTGATGGCTTTGGGGCGCTGCAGCGACTGAAACCCCAGTTGGCGCTCAACACAGGTACGTAGCTTCGCTCTGGGACGCTTTGCGTCCAGCATTGCACATGCATCAGCGATGGTGATCTTCGCATTCTCCAGCTTTTCCGGTGTGCCCGCTTTGAGTCGGCTGCATGCGACGATGTATGCAGCGACCTTTCGGTGGAAGTATGCGTCCATGGCAGACACGGTGAGGACCAGACTGCCACGCAGTAGATCGCTCAAGCTCGCAGCAGTAAAGTCATCGTCCGTTAAATCGGCATTCTCTTTGATGACGATTACAGCGTCATTTCCGTCTACTCGGCCTTTGGTCGTGCCCTGCTTCCAGTGCATCAGGTTCTCGAAGTTGCTAGCCCAGTCGGCTCTCATCCCTCGCTTTCGGGTGTTTACTAGCCCGTGATAAAGAGATTCGAGGCGCTCCGCGCGAGCAATGCTCGCATCGAATGTGTCTTTGGCGGAGTCTACGATCTTCATAGCGTGAGCATAGCAAGATCGAGCTGCTGTGTTCAGTTGGTCATTGTTGCCATTTCATTTGGCATTGGCCAGTGGTGGTGGAGCTTGCATCGAAGTCACCCTTTCAGTGAAGGTGCTCGGCGTCTGAGCCTGGAGCAGCCGTTGCCTTGGTGTCACTTCTGACTCCAAGGGCAGCTTGAGCAGGCATCTGATCGATCGGAAGGCGCATTGACTTGAGCGAATCTTGCAATCGGCTGTTTTCTTACTCTCTTTGGTTCGCCTGATGTTCCGTCAACGCAGCGAGATCGAGCGTTACCGCGCGTTCATACTCTTGTGAAGGGGCGCACCACCCCGGTAGAGCAGCGCACGACGACCGTGAAGGGCTTTACAGCTTCCGTGAAGCAACGCACGACGACCGTAGAGGGCTTTACAGCTTGCGTAGAGCAGCGCGCGACGACCGCAAAGGGCTTTACAGCTTGCGTGAAGCAACGCACGACG
>CAYUVO010000109.1:0-7817 GCA_964448185.1 uncultured Phycisphaeraceae bacterium
AACTCCTGAAAGTCCACGGTGTTGTCCGCGTGCTTGCCGCCGTTGAGAATGTTGAGCATCGGCACGGGCAGCGTCTTGGCCCCGCTGCCGCCCAGATAGCGGTACAGGGGAAGCCCGCACGCCTCAGCCGCCGCCTTGGCTGTGGCCAGCGACACCGCGAGGATCGCGTTGGCCCCGAGCTCGGCCTTGTTGGGCGTGCCGTCAAGGTCGATCATCACCGCATCGACCTGCTCCTGCTCGCGGGCATCGAGCCCCTCGATCGCGGGCGCGATCCGGTCGAGCACGTTGACGACCGCTCGCTCGACGCCCTTGCCCATGTAAATGTCCGCATCGCCGTCGCGCAGCTCGACCGCCTCGTGCTCACCCGTGGACGCCCCGCTGGGAACGATCGCCCGTCCCAGAGCCCCGCTGGTGAGTTCCACCTCGGCCTCGATCGTGGGCTGGCCACGCGAGTCCAACACCTGGCGAGCGACGACGGTTTCGATCTCAAACATGGAGGGTCCTTTCGTGCCGATGGGCCGCGAGCCGACCGGTGCGGGTCATGCTACGCTAGATGTGTCGTTGAGATCGAAGTCGCCAGCAAGCCCCCCATCAGACCCACCCAATGCCCAACACACCCGAAGGATTCGAGCAAAGAGTCGATCAGCTCAAAGCTGAGATGGTCGAGCAGGTCCGCCGCGTCCAGGCCCTTATGGAACGCGCGTTCGAGGCGCTCTTTGAGCGAGACGCCGATCAGGCCCGCGAGCTTATCGAGTCCGACAACGAGATCGACCGTGTGGATGTAGCGATCGAGAAGACTGCCGTTCGGCTGCTCTCCGACGCCACGAGCCAGACCGCCTGCCTGACCGACCGTCAGCTCCGCGAAATCTTCACCGTCGTCAAGGTCAACAACGAGGTCGAACGGATTGCTGATCTTGCCGTCGAGATTCTCGATCATGTCCCCACGCTCCAAACTCTGAGCGAGCCCACACCACCGACCTTCCGCGTGCTCACCAACAGCGTCGTCGGGATTGTCCGCGATGCAGCAGCCGCCTACGACCGAGCCGACGCCAAGCTCGCACGAGTGGTTCTTGGCTCAGACGACGCGGTGAGCATGTTTACCAACAAGCTGCTCCGTGAGGCCGAGGAACATCTCGCCGATGGGAGTCTCTCGGTAGACATGGCGTTCATCCTGCACGACCTCGCCCGCCGCAGTCAGCGGATGGCCGACCACGCCTCGAACGTCGCCGAGCAGGTGATCTACCAGACCACCGGCAAGATCGTCCGCCACACCGACGCGGGCTGGATCGATCAGTAGAACCTAACGGCCCACATACGAGCCCTCGGCGATCGCTCGAAGCCCCTGGCACGCTAACGCAACATCCTCGCGCGTCGTAAACGCTCCAACGCTCAGCCGAACCGCGCCTGAAGCGGTCGTGCCAAACGTCTCGTGCGCACGCGGGGCGCAGTGCAACCCCGCACGAGTCAGCACACCAAACTCCGCCTCTAAGCGATCGGCGATGACTTGCGAGGCGAGCTGTTCGTGTACGAGCGAGAACACGCCACAACGATCATCCAACCCCTGTGGCCCGAGCAACCGATACCCCTGCGACTCGCCCGGGCATTCTTCTAAGAACACCTCCATCAACATGCGTTCGTGCGCAACGATCGACTCAATCCCTCGTTCGAGAATCCACCGCACCCCCTCGGCGAGCCCCACCAGCCCCGGCGTGTTGTGCGAACCGGGTTCGTACCGATCGGGCAACTCCATCGGCTGGCGATCGCTCTCGCTCTTGGAACCCGTGCCGCCCTCGCGTAATGGCTCCATAGCCTCGACTATCCCCTCGCCAAGCCACAACCCGCCGGTGCCCAATGGACCCATCATCCTTTTATGTCCCGGGAATGCCAACAGATCGATCCCCATCGCACGCACATCCATCGGCAGGTGCCCCACCGATTGCGCTCCATCAACCAACATCGGCACGCCCATCGAGCGACACACCGCGCCGATCTCGGCGATCGGCTGAACCGTGCCACTCACATTGCTCGCGTGAACCACCGCCACCAACGCTGTCTCGGGCTTGATCGCTGATGCAATCTCTGCCGGATCGACCAGCCCCGTGCGCTCATCGGCCCCAACACACGTCCACTGGGCTTCGCCCGCATCAGCCAGCGCGTTCATCGGCCGCAGCACCGAGTTGTGGTCCATCGCCGTCGTCACCAGATGCACCCGCTGTCCGGGCTTCGCAAGCCGACGATGCCGAACGATCCCCTTGATCGCAAGATTCAGTGCATCAGTCGCGTTGAGCGTAAAGATCACACGCTCAGGCGTGTCCGCACCGATCAATCGAGCGATCAGTTCCCGGCATTCATCAAGCCTCCGCGCACCCTCGCGGCTCTGCGAGTACCCGCCGCGACCAGGCGATGCACCCACATGCATCGAATAGTGTTGCACCGCGTCATGCACCGCGCGTGGCTTGGGAAAGCTCGTCGCCGCGTTGTCCAGATACACGCTTGTGCGGGGCATCGAGCAGTCTATGCCCCGGCCGGTCGCGTCATACACGTTGCTCTCACAGCACCACGTTGGGAGGTTCCTCTCCCCGCAAGAGTGCCGCCGCATTCGCGCACGCCATCGCGGTCATCGCCTCACGAAACCGTCGCTCCGCCGACCCGATGTGAGGCGTGAGCACCACCGATGAAAGCTCGGCGAGCCCCGAGTGCAGCTTGGGCTCCTGCTCAAACACGTCCAGACCCGCTCCCCAAAGATGCCCGGCCTTGAGCGTCTCCACAAGGGCGGCCTCATCGACCACCGGCCCGCGAGCGGTATTGATCAAGATCGCATCGGGCTTCATCAGCCCAAGCTCGCGCTTACCGATCAGATAATGCGTCTGGTCACTCAGCGGCACATGCAAACTCACCACGTCCGCCAGAGCAAGCCCCTCATCAAGCTCTACGCGTTGTGCTGCCAGCGGCGCAAGCTCAAAGCCCCATTTCTGGCTGCGTGCTACATACAGCACCCGCATCCCCCACGCTCGGCTCCGATGCGCTACCGCAAGGCCGATCCGTCCGCCGCCCACAATCAGCAGCGTCTTGCCCGTCAGATCCTGCCCGAGCCACTCGCCCATGCCGAGCACTCCGCCTTTGGCCCACTCGCCGCTGCGTACGAACTTGTCCGCCTCAACCAGCCGGCGTGCCACCGCGAGCACCAATGCCCACGCCATATCCGCCGTGCCCTCGGTCACCGCATCGGGCGTGTTGCACACCCGCACGCCCCGCGCCTTGCACGCCTGGAGATCGAAGTTGTTGTACCCCACCGCCACGTTGCACACCCCGAGCAGCGACTCACCGGCGGATTCAAGCACTTCGCCGTCAATCCGGTCGTGATGCATCGAGACAATCACCGACGCCCCACGCACAAACTTGAGCAACTCCTCGCGAGAAGCAGCACCATCGCCCAACACTCGGAACACAGCGCCGGGTACACCCGGAGCCTCAAGCACTCCGGGCAGGGTTCGAGTCACCGCGATCATGGGCATCTGCAAGCCTCCTCAAAATCAACTCTGGTTCAAGCACCACTTCCCGCTACGGTACGGCTCGCATGGCCACCACGCACACCCTCATGACCTGGAACCTCCTCCACAGCGGCGGACCACGCCGAATCCTTCCACTACACCGATGCCTGGCGAGCTGCGCACCCCGATTCCGCCGAGGCACCCGGTCATCCCCGGCCCGCCAAGCCCACCGCATCGACCATGCGCACGTCTCGGAATCCCTCCGCTCAAGGGTCAAAGACGTGTGGCATGACCACTCGGTGACGGCGCGAAAGCTCTCGGATCACGCAGCGTTGTTGGTCACGATCGAACTCGCGAACAGCCTCGATGAACCGTAAAACGCCTGATTACTCGGGTATTTTTGCTGATTTGACCACTTTACCCTGTTTTTTCGCTGTTTTTTGATGCTCCGCCCCTTGCTGACTCCGATCATGTGAGGTAGAACCTTGTTTTCTAGGACGAATGGCGTCCTGAACACCGAGGACCAACAACGGAGTGTGGAGTCCAATCATGGCAAAACGTACAGCAGCGAAACGAACCACGAAGAAAACCGCAAAGAGAACCACCAAACGCACCGCAAAGAAGGCACCCGCAAAGAGGGCCTCCAAGAAGGTGACCCGCAAGACCACCGCCAAGAAGACGGCGACCCGAACAACCCCAGCCGCCAAGGCGCCGACTCGCGTGACCGGCGCCAAGGGCAAGGCCCGGACCAAGTCCGAGGTCTATTCGACCCTCGCCGAGCACGCCGGGATCTCCAAAAAGGAAGTCGCAGCGGTCTTCGAGACCATGCACACCATGATCGCGGCTGACCTCAAAAAGGGCAACGTCGGGTTCTTCAATATCCCGGGTCTCATGAAGGTCACCTGCCAGCGCAAGCCCGCGACCCGTGCTCGCAAGGGGATCAACCCGTTCACCGGCGAAGAAGCCATGTTCAAGGCCAAGCCGGCCCGCAACGTCGTCAAGATCCGCGCGCTCAAGGCCCTCAAAGACTCGGTCTGAGCCCTCAAAAAAATCTACCCCACGAGTAGATTGAATCAGCCTTTACATCGGCCCCTCTCCATTACATGGGCAGGGGCCGATGTTGTGCGCACACGGCGAATCTCGTCTGAATCACGATCGTCTCGGCCACCCGATACCATCGGATTATGACCGATTCGATTCAACACGCTGTCGCGCAGCTCTCGACGGGTCCTCTCCGCGAGGATGAACTCGTCGCGCACCTCCACCCGTTGTTTAGCCGGGCGCTCCGGCGACAAGAGATCTACCTCGCAAACCATTCGCTGGGCAGGCCGCTCGACCGCACCGCAGACGATCTGCGTTCAGCGATTGATCTGTGGTACGCCGAGATGGATCTGGCATGGGACGGCTGGATGGAGCGGATCACCACGTTCCGTGATGGCTGGGCGAAGCTGCTCGGCACCACAGGCAACGCTGTCGTGCCCAAGACGGCAGCGGGTCAAGGGCTGCGGGCGGTGCTCAACTCGTTCGATCGCGTGCCCAACGTCGTGACCACTACTGGCGAGTTTGATTCGATCGATTTTATCCTCAAGACCTACGCCCGCAAGCAGCGTGCGCACGTTCGATACGTTCCCGCCGACGACGCTGGCCTGTTCGATGCCGACCGCATCATCGAAGCGATCGGTGGGGGCGGGGGGGGGGGCGACAAGAACACGGGCTTGGTCGTGGTGAGCCTTGTGATCTTTGCGACCGGTCAGCGACTCGAAGGCGTCGAACGCATCATCGAATCTGCCCACGAACGCGGCGCCAAGGTGCTCCTCGACAGCTACCACGCTGCGGGCGCAGTGCCTGTGAATCTTGAAACATTGAACGCGGACTTTGCCATCGGGGGCAGCTACAAGTACGCCCGCGGCGGCCCGGGCGCGTGCTGGTTGTGGATCAACCCAAGGCTGCTCAGCAATGACCCGTTGCCCTCTCTGTACACGCTCGACACCGGCTGGTTTGCTAAGGCGGGCACGATGGATTTCGTGCGCGACGATCAACCCCGACTCAGCACGGGCGGCGACGCCTGGCTCGAATCAACCCTCCCCGTGCTGCCATTCGTCCAAGCGCTCGCTGGGCTCGATCTGCTCAACGCGATCGGTGTCGATCGGCTCTGTGAATACAACACGCGCCAGCAGCAGCACCTTGCACACTCGCTCGAAGCCAAGGGCGTTGGGCTCGCTTTGATCGAACCACGCGGCGCGTTCCTGACCGCGCTGAGCGATGATCCTCAGCGTGATACCGATCGGCTCCGCGAGCAAGGGCTGGTGATCGATGCACGCCGCGACGCCACTGGCAAAGGGCTCATCCGCTTCTGCCCCGATCTTCTCAACACCGCCCACGAACTCGATCAAGCGGCCACCATCGCGGGCGAAGTGCTCGGCTCAGGTAGGAGTTGAATCGGTCATAGTGGGCTCTGTGAGATGGGGGAACCAGAGCCGAACGTCCGTGCCTTTGCCCGGCTCCGAGTGCAGCGCAAACCGCCCGCCCATCGCTTCGATCAGCTTGCGGGTGATCGGGAGCCCGAGCCCAGAACCCCCCGCTTTGGTCGTAAAGTAAGGCTCGAACACCCGCGCCAGCGTCGCTGCGTCCATCCCCGGACCTGTGTCGGTGACGTGGATCGCGCAGCCGCCATCTTCGCAAGCAGTCCGAACGATCAACTCGCACGCTCCGCCCGTCGAACTCGCTCCGCCAGACTCGGCCGCCTGCACCGCGTTGAGCATCAGGTTCAAGATGGACTGCTTGAGTTGACCCGCATCGACGGTGGCGGTCGTGGGTGCTGGCGAAAGCTGAACGTGCAGCCTCACGCCCCGCTGCTCGGCCTGGGGCGCAAAGAAATCCGTGACCTCCTGCACCAGCTCGTTGAGATCTGTCGGCAGAATATCGAGCCGAGGATCACCCGCGTATTCGAGGAAGTCAGTCAGGATGCCTTCGAGCCGCGCGACCTCTCGGCCCAACGCCTCGGCGCGCCGCGTGAGCCGACCTTTCTGATCCTCGGGCACATCAATGTCTTCGAGCATCTCGCTGAGAAGCCGGGTGTTGAGCCCGATCGTCGAGAGCGGGTTTTTGATTTCATGCGCAAGCCCACCGGTCATCGACGCGATCTCGCGCAGTCGCTCCTCGGCACGCTTGATTGCGTGATGGTCCGATTGTGGCGTAAGCAGAGTCTTGGTGCTCGCTCGCTGTTTGGCACGTTGCTTGGCCATACCCAGAGCGACCACGACGCCCGCAGCCATCCCGATCAGCACAAACCAGAGCGTTTCGTCCATGCGGATTCTTAGGTCGCTCGTCGCGGGCTACGAGTGTGCTCGGTCTTGACGACGATCTCGGGGTCTTCGCGCACCACGCGCGTCGCCCTCCAGCCTTTCGTCGTCTGAACCGCGTCGTATTCAACACGGGAATCGTCCTGGAGCACACGGAATCCGTCGCCTTGGATCACCGAGAAATGGGCGAAGATGTCCTGCCCGTCGGGGCCGACGATGAACCCGAACCCCTTGCGAGGATCGAACCATTTGACCTCGCCAGAAATGGCGTGCAACTCCGCTAACACTGTTTCGTCAGACGCCTCAGTCATCAGGCACCGACCTTCCACGCAACCGCAAACGAACTATGAAATCCTCCGGACAATCACGCACGATACCCGAACGTGGCGCGAAAGCCAAGGGAGTCCCTTGGAGTCTCGCGCCACGCCCGGGTCATTTGACTATCAAGTACCGCTTCTACCAGCTCTTACGCCGTTTCTGCGGGCTCTGGAGAATCTTCGTTCTGACCCTCGCTGCCACCCTCGCCAGAAGGCGGGGCCGGGGGCATGGCCTGCTTTCGGCTGAGCTTGATGCGGCCCTGGTCATCCACCAGGATCACCTTGACACGCACCTCGTCACCCACCTTAACCTCGTCGCTGACCGACTTGACGTAGCCATCAGCAAGCTCGGAGATGTGGCACATGCCGTCGGTCCCCGGCGCGAGTTCGATGAACGCTCCGAAGTCCTTGGTCGAGACGACCTTTCCGGTATAGATGGTGCCGACCTTGATCTCTTCGGTGATCGCTTCGATCTCGGCGCGGGCCTGTTCGATCACCTCGCCGCTGGTCGCCGACACGAGCACCGTGCCGTCGTCCTCGACGTCGATGTTCACGCCCCACTTGTCCTGCAGAGCACGGATGATCTTGCCACCGGGCCCGATCAGGCGACCGATCTTCTCGGGGTTGATCGACAGCGAGATCATGCGCGGTGCGTACACCGACATCTCTGCGCGAGGCTCGGGAATAACCGCTTCCATCGCTTCGAT
>CAYUVO010000110.1:0-7335 GCA_964448185.1 uncultured Phycisphaeraceae bacterium
CCCGATCCTGCGCAGGCGTTGCTCGATACCAAGGTCGACGACATCGACGCGATTGAGGGCATCGTTGCGGCGGGCTACGACATCGTGTGCAACGGCTCGGAAGTCGGAGGCGGGTCGATCCGTATTCATGAGCGTGACGTGCAGGCCCGTGTGTTCAACCTGCTGGGCATGAGCGACGAGGAAGCCAAGGACAAGTTCAGCTTCTTGCTCGACGCCCTGCGCTTCGGCGCTCCGCCCCACGGCGGCGTGGCCTTCGGGCTCGACCGCCTCGTGATGCACCTCACGGGCACCGACAACATCCGCGACGTCATCGCGTTCCCCAAGACGCTCAACGGTGCGGACCTGATGAGCGAAGCGCCCAACGCGGTGTCGGACGATCAGCTCGAAGAGCTGTGCGTCAAGAGCACTTTTGTTCCTAAAGATGTACCCGAGGACGACTGAGCGTTACTCGGGTGGGAAGAACGGCGAGGGATCGAACCATTGCGTCGAATCCCCAGGCTCTTCTTGGCCAGCGACCATGTACTGCATCGTCTCGATGAGACTGGGCGGCAAGGCACCCTCACGCAGCACATGCCGCGTCTGCGCAGGCGTGAACTCTGCGCACGCCCACTGAGAGCTGGGCCTAGACCGCCTGGGCTTGAGTGGATCCTGCTCGCCCTGACCTTGGAGGTAGAGCCGGAGAACGAGCTGTCTGTTCTTGGTATAGAGGATTGATGCAAGGCGTCGTTGATCGAAGTTGCGATCGAGCTTCGCCGAAACTCTCCTGCCGAGATCTCGTTGCCATGCCTCTTGGGGTTCCAATGTGTAGCTGTGATGAAGATTGACCATCTCGCCCGGCATGACCGCCTCGAACCGAAGGATCGGTTGTGTTCGAGTCACCACTTGCTGCCCTGTCCACACCACGCAGATCGCCAGCGGCAAAACAACCAGAATCCACCTCATGTTGCGGAGCTTGCAGACCCACCGAGCGGGCCACTGGAGTTCTACAGCTGATTCAATAGGCTCCGTGCCACACTCAGGACAACACGCTAGATGGTCGGCGCCCAACTCGTAGAGACACTTTGGGCAAGCGTCAGGCGTCCAAGGCCGGGGCTTTCCAAGAATCCAGCGGGTGATAAGTACCAGCACTACCATGACGGCCCACCCTGTGCCCGCGATCACAACGGGACCGATGATGGCGACTATGAGCTGATCTCGGTCTCGGAGGCTCGTCGCACCATCGTCTCCGAAGAGCGGCATCGTCCATCCAAAGATCACCCCGGCTGCCGCCATGCACACCATAAGCAGGATCAGCAAACGCGACAACCGTTCGATCGTCGTTGAGAGCAGGATCGTCCAGGCAACGTATAAGATCATCGAGACAATAAAGACGGTCAGCGCGATCGGTACCGGGGGCTTGGGCCATAGGTGAATGAAGGTCCTGATGCTGACCGATTGCAGCAATGCCGCGGTCAAGCCCACACCGATCGTTGTGACCAACAAGCCCTTGGGTTCAATGAATGGAACGGCAACACGTTTCATCGGGTGCCCTCTTTATTCGCTCACTCGCCCGTTTGGATTTTGGCGAACTCCGCGAGCAGTTCGTTGCCTTTGTCCCATTGCTTGCCGCGACGCTGCGTACACCACGCGCCCGCGTCTTGTGCGCTCAAGCCCTCGCGGTCGATTCGGCGCATGGCGTAGGTGTACGTTGCGCGTCCGCCGCTGGCGCAGTGCAGGAGCACCGGGCTGTCGGTTGCATCGAGCGCCTCAGCGACCGGGGCGTAGGTCGCGGCGCCCATCGTCGAGCCCGAGGTCGGCACATGGACATACTTGAGCCCGCGTGCTTCGATGCTCTCGGCGTAGCCCGGGAACGCTGCCATTTCTTTATCGGTGCGGAGATTGATGACGGTGGTCCCGCCACGGGCTGCGAAGATGTCGAGGGCTTCATCGCTGGGCATGCCTGCGAGAATCACGCTCGGGTCGGAGGATTCGCGGAACGTCTCCCAGCCATAGCGGGGCGGTGGGGCGTCGGCTTTCGCTGCTGATGAAGGCGGCGGGGTCGAAGCCTGCTGTGAAGCGCAGCCTGCAAGTAGGGAGAGACCGGCGGCCGCGAGAACGAATCGTAAGTGGGGGGTGTGGAGTTTCATGCCTCGATCATAGCAGCGGGTCTAAAGTCACTCATGGAAGAAAACTGCCCTAAGAGCAATCCGACCGATGCGGGGACCAAGCTGCGAGCGCTGATGGATCGCGGGTGCGTCGCAGCGCCCGGCGCGTTCAATGGCCTCGTCGCGCGCGCGGTCCGCGATGCAGGGTTCGACGCTGCGTATGTCTCGGGTGGTGCTGCCAGCGCCGCTTCGGGAGTGCCCGATGTCGGGATACTTTCACTCGAAGCGTTTACTCGGGCGATCCGCGAAGTCGTGGTGTCGTGCGACTTGCCCGTGCTCGCCGACGCGGACACGGGCTTTGGCGAGGCCGAGATGGTCCGCCGCACGGTGTTTGAGTATCACCACGCAGGAGCGGCGGGTTTGCATCTTGAGGATCAGCAGTTCCCCAAACGCTGCGGACATCTAGACGGCAAGGTCTTGGTACCCACCGAGCACATGGCTGAGAAAGTCGCATGGGCGGCGAAAGCTTCGCAGGACTGCTCCAACGGCTCGTTCGTGGTGTGCGCGCGAACCGACGCGGCGGGCGTCGAAGGCTTTGATGCTGCGGTCGCCAGAGCCACTGCGTATGTAGAAGCGGGTGCTGCGATGATCTTTCCCGAGGGGCTCAAGAGCCGCGAGGAGTTTGCGAAGTTTGCCGAGGCGATGGCGGTTCTTGGAGATCGCAAGCCTTACATGCTGGCGAATATGACTGAGTTCGGCAAGACTCCGGTGCTGCCGATGAGCGAGTTTGCCCAGATGGGCTATCACATTGTGATCTTCCCGGTGACAACGTTGCGGGCTGCGATGGGCGCAGTGGTGCGCACGCTTGCGGTGCTCCGCGAGCAGGGCACGGTCGAGCCAGTGCTCAGCGAGATGCAGGACCGCGCCGCGTTGTACGAGATGCTCGGCTATACCCCCGGCACGCCTTATGAGTTCGGTGCCTGAGTGAGTGGTTCTTAGTCGTCGCCGCCGGAGCCTTTGAGGCGTTCGCTCACCACACGCTGGTAGGCAAAGAACACCATGGCTAAGGGTGCGAACACTTTCTCGCCCGCTGCGGCACTCACTCCTTCGAGCGTTGAATATTGGCCTTCGTCAATACCGGTGACGAGATCGTTGCACGCATTCGAGAGCACCCGCATTATCATCGCCCAGATTTTGTACTCGTCCTTGGTCTTGGGCAGGTACTTGTTGATCATCGGGAGGTTGGTTGGCAGCACGATGCTCCAAGTGCCATCGCGTGCGTCCTCTTGCATGATGACGCCGACGGGCGGCATGATGGGCTTGGCGTCCCATAGCACCGCGACCGCTCCGTCGTAGAGATATTGCGTGGTGAGGCGGGTTTCGCTTTCGCGTATCCAGCCGTAGGGATCGCCGAGGATTGATTGGAGCAGAGCGTTGAGGCGGTCATCGCTCGAATCGTCCTCGCCTCTGCGTTTACCGAACCCGGTGAGGGCTTGCTGGATATTGGAGACGGCGTCGCCCCGCATGGCAGCGGCCTCTGCATTGGTGCGGAGTTTGGCGATCTCTTTGGGATACGCCTCTTCGATCGTGGTGGCGAGCTCTGAGAGGGATTCAAGCATCCGGCCCGACTCTCGGTAGACGATGGCGTTGTCCTCGGTCGGAGGCGGGAGGAGTTCGACGAGCCTTTGTGCGTTGCCGTCCTCGAGCATCTTCCGGGCCGAGGTGAAGACCTCCTCGGGGGTGTCTCGGCTGTATTGGACCTCTGCCTTGGAGCAGCCGGTGAGTGCTGTCAGATACACAAGGGCCATCAAACCCAGCCCCACCAGACAGGCCGCGCGGTGGCATCGACGGTTGGAGAGTGATTCCATACCGGACTGTAGCGACAAGTGGCGAGTTCGCTGCGGCTACAACTCCCATTTGCTGCAGTCCTCCGAGGAGTCCGACTACACTCTCGACCCGGGTTTGACGATCAATGCGGAGGATTCAGCGACCATGAACCGGCGATTTGAGACCAAGAATTCTCGGACTAGGCCGAGCTCGACTCGAACGATCTCTCAAGATGACCCGTACGGAGGCAGGTCCGCCCATGAGTGAACCCGGCCACAACCCGAATGCAACGAGCGATGCTCAGCCTCCCGTACTGGCGCAGACGCTCGATCGCTGCGCACCGTTCCCGTACAGCAAGGACGAGTACATCCGTCGGCTGCTGTGGGAAGTCGTTCGCCGGACGGTCTATGGCCTTGCCCCTGGCCGCCTTGTGGGCTGGCGCCGATTCTGGCTTACGAAGTTTGGTGCCAAGCTCGCCCCGACGGTCAATATTCGACCCGGTGTGGTCATTCGTCATCCGTGGCTGCTGGAGATGGGCGACTACTCGGCTCTGGGCGATCACGTCACGGTCTACAACCTCGGCCCGATCCGCATCGGTGCGCACACCGTGGTGAGTCAGAATGCTCATCTGTGCAACGGCACGCACGACTACAAGGATCCGACCTTGCCGCTGTTGCGTCCGACGATGGTGATCGGTTCGGGCGTGTGGATCTGTGCTGATTCGTTTGTTGGGCCGGGCGTGACGATCGGGGACAACTGCATCGTCGGTGCGCGTGCAGCGGTGATGCGTGACTTGCCCGAGGGTGTGATCGCATCGGGGAATCCCGCGCAGGTCGTCAAGAAACGCCCCATGCCAGCGACTAGCGAAACCGACCCGACTGCTGTTTCTACGAATTCAACTCAAACGAACGGGAGTGCCGCGTGAGCCCCATGAAATCTGGCGATACCACTGCCCCCAAGCTGACCGAGTCGCAGGCTGAGCAGTTCAGCGGGAGTACCTGTCTGATTACGGGCGGTGCGGGGTTCATCGGTTCGCACATCGCTGAGGGGCTGCTTGCCAACGGCGCATCAGTCAGAGTGCTCGACGATCTCTCGGGAGGTCACCGCGAGAATCTGCCAGCGGGTGTTCAACTGATCGAGGCTTCGATTCTCGATGATTCGGCGCTGCGTGATGCCATGACGGGCTGTCGATTCGTGTTCCATCAGGCGGCGATGATCAGCGTGCCCGAGAGCGTCGAAAAACCTCGCGAATGCGTCGAACTCAACGTCGACGGCACCCGAAGAGTGCTCCAAGCGGCGAACGATCTGGAGATTCGGCGTGTCATGTTCGCGGCCTCCGCAGCGGCCTACGGCGGAAATCCGACGCTGCCCAGCCGCGAGACTCACGCGCCAGATCCGTGGAGCCCCTACGCGGCGACCAAGATCGCGGGCGAGCTGCTCTTGCGAACGTGGAGCATGTGCTACGGCCTGAGCACCGTGAGCCTTCGATACTTCAATATCTTCGGCCCACGACAAGATCCCAAGAGTGCCTACGCGGCCGTCATCACCGCGTTTATGGACCGCGTTGCCAATGGCGACGTCCCGACCATTCTCGGTGATGGTTTGCAGACCCGCGACTTTACGTTCGTGCGTGACGTGGTGCGTGCGAATCTGCTCGCTGCGACGTGCGAAACAAATCTGAAGGGCGAGGTTTTCAACATCGGGACGGGCTCGGCCTCGACGCTTCTCGACGTGCTCGGCGCGATCGCAGCTGCTGCGGGCCGGGAGATCGAACCGGGCTTCGGTGAACCGAGAGCCGGTGACGTTCGGCATTCGTGCGCTGATATCTCGCGAGCTCGTGAAGTGCTCGGGTATGAACCCCGCACCTCGCTTGGGCACGGGCTGGCAATGACCTACGAGAGCTTCCACGCGTCCGCGAGCGAGCAACAGGAGGGCGTAGCGTGAGTGAGACCGAACGTCCGAGCAAGCTTGAGCCGCCGAGTGTTCTGGTGCTGACCAAGAACGAAGAGATCAATATCGCGCGGTGTCTGGAGACGCTGAGTTTTTCGGATGATATTGTGGTGTTTGATAGTCACAGCGATGACCGGACGTGTGAGATCGCGGAGAGCTTTCCCAACGTTCGGGTCGTCAAACGACCATTTTCGACGTGGAGCCAACACAGCAACTGGGCGCTCGAGAACATCGACTTTAAGCATCCTTGGGTGTACTACTCCGATGCCGATGAGCGGGTCACACCAGAGCTAGAGGCGGAGTTGTTGCGGGTGGTGAACGCGGACGATCAGTCTTGCAATGCGTACCGGCTGCGGTATCAAAATATGTTCATGGGCCGATGGTTGCAACACGGGGGGATCTACCCGGTCTGGATCATCCGTTTGTTCAAGCCCGACAAGATTCGATACGAAGACAGAGGCGTCAATCCGCACCCGGTGGTCGAGGGCGAACTGGGCGATATACAAAGCCACTTTATTCACTACAGCTTCAACAAAGGGCTCGACCCCTGGTTCCGTAAGCACAACAGCTATTCGACGGGTGAGGCCGCCGAGGCAACGCACGTGCTCGAAGGCTCGAACATGATGGCCGAACTGAGCCGCATGGTGCGGGGTGATTCGGCGAAAGAACGTAGGCGTGGCTTTAAGAATCTAAGTTTCTTCATTCCGTTTCGTGGTCCCGCCCGATTCTTCTATATGACCCTGCTCAAACGCGGAGCCTTCGACGGCCACCCGGGCATCGCTTACGCTGCGATGGTTTCGATGTACGAACACTGGATCGAAGCCAAGCTCAAAGCATCACGCCAGCAGTGGGATGTGCGCACCCGGACCGTTGCGAGCCGCGCATTGGGGAGAGCCTGGCGTTGAGCACCCTGACCACTCTCATATGGAACGACGGGCTCGATGAGCCCGGACTGATCGCGGCTCTGCGTGACGCCTGTGCGCACGGCCGAACTGTTCTTGCGATAGGCGAGGGGCAAGCTCTGCCTGTCGAGCTGCCAGAAGCGGTCAAAGTGATTGAGATTCCTATGAGCCGCGCGGGTCAGCCCGCGTGGTCGAAAGCGGCTTCGCTCCTGCGTGAACAACTCGGGGCCGATGGCGTGGTGTTGGTGCTTGCTGCTAGTGAGCGTACCACCGAGCCGCTGCTCAAGGCGGCTGCCCAATCAACCGAACTCGGGGAGATCGACCTGCGGGTCGTGTTCAGAGGCAAGGTCCTGCACTCAGCGGTCGCGGGCTCTCAAAGATCAGTGCGAGTGGCGCCTCTCGCATCGATTGAATTCAACGCTGCGACGTTTGGTCCTGAGATTTCAACCGCCGGCTCGACGAGCATCTCTCGGCTGCCGGGCCGGGTGCTTCGGGCTGAAGATCACCTGATGGATGATCTGCTCGATCATCTTGTGCAACGCGCTCGCCACGCGAGTCTGGTCACGCCGACG
>CAYUVO010000110.1:7350-7584 GCA_964448185.1 uncultured Phycisphaeraceae bacterium
GCCCGCCGCGATACCCGTTCGCAGCAACCGCGTCATTTCTATGGCGGTTCTTTGGGCGAGGCGGATTCATCGACGGGTTCTCCGGCTACCACCGAGCCATGCTCGAATCCAACCTGCGATTCATGGCGTGGACTCTCGTACGCAACAGAAAAAAGCCTTCGAGCACGAACCCGGTCTCGAATGGGTGGGCAACGGCGACGGCTACTTCCTGGTCTCGTGCGTCATTCTCACCAA
>CAYUVO010000111.1:0-7437 GCA_964448185.1 uncultured Phycisphaeraceae bacterium
TTCGATCTAGCATCGGGGCCACATCTACGGGCGACGAAGCAATCGTCACTCGACGCCCCCCCCCCCCGCCTCCCCATCCACCACCGCCACCGCGTGACTTCTCGGCGTCCACCCAGTACACGAAGTCCTTGCCGTCTTGACGAACCAGAAACTCGACCGCATCCGAAATCGCAGCCGCACGCTCGGCGTACCCGCTGAGCTCGTAGCGGTCCGCCTCTTCCTGCACGCATTCACGCAAGCCCCGCAGCCCCAAAGCCAGATCGCTCATCACGCCCGAGAGCAAGTCCTCGACCACCCCCGGCTCGCGGACCCTGCCGTTGACCAGCTTGCCACGATCGAGCAGATTCACCAGACACGCGAAGAACTCGTCACTGAGCACCTGCGCTTCTTGAACCTTTTCAACCACCGCATCAACCATCGCAGCGCCCGCCTCGCTCGTCCGCAGATTGGCCAAGAACCCCTTGCCCGCCCGCGTTTGGTACAGCCCGCTGAGCAGATGATTGACCTTGCCCTCAGAGATGCTCACGCCAAAGTGGTCGGCTGCGACGTCCTCAACCTGATGCGCCTCGTCGAGAATCACATGGTGATAATCGGGCAAGAACCCGGCTCCGCCCGCGCGCAGCGCAAGATCGCTAAAGAACAGCGCGTGGTTGCATACGAGCACGTCGGCCTGTTCCATCGAACGCCGCGCTGATTGATAGAAGCAGCGGTCAAACTCCGGGCACCGTCTGCCCATGCAGTTGTGCGAATCCGACTGCACCCGGTCCCAGATGCCCTGACGTTCGAGCACGGGCAGCGACGAGAGCGTGCCGTCATTGGTTTCGTATGCCCAGTCTTCGATCACGTGCAGCGAACGCCGACTGGCCTGATCGGGAAACAACGACTGCTGGCGGCTGCTCGCAAGACCAAGCCGACGCAGACTTACATAGTTCCCCCGCCCCTTGACAAGCACCGACCGCAGCTCTCGACCATCTTCCTTAGCCATCACCTTGGTCAGCGCGGGCAGATCCTTGCGCATGAGCTGTTCTTGCAGCGCGATCGTGTACGTTGAGATCAGCACCCGCTCGCCGCGATCGACCGCTCGCCGAAGCGCTGGAACAAGGTACGCAAAGCTCTTGCCCGTGCCGGTGCCCGCCTCGACGAAGAGATGTGTGCGAGCCTCCATTGCCTCGTCGACCGCTTGGGCCATTCGGATCTGTTCGTCGCGGGCCTCGTAGCCTGCGCCGATCGCAGCAGCGATGGGGCCATCCGGGCCGAGCCAATGTTCGACCGTGTGGCTCATCGCCTTGATTCGTCCTGCTTAGCACCAATACCCAGCGGCGAACGCTTAGGCTCGCCGTCAAGTCTCGGGTACATCCTTGGCGTGGCACGGAGTTTCTCGAGCACGACTAGCCGACCCGTGGGCGTGGCGATCACTCCCGCCGATGCGGCATGGAGCATGTGCAGCGCCTTCTTGGCCTCGGCGAGTTCATCTTCCGCCTGTGCCCCCTTGACCAAGACCACCAAGCCGCCTTCTTTGGCGAATGGAACGCACAGCTCCGCAGCTACCGCAACACGTCCGACCGCCCGGCACGTCACAACATCAAACCGACCGCGCAACGGCCCGCCACGCTGACGCTCTCCATCACGATCTTCACGGATCGCGCCGTGCTGACCGAGCTTCTCGGCACGCCCTCGGAGCACCTCCACATTGGTCAGCCCCATGTCTGCAATTACCGAATCGAGGAAGTCGCACTTCTTGCCCGTCGAGTCGACAAGCGTGAAGCGGTCATCGGGCCGTGCGATCGCCAGCGGGATCGCCGGGAACCCGCCGCCGGACCCGATGTCGAGGATGTCGAGCGGGCCGTCCACCGAGTCCAGCACCGAAATCAGCGTCAAGGCATCAAAGACGTGCCGCGTCCAGACTTCGTTGCTCTCTTTGGCTCCCGTGAGGTTGGTGCGGGTGTTGGCATCGAGCAGCAGCGACACGAACTGCTCGTGTCTCGCGAGCTCAGCAGGATCGATCTCGAGCCCGATCTGTGCGCACAACTCGCCGAACGCCTCGGGTGGGGTGTGTGACTTGACTGGGGAATCGGGGGGGGAAGGCTGGTCATCGCTTTGTGTGGGAGGTTGGGGCATGGTCATCACCGTATTCAAAAGAAGTGCGGATGGGCGGAGTTGGCCTTCTCATGGCGATATTGACCTGCAAACCGGTCATGATCCAGCACGTCAGCAGGCTTGAGCCGCCATAACTCACAAAGGGCAGCGTAATCCCGATGATCGGGACGAGCCCGATATTCATCCCCACATTGATAATCGCCTGGCCCGCGATGAACGCGCTGAGCCCCACCGCAACCAGCCTGCCGAACGGGTCTTTCGACCACGCCGCGGTCAGCAGCGCCCCCCCGATCCATGCCGCGTAGCACGCCAAGAGCATCACCGCCCCGAAGATCCCGAACCGACAAAAAATGACCGCCGGGACCATGTCGTTGTGTGCCTCGGGGAGCCGATTGAACCGCACCAACGCCCGCGTGTGCTCGTCGCTCTGGCCCCACACGCCCCCCGCTGCGATCAGACGCTGAGCGGTAAAGCTCTGGAAGTTCTCGTCCTGCTCGCCCGAGCGGTCGCCCTGAAACTGTCGCACGAGGGCGATGATCCGCTCACGCTGGTAGTCGTGCATCAGGGGCCACGCGATCGGTGCCATCGCGGCCCCGATTACAGCGAGGATCATCAGGTGCTTGAGCTTGGCTCCCGCTGCGATGAGCATCGCGACCAGCGCCGGCCCGAAAAGCGACGCGGTGCCCAGGTCCGGCTGGAGCACGATGAGCCCGACGGGGACCGCAGCGAGCGCGAACAGCCTGACGATTCCCATGAGCCGACGATGCGCATCGCCCTGTTTCATGAGCGTCGCGGTCAAGAGCACAAACGCGATCTTGGCCAGCTCCGAGGGCTGGGCATTGAACCCGGGGAGCTTGATCCAGGCGCGCGTGCCGTTGATCGGTGACACCAGCGATTCAGGAACCCCCGGCATCAACAGCAGCACGAGCAACGCCAACGCCAAAGCGGCGAGCACCCACGACAACATCGAGAGCCACCGCAGATGAGGCAGCACCGCAACCGTTCCCGCGAGCAACCCCACCACGAGAAACACCACCTGCTTCCAAGCCTGTGGCGTCAGTTCTGTAAGCGAATGACTCGTGGTCGTGCTCGCCACGTCGATGCTGTAAATCCCGAGCAAGCTCAGAGCGAATGCCGAGATCACACAAAGCCACGCCGGATGGATCCACCGGATGCGGCTCCGAACCGTTCGGCTCGTTGATCTGCTGCCCGTCATCATCCATCGCCACCACAGATTCACAAGTAGCCCTCGCTGCGCAATGCGCGGATGATCTGGTTGACAAGAGCGCCCGAGGCCCGTCCGCCGCTGCCACCGAGTTCGAGCAGCACGCACACGGCATACTTCGCGGGGCGTCCCTCTGGCCCCGCGAGTGCGACCATCCATGCGTTGTCCCGCGTGACCTGTTCACCCGTGGGCAGACGCATCTCGACCGTCGCGGTCCCGGTCTTGCCGAGCACTTTGGTGCCCGGGGTGTTGAAGATCGGGTCACGCCCGGTGGGGAATCTGATGGCATAAGCGGTGCCGTAGGTCGGGTCGTTGGTGACCCGTTCGAGCCCGGCGAGAGCGTGGGCGATAGCCCGGCGATTGATGCCCGAATCAGTAGGTGCAGGCGGCGAATCATCGAGATACAGACGAGGCGATACCCGCACCCCCAGCCGGGCGAGCGTGCCATAGGCAGATGCCGCGTGCATGGGCGTCCAGTCCACCGGCCCCTGTCCGATGCCCATCAGAATCGCATCCGACGTCCCGAGTTGCATCCCCGGCGCACCGATCCGTCCATCGTGTTCAAACCCGATCCCAAAGCCAAAGCGTTCGCCCAGCCCGAACGCTCGATAGGTTTTCTCGATCGTCTCCACGCCCATCCGCCTGCCCATCGTGTAAAAAAAGATATTGCACGACACACACAACGCATCAACGTCGTCGGGTTCGTGCCCGAGCACCGCGTCGTGCGTTGCGTAGCCGAAACGCTCGCGATAGATCCAGCATCGGTAGATGTCGTTGCGCCCGGGCAGCAGGTATCCTTCGCACGAGATCGTTTCACCGAGCGTGTAGTTGCCATACGTCACCGCCCCGCACAAGATGAGCGCCTTGGCGATCGAACCCGGCGCATACGCTGCGCCGATCGCCCGGTTGAACAACGGTCGATCCGGGTCATCAAGCACCGCCAGCGGGTCTTCGTCCAACGCCTCGCGATCAATCGAAGGTGTCGAGACCATCGCGAGCACTTCGCCCGTATCCACATCGAGCACCACTGCTGCGCCGCGAAGGGGCGTTCCCAACTCCATGTCGTCGTTGTTATGCCAGGGCTGAACCACTGCGAGCCCCGCCTCGGGTTCCATGAGCGCCCGAACTCTCGCCTGCAACATGATGTCGAGCGAGAGCGTCACGTCGCGTCCGAGTTCGGGCATCTCGCTCGTGCGTTCGCCTGTGTCGAGGCGTTCGATCGCCACGCCGCGCAAGCCACGCAGCGTGTTTTCGCGTGCATACTCGACGCCGCCACGACCGATGACGTCACTGGGCCGGTATCGCCCCCGATCAATGCCGTTCCCATCCCGGCTGCCGAGCACGCCTGTCATCGACCGCGTCCGCAGGCTCTCGTTCTGTTCAAGAGCGTTCGCCCTGCGTTCGAGGTCGTCTTTGTGCGCACCGCTCCGCACCCAGCCCAGTGTGTGAGCTGCGACTCCTTGCAGCGAGATGCTGATGGGTTCATCCGTGCGGATGGGCTTGGGGTACGCCGAGCGATCAACCTCGATCACGAGCTGATCGAACGGGTACATCCGGTCAGCCGATCTCTGGATATCGAGCCCGGGCATCAGGTCTACCTCGACCGATTCGCCGTCGGCTGCGATGAGCTTCGTTCGGCGTGCGCTCAACCGGATGAGTTCAAACGCGACCTCGTCGGGCACTTCCTCAACGAGCACATGACTCTGACGTTCTTCGAGCAGCTCGATCTCGGCCCGCTGCTCGATCTCGGCGAGCATCTCGGGAGTCTGTTGGCGTCCGCGAGCCACCGCGTCGATCATTGCATGGCGCCTGCGCCTCGACTGAATCGAACCTCGCAGCCGATCGACCCGATCGAGCGTTCGCCCGGTTCTTTCACGGATCGTTTCTTCGGGTGTCCCGGTGAGCACCGCAAGCCGCGCCCAGAGATGATCGACGTGCGCCTCAAACATGGGCTGTTCGTCCGCGATCAGCGTGGCGCGATCCTCGGGTGACAACAACCCCCACGCATCGCGGTGTTTATCGCGGGCTCGAGTGCGGGCTTGTCGTTTGGCCCAGTCGCCCGTGAGCACTCGGTACTCGACGCCGACCGAATAGCTCGCGCGGTCCCGTGCCAGCACCCGTCCCTTGCGGTCGAGGATCCGTCCCCGCACACTTGGGCTCCACGTCACCCGATAGAGCCGATCGCGGGCATCGCTCAGGGCCTGTTCGTGTTTGAGCACCCCGAGGCGGGCGGCTTGTGCCATCAGCACCCCGCCGCAGAGTCCGACCGCGGCTGCGATCATCAGCAACCGGCGCACAAACATGCTCCCACGCCGCAAACGCTGGCTCGAATCCTTCGAGCGGCGCTTTGATCGAGATGATGTGAACAATGGAATCATGGGCAGCGTCGAAACACGAATCGAAGACTGATTCTACGATCGGCGTTGTTGGGCTGCCCGACGCCACAAATGGGGTGCCCGCGTACCGCGAACGCCAACAAGACCACTCCCTGACGGTCGCGGCTCGTTCGGAGTGGAAGACCCCCACTCACGCAGGGTCGTGGCTCGCTTGGAGCATTAGCTCTCGCGTTTATCCCGCACCAGTTCGGCATAGGCGTTGTGGCTGTGGATCGACTCGAAGTTCTCCGAGCTGATCGAATACCACCGGATCCGGTCCTCACCATCGAGCGAGATCGCCAGATCCCGGATGATGTCCTCGACAAACTTCGGATTCTCGAACGCCTTCTCGGTCACCCAGCGTTCGTCGGGTCGCTTGAGGACCGCGAAGACCGGGCACGAGGCAGCACTTTCAAGCAGGGTTGCGAGTTCCTCGATCCAGAGCATGCCGTCGGTTCGGACCGCCGCTTCGATGTGGCACCGCTGGTTGTGCGCGCCGTAGCTGGAGATCTCTTTCGAGCACGGACACAGGCTCGTAGCGGGCGCTTTGACCGAGAGGACCATGTCGGCAGCTTTGCCGTCGGCGGTGCATTCAAAGCGGACCTGATAGTTCATCAGCCCGGGCTGAGCGGTGACCGGAGCGGGCTTACGGATGAAGTAGGTGAACTCGGCCTCGAAGTGAGCTTGCTCGGCGTCGAGGCGTTCGCGGATGGCCTCGGTCAATGCCGGGATATCTTCGGGGGTGATGGGCTCGCTGGTGTGCTTGTTGAGCACCTCCAAGAATCGGCTCATGTGCGTGCCCTTTTTATAGTGCGGCAGCGACACATACATGTTGATCTTGGCAACGGTCGTCTGGGTAGACCCGTCCTGCGTGCGCAGCCGCATCGGGAACGTGACGTCCTTGACGCCTACGCGGTCGATCGCTACTCGACGGTCGTCCGAGCACGCCTGCACGTCGGGCAGTGAGTTCGATTCGTTGGTCGGTTTAGTCGATTTGTCGGTCGAGTCGTTGGTCATGGTGGGTACCTTGGTCATAGAGCGTTCGCCTTTGGGTTACTGGATAGACCCGCTGCTGGCGGATTCGTTACACCGTGTCGCGCTTACGCGGTTGCTTTAGTGGTGTGTTCCACGGTTGATTCAACCAACGCCACGCCCGCGGGCAGGCCCATCATCAATCCCGCAGCCCAGTCGAGCCCGATCATCGCCGGAGCCCCAGCGAGCGAGCCGACATTGGCTCCAGCCAGACCATCCGAGCCAAAGAAGAACATGCCCAAGATCGGCCCCACCACCGCGAGCAGACAGAAGCCGATGGCGATGATCGGTTCGCGGGGTGTCTCGCCCACGAACGAGCCGACATAAGCACCGGCGGCTCCCGCAGCTGCGCCTGCAACTGTTGCCGCGAGAATCGCCTGCCCCTTGGTCGGGTCCATATTGATAAGAAATGCAACCATCAAACCCGCGACCAGAGCAGCACCAGCACCCGCCCAATCACTCTTGGACTTGACGAGCCCCATGAGCCATTCGCGGGGCGACGCCGAATCTGGCTCGGGACGATCTTTGGCAACGATCAGCATCCCGATCATCAGAACGACCGCGAGCACGCCGCACAGCAGGCCCTCGACAGCGAGCATGAGCCAGGGGCCGCCCGCATCGGCAGGCTGCGAACGCAGCAAGTTGGGGATGTCGGTCGCTCGGTAGGCTGCCCATGCGAGGATGTACCCGGCAGACCAGGTGGCAAGG
>CAYUVO010000112.1:0-7173 GCA_964448185.1 uncultured Phycisphaeraceae bacterium
GGGCATCACGACCCCGCCGTGATTGGTGATGGTCGCACGAATCCAGCCGGGCGAGCCGTCGTCGTTGCGTTCTTGGGTGACCTTTGTGATGCCTTGGTCGAGCGTCCCGGTGCCCATGAACCAGCCCTTCCAGAACCAGCCCAGGTCCTTGCCGCTGACGTCTTCGATGGTGCGAAAGAAGTCCGCCGGCTGGGGGCTTTTGTGCGCCCAGCGGCTGACGTATTCGCGCATCGCGCGGTCGAAGCGTTCTGCGCCGAGCACTTCTTCCCGCAGCAGGTACAGGCCTACTGCGGGCTTGCCGTAGGCGAGGAAGCCGAGGTTGCGACCATAGATATGGTCGGGCAGCGTCTCGATGGGCTGGCGGTTATCGCGTGTCATGCGTGACGCCATCCCGGCGGGGCTGCGCGAGCCACGGAATCTCTCCGAGTCGTCCCAGTACTTGCGGTTGGAGTAGATGTTGATGAAGGAGTTGAACCCTTCGTCCATCCAGGCGTGTCGCCGTTCGTCGCTGTTGACGAGGAACGGGAACCACTGGTGCCCGAACTCGTGGTCGGTCACGCCGAAGAGTGCCTTCTCGCTTTTGCGTGCTCTACAGAAGACGATCCCCGGGTACTCCATCCCGCCGACGACGCCGTTGACGTTGATCGCGCTGGGCCAAGGATAGGGGAACAGGAACTCGGAATAGAACCCGATCGAGTGCCGCGTCATCTGCGTGGACTGCTCCCACAACGGCATCCCTTCCTTGGGATACAGGCTCTGGCACAACACCCGCTGCGTGCCCGCATCGCGTTTGACCTCGACGCTCGCTGCATCCCAGACAAACGCATCGCTCGTGGCCCACGCAAACGTCCGCACCTCGTCAGCCACGAACTTCCAGGTCTTGGTGCCGCTCGCAGCGGTGCCCACTTCATCAGCGCCGCGGATCACAATCGTTTTGTCCGATCGCTTGGCCTGCTCGAACAACGCGAGATGCGCCGAATCGAGCACCTGTGAAGCGTTGACCAGTGCGCCGCTCGCGCCGACGACGTGGGTCGCGGGCACGGTCAGGCTCACTTCGTATCGGCCGAAGTCGGTGTAGAACTCGCCCGCACCGAGGTATTCAAGTGTGTTCCAGCCGTTGATGTCGTCGTACTTGGCGACCGTGGGGATCCACTGCGCCATTTCATACACCACGCCTTGCTCAACGTCCTCGGTGCCCATGCGGTCGGCGCCGTATTGCGGCACGTTGAACGCCCACGACACATCAATCTTTACCTGCTGACCGGGTGACAACGGGTGTTCGAGGTCGAGCCGACCCAGCGTGCCGTGCTCGTGCCAACTCGAGCCGCCATTGGATGCAGCAATGCGTTCGATGGTCACGCCGCCCTGCACGCCTTCTTGTTGGCCGAATCTGCTGCCCGCGGGTTTGGAGAGCGAGCCCGCACTGTTCTCGGCGAACAGGTTCTGTTCGAGATGAATCCAGATATAATCGAGGGCGTGCGGCGAGTTGTTGTGATACGTGATCGTTCCGCTCGCAGAGAGCCGGCGGGCCTCGGTGTCGAGTGTTGCGTCGATCACATAGTCGGCGCGTTGCTGCCAATACGCCGGGCCGGGGTTGCCGCTGCCCAGACGCATCTCATTGGCATCGGGAAGGTCGAACGCGGTAAACAACGCTGTGGCCGCATTGCGCTCACGCATCGGGAGCGGAGCACCGGGCACCGGACCGGCTTTGAGCCCCGAGCCCGACGAGCTGCCCGCGTTGGTGGAACACCCGACGAGTGCTGAGGTCACAACGCCCAGGGCTGCCACACGGAGGGTGGTTGCCAGAAATCCGTTCATCCAGTCCTTCATCCAACCGTTTCGAGAACCGCTGAGCATTGGTCTGACTCCTGATATCTGATTTCGCGTGTGACCCGGCTTGCTGCATTGATCCGAAGCCTGAGACAGACCCGGTAACCAAGTGGGTCCGAGAGTATGCCACAGTCGCATGATCTACGCGCCTTTCGACTCACCACACGCCATCCTCCCCCCCACCCCAAGTTGAATCCGTATGAGCGGAGCTGATTCGCCAACAGATGAATCGCCCTATGAAAGTGCTAGATTCGCGCGAGGATCGCCCCGCGAGTTTGACCGCACCTCAAGGTCCTCTATGCTTCGGTGATGGTGCTAAATCGCTCATTCTTGGGATAAGGCCGAACTCCAGTGGCCCCCATGACTTGCGACTTGCGCACCGTTTGTGTTGGAAGACAGAGAGATCGATCTCGAAAGAGATCAAGTCCAAGAGAGATCCCCCGCTCGCCTGTGAGAGACAGCGCGAGCGGAAGCGTATGGCAGAGAGAGAGTTGCCCATGGTTCGCCGAACCAATCAATCAGCCCCGATGGCGCAGAACATCGTTGCGTTCGGTGGTCTGTGCGCTCTTGGTTCGTTGTGCGCAGCTCAAGGGCTCCCGCTCATCATCGAACCAGATACCCCGCCGAGCAGCGCCCTTGGCGAGATTCAGTCTGCGAGCGAACGCCAGCAAGGCCCTGCTTCTTTCTCGCACGGGCTGTTACACGCCCACGCTGAGCTTCCGCCTTTCTATATGCAGCTCAGTTCCGATCGCCTTTCCGCGTTCGATCATGCGGAGCCGATCGGTCATGTTCAGCTCTTTGACGCACCGGCCCACTCGCTGATCACTCCAACGACCAGCGACCAATCAGCGTTCACATCTGAGCGCACACTGCTGGGCTACTCAGCGATCAACATCGCAGCCGCTCATCCCGTTGTCGGGTTCAGCGATGACGACCTCCAGCCGCGCTCTCTCAACGCCGAGCCAGTCGGCACCGAGCGATCAAACTTGGGCTTCTTCATCCCGTCGCCCGGAGCTGGCGTGGTGCTCGCTTCGGGCGCATTGGCTCTGGGCACCCGCCGACGCCGGTAGAATCTCGCCCCAACCCCGACCACACCTCCAATCACTGCATCCGGTCGAGCAATCGGTACTGCACCGCTTCGCCCACATGAGCCGCTTCGACGCCCTCGACCCCCGCGAGGTCCGCGATGGTTCGGCTCAGCCGACGGAGCTTGTCGTACGCCCGCGCACTCATCCCGAGTTCGGTGACTGCGCGTTCGAGCAGCCGCTCCGCGTCGCTGCTCATCGACACCATCTCATCAAGCACCGCTCCCGAGAGTCGCGCGTTGGTCCGCTCGGGTCCCTGACGCGCGGCCTGCACCGAGCGGGCAGCGAGCACCTTCGCACGCATCTCCGCCGAGCTCGTCCCCCGCGAACCGTTACGCTTGGCCAGCTCTTCCCAAGGCACCGCAGGCGCTTCGACATGCACATCGATCCGGTCGAGCAACGGCCCGCTCAGCTTCGACATGTACCGTTCGCGATCTCGCCGCGATGATTCCGCTAGACTCGTGTTGCCCTTGGGCGTCGGGTTCATCGCAGCGACAAACATCATGTCCGCTGGGAATGTCAGCGTTCCGCTCGCCCGAGCAATCGTGACCTGATGATCCTCTAATGGCTGGCGAAGAGTCTCCAACACGTTGCGCCCAAACTCGGGCAGCTCATCCAAAAACAACACCCCTCGATGCGCCAGCGAAAGCTCGCCGGGCCTTGGTGGCATGCCTCCGCCGCCCCCCCCGCCCACGATCGCCGGGGCCGAAGCTGTGTGATGAGGCGAGCGCACAGGACGAACTCGGATGAGCCCCTCGCCCTCCGGAAGCGCCCCCGCAACCGAATACACCCGAGTGATCTCGACCGCTTCCTCGGGTGTCAATGGCGGCAGCACCCCGGGCAGCGCCTTGGCCATCATCGTCTTGCCCGTACCCGCGGGCCCGAGCATCAGCAGGTTGTGCCCACCCGCGACCGCGACGACAATCGCCCGCTTGACCGCTTCTTGTCCCTTGATCTCGACAAAGTCCACGCTCGCCCGTGCGTCTTCGAGTTTGGCTTGCAGATCCACCGGCGGCACGGGTTCAAGCTCCAGCCTGCCCGTGAGCAATCCAACCACCTGCGTCAGATCCCGAACCGCGTAGACATCAATCCCCGAGACGACCGCCGCTTCCTCAGCGTTCTCAGCGGGCACCATCACCGCCCGAAGCCCCGAGGCCTTGGCGAGCAACGCCATCGCCAGCACCCCGCGCACCGGGCGAAGCCGACCGTCGAGCGCCAACTCGCCCGCCATCATGCAGTCTTCGAGCACCAATGGACCGTCCGTGGATGGCGCCTGACCCATCGGGACGATGCCTCCGACCGCGAGCAAACCCACCGCGATCGCAAGGTCATATACCGCCCCTTCCTTTCGCACATGAGCGGGAGCCAGATTGACCACCATCCGTCCCACTGGGAAGCGGTACCCCGTGTTGCTTAGTGCTGCGCGGACTCGATCGAGTGATTCGCGCACAGCAGCATCGGGCAAGCCAACCACTGTTTGCCGATCAAAATCCCGCTCGTCGAAGTCCACCTCGACTTCACACGTCGAAGCGTCGATCCCCCGCAGCAAAAACGACCGTACTCGTGCAAGCATGTCTCCACACTAGCAAAAGCCAACCCGATATCCAGTCAAGGACCAATATATTCCCGCTCAATAGCCGCACAAATCTTATTCGGGTTTCTCAGGAGCTGAGGGTGTTGTGAGGGTGGGGGGGTGGCACACCCGGCAGGGGCCGTAGCGGCCTGACGCCTTCTCAAGCGTGATCTCGGTCGCCGAATCGGTGACGAATCGGCACGAATGCCGGTGATACTTGCTGCCGCTGCGAGTCACAAAGAGCTTTCTTTCAACAGCTTCGGGCTGTTCGACGGCATCCTCGTGCTCCTGTGCGCCTTCCTCGGCTCTCTCGACAGCGATTTCTACAAGCTCGGTCGCCGAGTGTGCCGTCATCGGTTCACCGCCGCCGACCCAGCCTCGACCAAGAGCGATTGCTCTCGATTCGTACGCTTCAAGGGCGGTGTCCCACTTGGTCCCGCTGTCGGTACGGGCCTTGGCCAGCCCCGCTCTCACCAGTTCCAGATTCAGGCACATCCCATCGGGCTCGCGGTACAGCACGCCCGAACGCCTGCCGCGAGCATCGGGCTGACCCTCGTCGGCCCACGACACCCGCACCTGTTCGCCTTGAGCGAGCGACCTCATGAAAAACGCAGCCTCGGGTCCGAAGGGTTGGCGGAGCCCCGGGCCACGAACACCCGCGAGATCGACCTCCAGCGTCATCCCGGCAGCGGGCAGCTCGATTTTGAGCGTGTCGCTGTCAATGACCTCGACCACTCGGCCTTGAGGTAGGTCCTCCCACAGAATGGTGGGATACGCCGGGGCATCCGGGATGACCCGTTCATTTTCAGACGGATTCAGCACGGGCAGCAGGAATGCCCACAGGCTCAGGATCATCGCGGTACGCATAGCCGACCACCTCCAGCGGGCAGCCTACCGCGCAGAGTGTGCCGACTGCACGCCGATAGCCGATACCGTGAGTGATGCCAAGAGCCAAGGGTAGATCAACGTCGGTGCGCGCCAAAAATGCTCAATCAGAGCCTGCTAGAGGTTTGTGGCCGCTGGTCTTATGGCTCTTTGGAGCGGCGGCGTGGATATTCCTGGCGGCCAGTCTGGTGAGTTTCAACCAGGCCGACCCTCCGACCCACTCCCTCTGGCCCGCGAACGAGGTCGTCGCCAACTGGGGCGGACCCGTCGGAGCCTCGATCGCGTACTGGGTGTTCCGCCTGCTGGGCATCGCAGCCGTCATCCCCATGTTCGTGGGATTCGCAGCTCTCGTGACCACGGTGCGTGGATCGGGCGTTCGTCAGCCCGCGTTCCGAGTAGTGGGTGTCGTGCTTCTGGCTGCGGCGGCTACGGGGCTCCTCGCGGTCGCGGGTTCGTTGGTGCCTTCGCCGATGGCGGGGCTTCCGGGCGGCTCGCTCGGGATGGTCTTCGCAGAAACGCTCACCAGCCGATTCGGAGTCATGGGCGGGACGATCTGGCTCGTGCTGCTCGCAGCGGTGGGGCTGGTCGTCGGGTTCGACCGAGTCGTGCTCGCAGCCCCGGCGTGGGTGATCGCCAAGATATACACGAGCATGAGAGCAGGGGCTCGCGGAGGGGCGGGTGCTGTGCGCACCGCACGAGCGGTTCTGCCCGCTGAGCGGCGCGGCTTGGTCGCACGCTGGTGGTCGATGCTGATGACTCGGCTCTTGGGTCAGCCTCTCGATCAACGCGAACACGATCTCGACGAAGTGCCCATGACCTCGACAGCCCGCAAAAAGCAACGTGCCAAAGCACGCGCAGACGCCAGAGCCGACATCAAAGCAGCTCAGCGTGCGCTCGAAGAAGCCGAGCTCGAAGAAGACGAGGAAGAGGAATGGGAATACGTCGACGAGGACGACCCCGAAGCCGAGTACGAAGACGATGACGAGGCTGAGGACGACGAGGAATACGAAGACGAGGAAGAAGACGAAGAGGAAGAAGATGCGGATCTTCCAGGTGCGCCGCAGATTCTTGCAGAGGAACAGCTCCGCGAGAAGATGGCCAAGCTGCCCGTGAGATTTGCGGGCGCCAACCGCAAGGTCGCTTCCGAAGAAGACCTGCTCTCGCTCCAGAATCAGGAACAGCTCGAGGGGTACCGCTTCCCGCCGCTCGATTTGCTCGAAGATCCCGAAGAAGATTTCTCGCAGAGTCTCGAAGCGATCGTTCGTGAACAGGCCAAGGCGTTGGAATCCGCGTTGCAGGAATATCGGCTCGATGGCGAGGTTGTCAGGATCGAATCGGGCCCGGTGATTACGCAGTACGACGTTCGGCTCGCTCCGGGTACCAAGGTCAGCAAGCTCCAGGCGATCTCGACGGATCTGGCACGTGCGCTCAAAGCGGTCAACGTGCGGATCGTGGGCAATCAGGTGGGCCGGGACACGGTGGGCGTCGAGGTGCCCAACCCGAAGAAGGAGAAGGTTCGGCTCAAGGAGCTGATGGCCGACCGCGAGTTGTTCGAGAACATGAAGCTCCCGATGTTTTTGGGCAAGGATGCTGCGGGCGAGCCGCTGATTGAGGATCTCACGAAGATGCCTCACATGCTCATCGCGGGCACCACCGGCTCGGGCAAGAGCGTGTGCATGAACACGATCATCATGAGCTGGCTCTACACCAAGAAGCCCAACGAGCTCAAGCTGGTGCTGGTGGACCCCAAGATGGTCGAGATGAGCCAGTTCAAGGACATCCCGCACCTGATGTGCCCGG
>CAYUVO010000113.1:0-7166 GCA_964448185.1 uncultured Phycisphaeraceae bacterium
TTCAAGGTGCTGATGCGGCGGACGTCGATGCGGCAGGCACTGTAAAACTTGAGTGCGCGGCCGCCGGGCGTGGTCTCGGGGCTGCCGAACATCACGCCGATTTTCTCGCGGATCTGGTTGATGAAGATCACCGTGCATTTCGACCTTGCGATCGCCCCGGTGAGCTTGCGCATGGCCTGACTCATGAGCCTGGCCTGGAGCCCGACCTGCGCATCGCCCATGTCGCCCTCGATCTCGGCGCGAGGAATCAGAGCCGCGACCGAGTCGATCACGATGATATCGACCGCATTTGATCGCACGAGCAGTTCGCAAATTTCGAGCGCCTGTTCGCCCGAGTCGGGCTGGCTGACAAGCAGCTCGTCGATGTTGACCCCGAGGAGCTTGGCCCAGGTCGGATCGAGCGCATGCTCGGCGTCGATGAAGGCCGCCACGCCGCCGTCTTTTTGCGCATGTGCTGCGATGGTCAGCGCGAGGGTGGTTTTGCCGCTGGATTCTGGGCCGAAGATCTCGACGATCCGGCCTCTGGGAATCCCCCGGCCACCGAGCGCCAGATCGAGCGAGAGCGCCCCGGTCGAGATGCCCGGGATCGCGAGATACGCGTCTTCGTCCAGCTTCATGATCGCGCCGGTGCCGAAGGCTTTTTCGATCTGGCCTACAGCGTTGCGGAGGGCTTGTTGTTTGGATGAATCTTCGAGGTTGAGCTCGATGCTCGGGGCTACGGGCGCGCTGGAGGTGCGAGCGGACGACGAACGAGCCGAAGCGGATTTCGAGCGAAAAGCCATGACTGGCCTGCCTTTCTTGCTGCGTTTGGTCCATCGGGAGCTAGCCGACCCAACCCAACGCCGGTCCCGACGCGAAACGGAAAGAGCGAACGCCCATCTCTCGTACCGGGGGCGGCGGCGGTCGCGAGCCCGGCACGAAGACTATACCAACACCCGAACAACCCGTCAACGTGCGGGTTCTGAACGGGGCGAGATTGTGGATAACTTTCATCCCTGTACTACGGGCAGTATGTAGCTGGCAAAAAACAACCGCCGGGCTACCAGCGGTTGATCGAGAAATCTTGTTATTGCGTGCGATCAGCTTCTGCGGCGCCGGGTCGCGGCCAATCCACCAATCGCGAGCATTGCTGCCGAGGTCGGCGCGGGAACGGTGAGGACCCGGAAGTAATCGCCGGGGTTTCTCGCTCCGCCGCTGAAAGTCACGGTGTTGCCATCGACGGAGAAGGTTTCGGAGCCGGCTTCAAAGCCGTAGAGATTGACGAACCCGGGATAGTTGAGCGATTCGAGCCCGAAGAGGCCGTGCGTGTCGAACAGCGTGCCGTCGCGTGTGATGACCGCGAGGACTTCACGATCAAACTCGATGAGGATGTCGCTGACAGTTTGAGTAGTTGTGGGGTCAAAGGCAAGCAAGTGGCTGCTGACGAGGGTTCCCTGAGCAAGATCGACCACGCCGATGATGTCTTCGAGGTCCTCGATGGAGAGGTCCTCTCCGAGAACGAGACCCTGTTTTTCATTGATGCCCTGAACCACGTTGGCTTCGATCATGTTGGGCATGGGGAAGTTGGGGTCGGGGTTGTTGTGGATGATCCCGCCGCCGCTGATGGCGACCAGATCGGCCGAGGCGGGGATGGCGACGACGGCAATAGCTGCGAGGATAAGGGGTGCTCTCTTCATGGTTCTCTCTCTCACTCAGTGCGTGTTCGTGACATGAACAGGCCGATAGCTCGGCCAAACAAAGGGTCGAGAGAAACGTACCTCACCATTCAGGCGACACAAGGTGTTTTACCTATATTTTGGCTCTGACACCCCAGTAAGAGCCCCTGTTTATCTACGCAAACCTTGTCGAGACCTCTCCCTAGAAACATCCATACACAGTGTCGATTCCGTGAGACAACACTGACCCCGAAGACGGGTGTCAGTGGCACAGAACGAATCGTTCAGCAAGCGTTAGTCGCCCAACGCCTCGGCATACCACGCCTTGAGGTCGCGGCTGAGCTTCTCAAGATCGGGCTTGTTGAGATACATCATGTGCCCCGCGTCGTAGTCGAACAACGAAACGTTCGACAGCACATTCTCCCGAAGCATCATGTGGTTGATGACATACTCCGTCGCGTAGTAAGGCGTCGCCAGATCAAACCGCCCCGATCCGACGAACAGCTTCATGTGCGGCTGCTGCTGCATCACGTCACGCAGGCGATCGGCGGTGTTCACAAAGCGGTTGTTGCCCGCGCTGCCGTAGTCCCACGGATGGACGCGGCCCGTGAGAATCTCGTAGCTCAGATCGCTCTCATACCCAAGCTCGCGGCGAAGATAATCATTGAGCGTCTGCGTATAGATCGCCCGGATGGCCGCATACGAAGCGTCGTAGCTGTAGCGTTCGCCCGCGTCGTCACGGTCGATCCCGGTAAAGCGTGAATCAAACCTGCCCACGGTTTGGCCTCCGTTCTCGCGCAAGAGCTCTTTGCCGAAACGGGACTGGTTGACACGGAGCTTGGCACGCCTGACGTATTCGGGAGACAAACCGGTGAGTTCGGCCATGCGATCGGCGACCGCGTTGAACTCCGCCTCGGTGAGCGAGGTGCCCTTGAACAATGCCGAGGCATACTCCCCGCCCGCGAACGCCTCAGCCTGATCGAGCACTCGCTCGAACGGCAACGCTTGCAAAGCGGGCGACAACTTGCCGTGATGGTGCGCCGTCGCGGTGTACGACGGCAAGAACAGAACGTACGGCAGGTCGTGCCCCACATTGAACCGGATGGTGGCGAAATCGAGCACCGCTGAAATCAGCACGACGCCGTTGAGCGTGATGCCGTGGCGTTCATGGAGGTGATCGGCGAGGCCCGCTGCGCGGGTGGTCCCGTAGCTTTCGCCCGCGATAAACTTGGGGCTCGCCCAGCGTTCTTCGGTCGTAAGGAAACGCCTGATGAACTCACCGACGGAGGCGATGTCTTGTTCGACGCCGTGAAACTTGGAGCCGGGCGTGTCGCCTTCGGTGCGTGAATAGCCCGTAGATACCGGGTCGATGAAGACCCAATCGGTCTCGCCCATCAGCGACGATTCGTTGTCCACGAGCTTGTAGGGCGGCGGGCCTGGGCGACCCATCGCGTCGGCGTAGTCGATGCGTTTGGGTCCGAAGATGCCCAGGTGGAGCCACACCGAACTCGAACCGGGGCCGCCGTTGAAGCTGAACGAGATCGGGCGCTTGGTTGGATCCGGCAGCACGAGCACGTCTTCGATCGCAGCACCCGCTTCGAGCAGCTTCTCGATGCGTGCGAGGGTCACAGACTTCTGCCCGTTGGTGCTATCAAGTCGCTCAAGCTCGGCTTGCTGGTCTTCGCTGAGTGTTGCTTTGGCCAACGCTTCGATAGCGGCAGCACCACGCAGAGAATCGTACTTGCGATAGCTCACATAGAAGACGTTGGCGGTGGCGTCGTTCTTGCCGTCGTTGAACAGCGTGATGGTGCCCGCGGTCGAGAGGTAGTCGATCGTCTTGCCGCCAAGTTTCATGGTGTGCAAGCGGTAGGCAGCGGTCTCGGGGAACACAACAAAGCGGTCGTCGGGCGTGTCGTCTTTCTGGGCGATTGCATGAGGCACCGCAAACAGACAGCCTGCGACCATGAGCGACGCGACGATTCTGGACAAGGAGGTCGTTGTTATCATCACACCAGCTTACACCATGTCCAGCTATGAGGGCCTCAAGACCTCGCCACACAGGGATTCCACTCGCGACGAGAGTCTGCCTTGACCCGCGGCCAAAGATGTTGATACTGGAACCATGAACTTCAGCCACTCGGCTCTGACCCGTTCGCACCGAGCGTTCACGCTCATCGAACTGCTCGTCGTCATCGCGATCATCGCGCTGCTCATCGGGATCCTGCTGCCCGCGCTAGGCAAGGCTCGCGAGGCGGGCCGACGCATCGTGTGTCTCTCAAACCTCCGCCAGACCGGCACAGGTTTGATGATGTACGCCAACGACTACGACGACGTAGTCCCACGAGAAGCGGGCGGCTCCAACGAAACCCTCGATATCGGCTGGACCGAACTGCTGCGACCCTACGTCGACACCGACAACGCCGAGCGCGGCGTCAACGATCTCTACACACGCGCCGAGATGTACCACTGCCCGAGCCGAGGGTTCGAGAAATTCTCGGTCGAGCATCGAGAGGCCGGTCTCGTCGAGGGACACCAGGTCCACTACGTCATCAACGGCTTGCAGTTCCGCGCTCCCGGTCAGCTCGCCACCGGGCTCAACGCCTCCAAGCCTCCCACCCGGCTCACGCAGATCGCGTTCTCTTCCAAAGTGCCCTACCTCGGCGAATACACACTCGACACCACCGGGATCAACTTCCGACGCAACTACCGAGCCAACACCACCAACGAACGCCTGAGCATCTTCTACGATCTCTGGCGGTCATCATCCGTCCTCGGCACCGGGTTCACCCGCCGCATCGACCCCATACGTCACGGCAACGGCATGAACGTGCTCTTCCACGACGGGCACGCCGATATCGTCACCCAAGACATCACCACCACGCTCGAGTTCTGGGATGACGGCGATTACTACCGCTGAGCGATATTTGCTTGCATTGTACTGCAATGAGAGAAACAGGGTTGTGTTGTTGCCCCAAGCTGTGGTAGTCTCTTGTTCGTTGCAAGAAACCTTGGATTCATACACGATCAGCAGGGAGTCATGGTCATGGAAAAGATCGGCGGCATCATCTTCGCACTCATCATCGCGGGTGGACTCACCGCTTGGCAGTACTCTAAAAAGGGTGAGTCTTCGGTGGAGTACCGCGACGCCATGATCAGCGTGTACGCATCAGCGTGCAACGATCAAGTTGAGATCGACTACGTCACAGGTGTCATCACCTTCGTTCATGAAAGGGCCTTTGAGGATGCGTACCGCACGGGCAGCCGACGCACAAGCTCATCGATGGACGACTACGCCTATGCCGAGTCGCTCCAGCAAGCAGTGGCGGCACAACTCACCAAGGACAAACAGCCCGATCTGCTCGAACGGTGTACGGCTGTCTACGAAGATTTCATGAGCTTCGATCCAAACGGTTGACGGACATCACTGCTACCGTCAGGGCATGACCGACCAAGACAACCCCCTACGCCTCGCCGTAAGCGAGTTCGACAAGCAAGAAGCCACCATCCGCAAGGGCGGGGGCGACAAGGCCATCGCTCGTCAGCACGCCAAAGACCGCCTCACCGCCCGCGAGCGCATCGACGCCTTGATCGACCCCGGCTCCTTCTTCCAGGAACTCGGCCTCTGGTCCGCGTTCGGCATGTACGCCGAGTACGGCGGAGCCCCCGCTGCGGGCGTGGTCACCGGTGTGGGCACGGTGCAGGGCCGAAGCCACATGGTCATCGCCAATGACGCCACGGTCAAGGCCGGGGCGTTCTTCCCGATGACGTGCAAGAAGATTATTCGTGCCCAGAGCATCGCGCGCATGGCCAGGCTGCCCCTGATCTATCTCGTTGATTCGGCGGGCGTGTTCTTGCCGTTACAAGAAGATGTGTTCCCGGACACCGACGACTTTGGCCGCATCTTCTACCTCAACAGCGTGCTCTCGGCGGCGGGCATCCCGCAGATCTCGGCGATCATGGGCAACTGCGTCGCCGGCGGCGGCTATTTGCCGGTTCTTTGCGACACGCTGCTGATGACCGAGGGCAGCGGGCTCTATCTCGCGGGTCCCGCGCTGGTCAAGGCCGCTATCGGACAAGAGGTCGATGACGAGACTCTCGGCGGGGCCGCCATGCACGCAGAGATCAGCGGCACCATCGACTTCAAAGAACCCGACGACCCAGCGTGCATCACCCGCGTGCGCGAACTCGTCAAGAAGTATCCCGCCCCCCTCGCTTTCACCATACAGCCTGCAACTACCGCGCCCCACCCCACGCGCGACGCCAATGACGTCTACGACATCTTCACCGATCTGCCCGGCCAGCAATACGACGTCCGCGAGATCATCGCGTGCCTCGTCGATGCACGCACGCTGCCCAACGCTGAGGGACACGAATCGCTCGGCCCCGACTTCGACGAATACAAGGCTGATTTCGGCCAATCCATCGTCTGCGGCTACGCGAACCTTGGCGCTGCGCCCGTGGGCATCGTCGCCAACCAGTGCATGCTCACGCAGCGCAAGCTGGCTGGTATGGGGGCGGGGGGGGCTGGAGGAAAGAGCGGTCCGACGAGTTCGACCAACATGCCCCGCGTGATCTACGACGACGCGGCGGACAAGGCCGCGCGGTTCATCATGGATTGCAATCAGCGCAAGATCCCGCTTGTGTTCTTGCACGACACGACCGGGTTTATGGTCGGCCGCGACAGCGAGCACGGCGGGATCATCCGTGCCGGTGCCAAGATGGTCAACGCGATGAGCAACTGCGTCGTGCCCAAGATCGTCGTCATCATGGGCGGGTCGTACGGCGCAGGAAACTACGCGATGTGCGGGCGTGCGTTCAACCCGTTTATGACGCTCGCGTGGCCCGGGAGTCGCTGCGCTGTCATGGGCGCTGCTCAAGCCAGCGGGACGCTCGCGATGATCGAAGAACGCAGCCGCCAGCGCAAGGGCGAAGAGATCGACCCCGAAACACAAAAGCAGATTCTTGACGCTGTGCGCGCAAGCTACGACGAGCAGCAGGACATCCGCCACGGGGCTGCCAGAGGCTGGCTGGACCGGATCATCGAACCCCACCGCACCCGCGAGGAACTCATCGCGGCGTTGGAGGCCGCGAGCGGCTGGGACTACTCACCGAGCTTCGCCACCGGCGTCCTCCAGACGTAAGCAGCCTCGGGTTCTGTTGGCTCGCGCGCCGGGCCTGTGTTCAAAGACAAGTTGTCCGGTAGCTCGCGCGCCGGGCCTGTGTTCAAAGACAAGTTATCCGGTAGCTCGCGCGCCGGGCCTGCGTTCTTCTGGGCACTTCTTGCGCTGCTAACGCCCAGTAACCTTAGATAACCTCCCTGCGACGCTCTCTTACATGCTTTCGATGCTCTGTTGAAGCCATTTGATGCTCCGTCAAAGCAGCGCGCGGCTCCATCAAAGCCCTTTGATGCTCCGTCAAAGCAACGCGCAGCTCCATCAAAGCCCTTTGATGCTCCGTCGCATGGACGCAATGCTCCGTCAAAGCAACGCGCGGCTCCATCGAAGCCCTTTG
>CAYUVO010000114.1:0-7130 GCA_964448185.1 uncultured Phycisphaeraceae bacterium
ATCGACGCGCTCGTCTCGCTTTCTATTCGCGGCCTGCCTTCGGGCCAATACAAGATCACTCGCAGCATCCGCCGCGAGGAGCTTGATTTTTCAACGACGATTCGTCTGCCCGATCCGTGGGCAAACTGGAACACGATGCCCGCGCACTCGGAGGGATTCCTAGCGGATCTCATCCGTGACGGCAGGCCGCAGGTGTTCCATGATCTCCAGCTTGAGGACGATCCGGTGATCGGTGATCGCCTCGCGGACATGCGCAGCGCGGTAGCGACTCCGTTGTTTGATGCGGGCAAGCCGTTGAACTGGAATCTTCAGTTCAAGACCGATCCCCGCGGCTTCTCTGAAGACGATCTCTCCGATCATGTGTTGCAAGCGAATCTCATCGGGAGCATCACCCGCAACCTCATCGCGGTCCAGCGCGAGGCGACGCTCAAAACCAAGCTCCAGCAGCAACTCGACGAGCTCGCCAGTGTGCAGCGAGCATTGTTGCCGACCACGCTCCCGAATATCCCCGGCCTTCGGCTCGCCGCGAGCTACCTGACGAGCGACGAGGCCGGGGGCGACTACTACGATTTCGTTCCCTTGCCCGAGGGCAAATGGGGGATTCTTATCGCCGACGTCGCGGGTCACGGCGCCGCAGCCGCTGCGGTGATGGCGATGCTCCACGCGATCGTTCATAGCTACCAGGGCGAACACTCCCTCGAAGGCATCGTTCGCTACACCAACAGCCAGCTTGTCGCATCGAGCATCGAAGGCCGATTCGTCACCGCTGTGTTCGGATTCTACGACCCCGCAACCTCGGTGTTCTCGTATGTTCGTGCCGGGCACAACCCGCCCAAAATCAAGACCGCGTCCGGCACACTCATAGATCTCGACGGCGCCTCGACCCTCCCCCTGGGAGTGCTCGAAACCCTTGATTTCAAGCACGAAAGCGTCAAACTCAACCCCGGCGACACGCTCGTGCTCTACACCGACGGCATCACCGAAGCGTTCAACTCAAAGAGAGAACTCTTCGGCATCGACCGGCTCGATCACGCGCTCATGGGGTGCGATTGCAAGCCCGAACACATCATCGATTCCGTTCATCAAGCGCTCTACGAACACACGCAGCGTCTCGATCGTGACGACGACCAGACCCTTGTCATTCTTCAACGCACTCAAGAGGCCTGACAACGGTGAGCGCCGAAGCACAGACAGAATGGTTCGATCGACCAAACCCCGACACCGGCGAGATCGGCCTGCGGTTCGGGTGCACGCAGTGCGGCAACTGCTGCTCGGGCAGCCCGGGGGTCGTGCTGTTGAACGACGACGAGATCAACGCACTGGCCAAGCGCCTTGAGATGCCGCGCGAACAGTTTGTGCGAGACTACACCCATCCCACAAGCCGCGGACCATCGCTCAATGAACGGGTCTCGCCGCACGGACTCGACTGTGTGTTCCTCGATCGCAAGACCGTGCCAGGCCGCGCTGTCTGCGGCGTATACGAAGACCGCCCGTCGCAATGCCGAGCGTGGCCCTTCTGGCGAGAGCTCACACGCTCGCGCCGAAACTGGGTCAAAGCCTCCGCCGATTGCCCCGGACTCGATCACGGCAGGCTGTATCCGCCCGACGAAATCCGCATCATCCGCAAGAACGATCCGCTGTGAGTGTTGATGGTGAGAGCAATTCTCTGAGCGATGCCGAGCTCGCTGCGCAGTGGATGGTTGCTGTGCGCACGCCCGAGATTGACGAGGCATTGCGCGCGGTCTACGACGATGCCGCAACGCAGATCAACGCGCGCAGCCCGGCATGCTGGGCCTCGGGGAGATGCTGCCACTTCGAGGCAACAGGTCATCGGCTCTATGTCACCGGGCTTGAAGCCGCGTTCGCCCAGCACCACGCAACCAAGCCCGCTACATCCGCCGATGTGCGCACAGCGTTCACCGTTGGAGGCTGCCCGTTCCAGGCCGGGCATCTCTGTGGCCAGCGCGATGCACGACCACTCGGATGCCGGATCTATTTCTGCGATCGCTCAGCCCAAGCGTGGCAACACGAGCTCACCGAGCACGGGCTCGAACAGATCCGCGCGATACATGAACGCTTCGGCGTGCCGTACCGGTATGCGGAATGGCGTTCACTTCTTGAGTTGATCGCTACGCATACTTCTCCCAAGGCGTAGCTCTATCAGTCGAGTGAGCACTCGGTCATCGCGTTTCCACCACGCGGGCATCTTCGGGAGGCTCGTCCAGCCGCGAGCAGCTCCTCGCAGCACCGCAAGCTGTGCGCGCAGCCGGAGCCCTGCATGTTTGTGCGCCGTTGCCCAGCCGAGACAGGCGGCGAACGCGCCCCGACGCATGCCGCCATGGCGTCGGCATACCCAGATCCAGTTGCGTGTAGCCTGCTCGCACCATCGCACGCTTTTGCTCGCTGCTGCGGGCGAGTCGTGCGCACACTCCCAGCGAGGATCAAACGCTACGCCTCTACCAGCGCTGAGCACACGCATCGCAAAGTCCACATCGTTGCGGTAGAGACCTAACCGGGCGTCATACCCACCAAGCGCAAGCCATAGCTCTCGACGCACAAGATTACAACACCCCATCACGGGCCAATCATCTACGCGGGATCGCACCGACTTGACAAATGGCCACTCGCCAACACCCGTCGACGGATGCACTGGGTGAAGCGTCGCAGCTCCCAGCTCGGGTCGATCGGCGAGCACATCGATCGCTTGTTGCAAACTGGTTTGATCGGGCCGCGCATCGTCGTCGAGGATCAGCACAAGCTCGCCGTTCGCGGCGCGACATCCGATGTTGAACCCCTCGATCAACTCGTTGCGTTCGTTCGCGATGACCCGGGCTTGCGGATATTGCTCGCGTACCGCATCCGCCGATCCATCGGTTGAAGCGTTGTCAACGACAATGATCTCGGCGTCGCGCGTCGTGTCACCCGCAGCGAGCTGCGAGAGCGTTTCGAGCAACGCGGCTTTGCGGTTGTAGCTGAGCACGATCACGCTGAGGCTCGGGGTTGGCGTCTGGAGAACCGACTCGATCGGCGCACACGCCAACGCTACCTCGGCGGGCAAGAGCTCAGTATTCTTCGGCGGAAACAGTGCGATTCTCGCAGCGAGAATCTCGCCCCTCGCCAACACCCACAGCGACGAAGCGATGACATGCGAGCGTTTGATCGTCCGCTTGACCGCTTTGCCGTTGTGTTCAAGGTACACCGTTTGCGCGCACAGCCAAGTCGAAAAATGCCCTTTGGCGGGTGTGATTGCACATGCCATCGGTGGTCCCAGCACAGCGCGGCGGAGTAAGCCCATGAACGCTTGTTTGGCAGAGCCGGATGGTTCGAGCCGAGGCAGTGCTTTCGCGTTACTGGGCAACTCTGCGAACGGCTCATACTTCGGAGGCTGTCCTTGTCCAAGCACCCGCCCGCGCGCAGCATCACGCATTCCCGCGAGATGCAACTCTGCGAGGTCACGCCTGCCGGTCATCGACAGGTTCGTAGCGCGGAAAGCTTCGATCATGCCTCTGCGAAATCGTGCCCAGGCCCCGAGTCCTAACGCAGCCATCGGCTCAAAGGCGTTGCGCGCGCCGTAGTACCGGGCAAACGTCGGGAACCCATCGAATCGTGGGTGGGCCGCCCGCGCTCGGGGCTCAACACCCACTATCTTGCCCGTGGCTTTCGCCAATCGGATGCACCACGCCGAGTCGTCGCCATTGAGAAAGATCGGCGGGAACACACCTCCCATGCGTACAGCTTCAGCTCGCACCAGCAAGCAGCACGCGGCGGCGTAGTCGCATCGGATCAGTTCATCAGGCGCAGTGGTCATGACCGGCGTCATCACGCCGGTGGCGGGATTGACTCTGCCGCCCGCTTCGTGAACCTCGCCGCTTTCTGGGTCGCACAATACGGGTCCAACCGCGAAGAGATCTTCATGCCGATCGAGTGATGCAACAAGTTCACGCAACGTGTCCGGTTCGACCCGCGCATCGGAATCAACGAGCCAGAGCAGGTCAGGAGTGGCGTTAGAATCGTTGCTTTCTGCGAGCAGTGCGTGCGCCATGCCCGCGTTGAACCCACCGCTGCCGCCCGTGTTGATCGAGAGCCGGAGCACTCGAACATCGAGCAGGTGCTGCTCAGGTGCGCACAACGGCTCTCGTGATCCGTTGTCGATCACCAGCACTCGAACATCGAGCCCGTCGGTGTCGATTGCTGCGAGGTCATCGAGCAGCACAGCAAGATCGTCTGGCCGATCAAAGCAGGGCACGATGACTCTGATATGTCGTAGCGATTCAGTAGTGCTCACGGCTGGTTGTCCGTGCTGGATCGTGTGCCCGCAAGACCTCGGAGCACACGGACCGGAAAGCCGACGATCGCCCGCACCGGCCCGGGCAGAGCACGAATCACCCCGTGCACCCGGTGGTGCAGCCGGATCACGGTCATGCGTTCATAGTCGGCGTGAAGCTGTTGATAGGCGGCGTCAGAAGCCTCAGCCTTCGTGCGCCACGCATCGCGTTCCTCTCTGGCAGCCGCGAGTTGTTCGTAGAGCACCGGGATGCTCGCGTGCGCATCTTTTAAATGTCGCAGCGAGATCGGATCGCCCGATTCATCGAGCCAGTTGCAATCAAACCGGCGGAGCATCGAGTTGCACCGCGCGTACAGCGCCTCGAATCGTGACTCGTACAACGCGCGGTGTCGTTCGATGATCGACGCGACGAGCTCCTCATGCCGCGAGACCGCTTCGATGACCATCGTGATTTCTGAATGCCGACGCCACACGAACAACGGCTCGCGTACCCGCACCCCGCGCCAGCCTCGTTCGACGCACCTGATCCAAAGCTCCCAGTCCTCGTAGCCCCGCGTCATGGTTTCATCGAACCCGCCGAGTTGCTCGAAGCACTCCCGCCGCAGCAGCGCGGTGACCGGGTGCAGGTTGGTGATGAGCATCAGCTCTGCGTCCCACTCGGGCACGCGCCAGACGCCCTCGCCCAGCTCGACGAGCTGTTCCTGGCAGTAGGCGTGCGAGACCTCCGGGGCGTCGGCCTCGCGGATCGCACGGGCGAGCTTGGAAACAAAGGTCGGCTCGATCCAGTCGTCGGCATCGAGGAACGCAATGAACTCGCTCGCCACCTCGCCCTCGCCCCCTTCACCCCCCGTCACCTCGGCAGCCCCGCGATTGCGTGCAGCGGGCAAGCCACGATTGGCCTGATGGATAACCGTGACTCTCTCACCGGTCTGGGCGTCGCAGAGCTGGGCGGTGGTGCCGTCATCTGACCCATCGTCAACAATCACGACCCGTACATCCGCATCGACCTGCGCGAGGCACGATGCGACCGCTTGGGCGATGAACCTGCCGTGATTGAAACACGGGATCACGATGGTGACGGTTGGGGTGTGGGGGGGGGTGGGATGCGGCATCGGGGTTCTGGGCTAGGGGGGGATGGGCCGTGTACGATCGTCGCTCTTATGGATGCGTTCTGGTCATTTGCACGTCGGATGTTGCGTCACCGGTTGTCGATCATGGCAGCGGTGACCTTTGCGATTCTGTCGGCGGGCGGGATCGGCGCCGGGCTCGTGGCGATCGGTCCATTGTTGCAGAATATCCTCGAACGCGAGGGCGAGAGCGGACATGGTGGCCTGCCCGGGCTGGCGATCGATTTCAACGAGAAAGTCCCCGAGTGGCTCTCGGGTATCCGCATCTCGCAGGCGACGATCGACAAGCTCCCGCCTAAGCCGTACACCGCCGTGTGGGTGCTCATGGCCGGGCTGGGCGTGCTGACGATCGCGGGTGGGACCGCGAACTTTCTCCACCAATACTTCTCGCTGTCGGTTGTCTATAAAACGCTAGAGGAGCTTCGGCGGTCCACCTACCGAGCCGTGCTGCGAACTCCGGTGTTGGGACCGGTGAGTCTCAACGCGACCGATACCGTGAGCCGAGTGGTCAACGACACCGCTGCGGTGGGCACCGGGCTCGCGGTGCTTTTGAGCAAGGCGCTCTCGCAGATTAGTAAAGGCGTGATCGCACTGATCGCAGCGTTCATCATCGAGCCAAAACTCACGATGATTACACTCGTGACCGCTCCGATTCTGTACACCGTGATTCGCAAGCTTGCCAAGCGGGTCCGTCGCGCGAGCCGAACCGCGCTCGAACACCAGGCCAAGCTGTACGCATCGGCAACCGAAGCCCTCCAGGGCCATCGGGTGGTCAAGATCTCGAACGCCGAGCGGTACGAAACCGGTCGGTTCGCACGCATCAATAAGCTGCTGACCAAAGAGCTGCTCAAGGTTCGCCTGGCGCGCGCCCTTTCGAGCCCGCTCTTCGAGATGCTCACTCTGCTCGCGGTCTCGCTGATGTCACTCATTGCTGCCAAAGCCATCCTCGATGGCGAGATGAAACCCGAACACTTCATCGGCGCTCTGATCGCGTTGGGCGTTGCGGGAGCCTCGCTGAGGCCCGTCACCGGGTTGGTCAACGAGATTCAGGGCTCAGCCGCCGCTGCGGTCCGCGTCAAAGAACTGCTCGACGCAGCGCCCGAACCGGGGCTTGAACGGGCTTTGCCAATGTTGGCTCGCCACGCGGAGTCAATCAGCTTCGAGGGCGTGAGCTTTACCTATCCCGGCGCACAAACACCCGCCCTGCGCGACATCAACCTGACCATCACCGCCGGGCAGACCGTTGCGATCGTCGGTCCCAACGGCTCGGGCAAATCCACCTTCCTCTCGCTGCTCCCAAGACTCATGGAGCCCACCAAAGGCCGCGTGCTGATCGACGGCAAAGATATTTGCCAACACCGCGTGCGGTCGCTCCGCCGCCAAATCGGCGTGGTCACGCAGGAAACCGTGCTCTTTGAGGGCACCATCGCCGACAACATCGCCTATGGCAGTTGGGGAGCCAGCGACGAAGCAATCAAACAAGCGGCCTCCCGCGCGCGCGCCGATGAGTTCGTTCGCGTCCTTCCCGAGGGATACAAAAGCAAGATCGGTGAACGCGGCAGCGGGCTCAGCGGCGGGCAGCGCCAACGCCTCGCTATCGCAAGGGCCATGCTCCGAGATCCGGCGATCCTGCTGCTCGATGAAGCCACCAGCATGATCGACTCAAAGAGCGAAGCCGCGATCAGCGTTGCGCTGCGAGAGTTTTCCGCCGGACGCAC
>CAYUVO010000115.1:0-7041 GCA_964448185.1 uncultured Phycisphaeraceae bacterium
TGGCAGCCGCAGCATAGGATCGCGGCAGTCGTGACAAGGAAGCACGTCTTGATCGTGTGGCGCATACCGCAAGAGTACACACATGTGGCTTCAGTCGCTCCTGCAACGGGCAGAAGCAGACTCCCATCGATCTGGCACTTCCTGCCTGCGTGGGCAGTTCAAACTTGGGGTTGCACGCCCTGTCGTAAGAGAGATGGGGTTCCTTGACAACAGGACACCAGTTGAACTCTTTGTGGGCCAGGTCGGCTCTTGGAGCTTGGAAACGCGGCTTCTGATCTCTCTGTAAACCATTGATCGGCTTCGGTCGTCAGTGCGGCGGAGACGCCTCTGCTCACTGGAAACCCGATGCTTTGCAATTGCTTGGGTGGCTTGGGCTACGCAGTTCGATATTGGACGCAGCCAAGAACTTTTAAAGAGCTTGAAAAAATTGACCGGTCGTGCCGATATACTTGCATGGTGCTTCGACTTGTGACCATTCTGCTCGCTCTCAGCTTCGTGATCATTCCGCTGCGAATGTTCGCGCTGGAAAGCTGTGATTGGTCGGTCACGAACAATATCGAGTCGTCAGTTCGAGGGGAAAACGATGCAGCATCCTCGTGCTGCGGCGTCGAGGACGGGCAGAACGATCTGAACGGGTTGCCTCGCGACCAGAAAAATGAACCCAATGACGGGTGTGGCTGTCACCTGTCATGCTGCAGCCTCTCGAAGACCTTGGCGGCCGAGTTCGTCGGTATGAAGAGCATCCCGCCTCGGCTTGGGTCTGCATGCATCGGCCCCTATCCGCAGGGAGCCTGCGGCTCACCACACATCAGCCGCCTGATGCGACCTCCGAGACCCTCGACCATCGCCACATAGGTAAGGTGCGCGCCCGTTGCGCCCTCGGTCATGCTCGTCTCGGAGGTACTTTCATGGATTCTTATACCAGTGATCGAGCTGGCCCTCGGCCGCACCGCGCCGCCGCTTTGATCGCATCAATCGTTGTGGGAGCCACGCTCCTGCTGATCGGATGGAGCGCTTGGCCGGTCATTCGGCCCGCTCGGGAGGTGACCGTGGTGCAGGCGGTGTTCGACCGCGCTGCTACTGCTCGGCCCTTGGCAACCGGAGAACAGCCCTCACGCGAAATTCCCACTGTGCAGGCGCCGGGATGGCTCGAAGCCGAGCCGTTTTACGTCGCGTGCTCGGCCCTCACCGACGGCATCGTGGAGAGTATCGAGGTGCTCGAAGGCGACTTTGTCAAGCAGGGCCAGGTGGTTGCAAGGCTGGTGGCCGAGGACTCTGAGATCAGTCTACGACGAGCCGAGGCCGAACTAGCCAAGGCCGAATCGATCCTGAGTGTGTCCCAAGCCGATCTTGAGGCGGCAAAGCATGCTTGGGCGGAGCCGGTGAGGCTCGAACAGGCGGTCGAAACTGGGCGTGCCACGGTAGCCGAAAGCGAAGCCGAGATCGCGCAGTTGCCTTTGCTTATCGAGTCGGCCCGCGCCACGCTGATCTGGCTTGAAGAGGAGGCCGACCGCGTCGGTAGCTCAATCGCGCAGGGTGCCGCCAACGAGCTCGAACGCATCGCAGCCGACCAGCGCGCCGCGGCCCAGCGGTCCCAGGTCAGTGCGATCGAGGCCCGTGGGCCGATTCTGGCGGCAAGGGCCGAGCGGCGCCGCGCCGAGCTCCGGGCGGCCGAACGGGACCTGGATTTGCGTATCGAGGATCGGCGGCGTCTCAACACCGCGGCCGCGATGGTAGTGTTTGCTCATTCTGCCATCGCGCGAGCTTCAGCGATCCGTGATGAAGCGGCACTCGAGTGCGAACGCATGGTGATCCGGGCTCCGATCTCCGGGTATGTTCAGCGCAGGCTAAAAGTACCCGGTGACAAAGTGATCCGCATGACAGACTCGCCACACTCGACCCACCTGGTGCATATATACGACCCGGACCGGATCCAGGTCCGGGTCGATGTGCCACTCGCAGACGCGGCGCATATCTCGGTCGGTCAGGTGTGCGAGGTGGTCGTCGAAGTGATGCCCGACCGCGTGTTCCAAGGTGTGGTACTGCGAGCGACGCACCAGGCCGACCTGCAGAAGAATACGCTGCAGTTCAAGGTGAAGGTGCTCGATCCGGACCCAGCCCTGCGCCCGGAGATGCTCACGCGGGTCAAGTTCCTGCCGCCGCGAGGTGACGGAGTTTCTCAAACAGGCACGCAACCGGATAGCAGAACGCGGGTTCTGATCCCCGCCGGCGCGCTTGACGACGGCGGCGTCACGACCCGCGTGTGGATCGTGATCAACCGTCGCAACGGACGCGGCGTGCTCAGCGCACGCCAGGTCGCTGTAATCGAACGATCGGGGAGCTGGCTCACGATCGTTGGAAACATCCAGCCCGGCGCATTGGTCGCGGTCGGTGTCGCGCAGCCCCGGGAAGGCGAGCTTGTCGTCGTCCGCAGCCCGACCAACGAAGGATCGCCCTCATGACCATGATCGAATGCCGGAAACTCACCCGCGAGTACCGCAAAGGTGAGACCACGATCCGCCCGCTCGACGAGCTCGACCTGGACGTTCCCCGCAGTGATTTTCTTGCCTTGATGGGCCCGAGCGGCAGCGGCAAGACCACACTGCTCAACCTCATCGCCGGGATCGACTCACCCACCAGCGGGTCGCTGGTCATCGAAGGCACCGACATTGGCACGCTCAGCCGAAACAAACTGGCAGCGTGGCGGTCGCGGCAAGTCGGATATGTGTTCCAGCTCTACAACCTCGTCCCGGTCCTTACGGCGTACGAGAATGTCGAGTTACCGCTTCTCCTCCACCCGTTGTCTCGGCAAGAGCGGCACCAGCGGATCATGACGGCCCTTGAGCGGGTCGGTATCGCCGACCGCCAGAGCCACTTCCCGCGTCAGCTTTCGGGCGGCCAAGAGCAACGGGTCGCCATCGCCCGGGCGATCGTTCCCGACCCCGCGATCATCGTGGCAGACGAGCCGACGGGGGATCTTGATAAGCCGTCCGCCCACGCGGTGATGTCGCTGCTTCAGGAGCTGAACCGCGAGCTTGGCAAGACCATTATCATGGTAACCCACGACCCCAAGACCACCGATTACGCGAAGCGCACGCTGCACCTCAACAAGGGCCGCCTCGTCGAAGATCAGGCGCACACGGCCGAGGAGATGACCGCATGAATCTGCTTCGCTGCATCCCGTACGTGCTCAAGCAGGTCATCCGCCACCGCGTCCGCTCGCTGCTGACGATCGCCGGCATCGGCATCGCCATGTTCCTATTCACAGCCGTGCAGGCGATGAACAAGGGCGTCACCCTAGCGACCACCGCAACGGCCAACGATACCACACTCGTGGTCTATCGCGAGGACCGCTACTGCCCGGCAACGAGCCAGCTCCCACAGGACTACCAACGGCGGATCGAGTCTGTCGATGGTGTGGTCAGCGTTACGCCGATGAAGATCGTCGTTTCCAACTGCAGGACAAGCCTGGACGTGGTGACGTTTCGGGGTGTTCCAAAGGACGACTTTATCGCCGACCGGGGTGCCGAGTTGGAGATCATCGCCGGCTCGCTCGCGGAATGGAAGACCCGGACCGATGCGGCATTGCTCGGCGAGACGCTTGCAAAGCGCCGCGGACTCCGCCCCGGCATGACCTTTGACGCCGCGGGCATCACGGCGTACGTCGCCGGTGTCATCCGCTCCGACAATGCGCAGGACCAGAACGTCGCGTACACAGCACTGGAGTTCGTGCAACTCGCCGGCAAAGACCAGCTCGGCATCGTCACCCAGTTCAATGTCAAGGTACAGGACGCATCGATGCTTGACCGGGTTGCCGACGATATCGACGAGGTCTTTCGCATCGCCCCAGAGCCGACGGCGACCTTCGGCGAGAAAGCATTCATCGGCAGAATCGCCGACGATATTATCGAGTTGGTCGGCTTTGCCCGCTGGCTCGGGCTTGGGTGCCTCGCCGCGGTCCTTGCGCTCGTGGCCAACTCCATCATCCTCGGCGTGCAGAGTCGCATTTCAGAGCACGCGGTGCTCCGGACCCTGGGCTACTCGGGACGGCTTGTCGCGGCCCTGATCGTGGCCGAGGGCGTGATTCTCTCCGTCATCGGCGGGGCCCTCGGTGCTGCGCTCGCTGTCGGGGTCGCACGCTACGGCAACTTCGCTCTTTCCGTCGAGGGCACCTCGATCCCCATCGTCGCCGACGCGAGACTGCTTGCCTCCGGGCTTGTTGTCTGCAGCGCGATCGGCGTGCTCGCCGGCCTCGTCCCGGCCTGGCAGGCTTCGCGTCGTCAGATCGCCGAATGTTTCCGGGCCGTGTAAGGACTCACGATGCGTCAGCTCCCGTTCCAATACGCCTTTCGCAACCTCGGCCGCAGCGGTGTGCGCCTTACCGCCTCGCTTGTCGGCTCGTCGCTTGTTGTGCTGCTGGTGCTCGCCTCGGGAGGATTCATCCGCGGCATGCAGCTCACGCTGACGCAAGATGTTGGGCTCCATAACAACATCATGATACTGGGTACCGGCAGCGAAGAAGGCGTCGAGCGGTCACAGATTGACGCGTCGGTCGAGGGTATCGCGGCCGCGAGCATCCCCGGCCTCAAGCAACAAGCCGGCGTGATCTATGCCTCGCCGGAGATCCACGCCGCGCTGCCCGTGCGAGAGAGCGCCGAGAGCACAAAGGACCTTGCGGCAGTAATGCGCGGCGTCCGTCCTGTTGCCCTACTCGTCCATCCCGAGGTCGAAATAACCGAGGGGCGCCCACCGAGGCCGGGGCTCGATGAACTCATGGTCGGCGAATTTGCAGCCACCCGACTCGGCGTTCCCGACGAACGACTCGATGTCGGCAATACCCTGCACTTTGATAATCGCGACTGGATGATCGTGGGCCGCTTCACCGCGCCCAACACGGTCATGAACGCCGAGATCTGGATTCCTCTCACCGATCTTCAGATCGCGACCAACCGCCAAGCCTCGCTCTCGTGCGTCGTGGTCACGCTTGACGACGCGACATTCGCCGACGCCGACCTGTTCGCCAAGAGCCGCCTCGATCTTGAGATCACCGCGATCCCCGAGCGCGACTACTACGCATCGATCGCGGCGTTCTACGGCCCGATCCGTGTCATGGTCGTCGTCACCGCGATCTTGATCGCCTCGGGTGGGATCTTGGGCGGACTCAACACGATGTACGCCGCGTTCGCCGCTCGTGTCCGCGAGATCGGCATGCTCCAAGCCCTCGGGTTTACACGCCTCGCTATCGTGGCCAACCTCGTCGAGGAATCTGTCTTCGCGGCCTCCTGCGGCGTGCTCATCGGGGCAATCCTCGGCGTGCTGTTGCTCGATGGGCTGGCCGTCAAATTCTCAATGGGTGCTTTCGCCCTGACGATCGACCCCCCGGTCCTGCTCATCGGCATACTCGGCGGCCTGCTCGTCGGCTTCGTCGGTGCCATCCCGCCCGCCGTACACTGCCTGCGCCTGCCCATTTCAGAGGCGCTTAAATCGTTCTGAACGCACGTCAATTCCAACCAGGAGACAACATGTCCAGATTCACAATCCCTACGCTCACAACCCTTGCGATCTCAACCCTGATGCTGATCGGGTGCGAAGAAGGCACATCAACCGTCCAAATCGCTGCAGAATCGGGCACGCCGACATGGGTGCTCTCCTCGGCGCCGGAGGGAGCCCTGAGCGTGACCGATGCCAAGGCGTCGGCATCGGAAGGAGAACAAGTTGTTCTCCGCGGCCGAATCGGTGGCCGGAAGGAGCCGCTCACCGAGGGAAGCCCCGTCTTTACCGTGATAGACCTGGCGATCCCTTACTGCGGTGAGCTCTCGGACGATGCCTGCCGCACCCCCTGGGACTACTGCTGCGAGACACCCGAAGCCATCGCCACAAATTCCGCGACGATCCAGATCGTGGATGCGAGCGGCCAGCCAATCGCGAACAACTCGGCTATCCAAGGCCTATCCGCCCTTGACGAGGTGATCGTTGTGGGCACTGTTGCGCCACGCCCCAACCAGAACGTGCTGACCGTGCAGGCCACCGGGATTTATCGCGTCAGCGATTGACAGAATGAAATCATGACGCCCTCCAGACCCCAAGCACTTTGGTCACAATGAGAAAGCCCTTCGACGTACTCGCCGAAGAGCTTGATCTCTCGAAAAGCCGGGGTGACAGGACACCAGTTGAACTCTTCAGGGCCGACATCGGTCTCTGGGAGGCAGAAACGCGGGGTTTGATTTCGCCGTCGAAACAAGACCACAACTATTCAGCGTGTGGGCGGAGGAGCTTTGTCAGCTGTTATGGCTTGTGAAATCGCTGCGCATCACTTGTTGGCCTGCAACGCAAGGTAGACACCGATCGGGTCACGAATGACGGCGCGTCTGGCCCCTGTTACCTCCCTCACAACCTCACCGCCGCCCTCGCGAACTTGTCGAAGACTCTCCGCGAAATCGTCGACGGGTAGATGAAGTATCCAGACGGAAGGGATGCCCTCATTGTCGTTATTCATTAGGCAGATTTCCGCTGCGGCGACACCGTCGGGTCGCAGCATTTCGCGTTCGCCTTCAATGCCGGCAGGGGCCGCCGACCATCCGACAACCTGCTCGTAGAACGCGCTCATCGACGAAACGTCCGAGACCATGAGCGAGAGCCAGGCGATGCAACCATTTCCCTCGAGCTGACTCGCCCCATAAGATTCGTCGTCAACGACGGGGATGACGCCGAACGCAGCGCCAGCGGGGTCAATGAGTGCCGCCCACTGACTCTGCCCGTCGTCGTCTTTGCCATGCATCAGCTCCTGGCCCCCGAGCTCAACAGTTCGAGCAGCGCTCTGGGCGATATCGGAAACCTGGAAATGCGGCGTCCATTGCAGAGGGAGTGCCTCGTACTCGGGAACCCGTTCCCCCAAGCCGATGATCGGCGTACCTTGGTTATTGGTGAGATTGTCTCGCCACAGCGGCGCCGGTCCCGTTGTAAGGACCTTCGCGTAGAACCCGAGCTCCCGCTCATGGTCGGGCACCGCGATATCGGCGCTTAGAACTCCGCCGACGCCTT